>JACPQR010000039.1 GCA_016190375.1 Deltaproteobacteria bacterium
CCTGTCGCCTGTCGCCTGTTGCCTGTTGCTTCGTCCTACCGGCGATGCTGGTGGAGATCAACAAACCGGCTCGCCGCTGGGGTTGGCCATGCCGAACCCGGGTCCGTGCAACGCACCCCCCGCGCGCCCGACATCGGGATTCCACCCTGGCGGCCACGGCGCTATCCTCGGATGCGAGAGTCGATGGCGAGCCTTCCGACGAGACCGCTCACCGTCCTCGCGCTCGCCCTGGCGGCGTGCAACGAGCTCGTCGCCGTCGGCCCCGAGCGCCTTCCGCCCGACGCTCCCGAGGTGATCGACGAGGGCACGCTCTACGAGGTCACGCCGGACAACTGCTACGCGCTCGAGGTAGGAACCCCGATCCGGATCACGGCGAGCCCGACGAGCTCGGTCGGCGTCGAGATGGCGACGGCCCGGCTCGCGGATCTCGGGTTCGTCGCGCTCGCCTGGCTCGAGGTCGACGAGGACGGACTGGCCCAGCAGGCGGCGGCCCGCTACCTCCTCGACGACGGCGTGCAGTACGGTGGGATCTTCACCCAGGCGGTGGCCCAGCCAGCGTCGATCGCGGTCTTCCCTGTGCCGACCCTGCTTGGGTTTGCCGTGGCCACGGCTGACGCGGAGGGCCTGAGGGTCTCGCTCACGACCTTGGGGAAGCTGGGCGTCGACCGAGCCGAGTACGAGTCGTCCGTCGTCGAGGGGCTCTCCTCCCCGCGCGGCGTCGCCGTGGACGACCACATGTGGATCGCCGCGCTCGACGAGGACGGAGAGGTGGTCCTCCTGGATCTCGCGAGGCGCGCGGACGGCTACGCGCTGGAGGCGACGCGGCACGATACGTCGATCCGCGCGGACTCGGCGGAGATCGCGGCCGACTCGCAGGGTGCCCTGCTCGTCTTTCTGGACGAGGGCCAGGCCGGTTCGGCCCGCATCGCAAGGGACGGCAGCATCGAAACCGAGAGCTTCTCCATCGACGCCGGGCTCACGAGCCGCTTGCGGGCGGCCACCACGGGCGACCGGATCGTGGTGCCGGTGGTGCCCGGTGGGGAGCAGGGCTTCGTCTACAATCCGGATCCCGCCGGATGGTTCCCGGTCGGCGAGTTCCCGCACGACCAGTCATCCGATCCACGAGCTCCGGGCATCGCGATCGAGGACGGCGGCGCGCGCTGGGCGATCGTGCGGGTCACGGGCGGCGACGACACGCCCGCGGACGTCGAGCTTCTGCGGGGCGGCCTGAGCTTGACGATCGGGTCCGCGTGCAGCAGCGCAACCGAGTGCTCGAGGGTGACGACCGACCTGGCCCCGAGCGCCGAGCCGGCAATCGTCTCCCTGCCAGACGGATACGCGGTCGCATGGAGCGACGCGGTCGACGGGCAGCTCGAGGTCTTCTACGCCCGCCTTACCTGCCTGGCGGCGGCCGACACTCAGTAACTCAGCTCGACGGTGCCGTGGTAGATCCACCTCTCGGCACAGCCGGCGCCCTGGCAGCGACCCACGCAGACGTACTCGAGGCCCGTCGCGGTCGGCATGGATTCCGTGATCGGGCAATCGTCCTCTCCGAGCGGCCACTCGTACGGCTCGGAGACCTCCCGGTCCGAGGGAACGACCGTCACCGCGGTCGTCTCCGGTGAGAGCGCCGCGCCCTGGAGCGTACGGTAGGTGACGACGAAGGCCTTCTCCGATGCGAAGAGGCGTGCGCTCTGTGCGCCTTCGACCTCGAGGACGGGGTCAGAGAGGTCGAGGCTCTCGGCATCTGCTTCCTGCACGAACAAGCGGAGCCTACCCTCCTCGGAGAGCCACAGGGTGCCCAGGGCCGAGCGCGCGACCTCCATGGCGAGGAGGTCGTCGGATGTCGGATCGCCCATGATTCGCACGGGCGAATCGGGACCCGGGTTCACGCTCACGGGAAACAGAAACGGCAGCCGGGTGCCCGGGGTGTCGAGGCAGTCGAACGCCAGGACGAGCATCGCGTCATCGTCGAGCTTCGCCGCTCGGAGGTCCAGGTCGCACAGCGGGCCGATGACCGCCAGCGCTCTGTCTTCGGGCTCCACCTCGTGGGCGACGATCTGCCATTGCGAGTCGAGCGCGACGACGACGACGTGGCCGGGCAGCGCCATGGCCTCGAGCATCGTCGGCGAGGGCAACGAGATGCGGGGCAGCGCCGTGAAGGACTCGAGGCTCACGTCGTCCAGGATCGCGAGCTGGTAGAGCGGCATCGGGTTCGCGGTGAACTGGCCGACGAATCGCGCGTACCCGCCCGGCGTGCTCACGAGCTTGCTCCACACGCGGGCCGCGGGGCCGAAGACGGCCGGCGGGAACGCCGCCCGATGGACCTCACCCGAACCCAGCTCGAGCCACGCCGGGTCGCCGTTTCCCATCTCGCCCTCCGTCCAGGCGATCACCGTCCCGCCCTCCTCGGAGCGCGCGATCGACAGGTCGTTCAGCGCTCGATCGAGCGCATAGATCGCGCGATGGCCGACACGGCTCGCCGGCTCGGGCTCGGCCCCGCAACCCACCAGCAGCGCGGCGACGATCGCGAGATCCCTGCAGCCCACGGGCAGAGGTTGCCATGCGGCGCCCCACAGGGGCAAGATGAGCCTCGATGGTCCCATCTGCGAGAAGGCCGAGTCACGCGCTGGCCATCGTCGCCCTCTGGGCTCTTTTCGCCGAGGGATGCGTCGGTGAGGGTGCCAAGAACCAGCGTGCCGGCGTTGTGGCGCCCGGTGTGACGTCGGCCATCGACGACGTGGTGCTCGCGTGGACTCAGGGGACCTACCCCGTCGAGGGCCCCCAGACGGAAGGTACCTCGATTCCGGATCCCCTCGTCGTCTGGGGCAGGGCACCGATCACGGACGGCGCCTTCGATCTCGACGAGCTCGTGGCGCCCGAGGGCGAAGCTCCGGACTGGCCTGCAATCACCTGCCTGCCGCCGGACTCGGCCAGGCTGTCCCTGGGCCTGCTCCTGGGCGTCGGTTCCGAGGTCGATGACGGAGACGCGATCGGGCTCGCTACCTTCGCGAGCGACACGACCGCCTACAGCGACGACGTGCTCGCGGTGTACGCGGATCGCGACGTGTTGCCCGGCAGCCCCGAGTGGTACGTCTTCGAGATGGCCATACCGGCGGGAATCAGCCTGCAGCGCCACGTTCCCTGCGACACCTTCCGCTGGGAGCGGTGCCGGCCGTTCACGCAGCTTCGGATGAACTGCTTCGAGCCGCTGCCGCCCGACGCCGTGGTGATCCTGAACTCGTTCTGATCTTCAGCGAATCGGAGCGTAGTCCAGCCGCACGGTGGACTCCGGCGCGCCGCCACGGGAGTAGTAATAGAGGAAGGCCGTGCCGGCTCCGAACAGGAGCGTCCCGACGATCGCCGCGTTCGCGGCCCGCGAGAAGCGCTCGTGGTCGTAGTAGAGGCTCGGCAGGTCGGCGGTGGGTGTCTGAGGGTCCTGGTAGTCGTCTGCGGCGGCGATGGCTCGAAGGCCCCAGTACACCGCGCCGGTCACGAGCGCCGCGGTCGCCACGACCGACGCGACGGCCCAGATCGGGGCCACCCAGAACCGATCCACGGCGAGCCTGGGGCGGAGATTCAGGACGCGATTCGATCGCACCCGAACGTTCTTGGAGTACGTGACTCGGTCGGGGCTCGTGATCACGACCCGATGCAGCCCCTGCTCGAACGCCAGCGCTCCATCGGGTCCCGGCGTCAGGGGCCGACCATCGACCATGGCCCGGGTTCCGCGCGGCAGGCCGCCGCCGACGGCGATCATCCCCTGCGGCCCCCCCGACTCGAGCTGGACCACGAGGGATCGTTCTGCGCCGGGCGCGAGATCCACCGTGACCTCGGTGGGGCGGCGTCCCGGCGCCGTGACCCGCACGCGGTGCCGGCCCGGCATTATCGCGCTCGACCAGGGAGCCGCGCCCGGGACGGCGCCGTGGACGGCCACCGTGGCGTGCGGGGCGTTGGTGTCCACGGTGAGCCTGGCCATCCTCGCGATCGGGCGGAGCTCGACTCGCGCCTGCCCGCCCGGGGGGACGTCGACCTCCTCGCGGACGGCGTCGTAGCCATCGCAGCTCGCCTCGACGACGTGGTGTCCGTACGCGAGCTCGACCGGCTCGGCGAGCGGCCCGCTGCCGACCACCTGGCCGTCGATCCTGATCGCGGAGCCCTCGGGCACGACGTCGATCGTCAGGCGTCCCACCAGGTTGCGGACGACCGCGAGGTGCGCCTCGACCGCCTCTCGCTCCCTCGAGAACTCGCGTCCGGTCGCGTCCCGCAAGTACCGCTCGAGCGTCCGGATCGCCTCCGGGAAACGCTGCAGCGCCTCCTGCGCGGCGGCGATGTTCCTGAGCACCGTGGGGTGCGGCTTCGCCCTGTACGCGGCGTCGAACTCGGCCAGCGCCAGCGCGTACGCCTGCGCCCCGAACAGCGCGGTGCCCTGCTCGAAGTGCCGCCGCGCTTCTGCCGGATCGTCGGCCCTCGCCACGCCGACCGTCGCGAGCACGACCGCCAGGGCAGCCGCAGCGCCCCTCACGGGCCCCTCCCGTACGGGCTCTTGGTGGTGATCCCGATGTTCCCGCGATAGGTGCCCTTCCCGCCCGGCCGCGGGCGCCCCGTGACCCGCTTGGAACCGGAGCGCTCGGCCTCGAGGGTGATCTGCAGACGCTCGTTGGCCTGGACGATGATCTCCCGCTCCTGCGTCACGTAGTCTTCGGCCCACACCACGAGCTTGCGGAGCCGCTCGGAGGGCTCGACCACGAATCCGCCGTCGCTTATCGGCACCCCGTCCAGCGTGACGGCCGCACCGAGCGGCGCCACCGACACCTCCAGGAAGACCCGCCTCGAAGGCCCCGCCTCCGATCCAGGCTGAACCGGCACCGGCTCGGGCCGCAGGCTGGCCGGAGAAACAGCCTCGACCCTGGGGCGCTCTCGGTGCGGCCTCGGCCGATTCCTCTCGCGCGGCCACGCGAAGAAGGCGACGAGGGCGATGGCGACGAGCCCCAGCGCCGCGTACATCAGTCTGGCGAATCCAGCTCCTGCGGGCCCGGGCGCGGCGTCCGAGGTACGCGAGGACCGCCCGAGATCCTGCCGCGGCATGATCAGCGTGGCGAAAGGCGCGAGCGCCTCCAGGAACGCCTGTGCGTCCGGGAACCGCTCCGAGCGATCCCGCGACATCGCCCGCCGGATCACCTCGCCCAGCGCCGCGGGAACGTCTTGCCGGAGCTGCTCCACCGGCGCGGGGTCCGTGTCGACGATCATCCGCAACAGCGCCAGCACGTTGGACGCCGTGAACGGCGTCTTTCCCGCGAGCAGTGTATAGAGGATGCCGCCGACCGCGTACAGGTCGGCGCGTCCGTCGATGTCCGGCGAGCCCATCGCCTGCTCGGGCGCCATGTAGTACGGCGTTCCCACGATGGCGCCCGTCTCCGTGAGGGCCGGCGCGTTCGCCTCGGGGACGAGCGCCTTGGCGATCCCGAGGTCGAGGAGCTTGACCGTTTCCCTCCCCGTGGCGTCCCGCGCGAGGAAGACGTTCTCGGGCTTCATGTCGCGGTGAACGATGCCCTTGGCATGGACCGCCTGCAGCGCCGAGAGCACGTCCGCGACGATCTCGACGGCCCTCTTGATCGGGAGCTGCCGCTCGCGGGACGCCCGGTCGAACAGAGTCTCCCCCTCGAGCAGCTCCATCACCAGGAACGGCGCCCCGTGGTGCGTGCGTCCGATGTCGAAGATCTGCACGATGTTCGGATGGCCGATCGCCGCGAGAGTCCGTGCTTCGCGCCTGAGCCGCTCCTCGGCCGCCGCCTGGCCGGTCGCGCCGAGCCCGCGCAAGACCTTGAGCGCGACCTTCCGGCCGAGGTCGGCGTCCTCGGCCACGAAGACCTCCCCCATCCCGCCCTCGCCGAGGAGCTTCTCGACCTTGTACTTGCCGCTGAGCGTGTCGCCGGTCTTGAGCGAGCCGGTGTCGGACAACCGAGGGCCAGTGCTCTCAGGAGGGGCAGCCGACATCCTGGGCCATGATACTACCGCCGGCGGCGCCGGCGCGAGAGGATCGCTCCGAAGATCGCGACACCGGCGAGGAGCCACGCTCCGTTCGGCCCGTGCGCGCCGCCCGTCCGGCAGGCGCAGCCCGCCTTGTCCCTCGCCTCCTCGTCGTCGTCCGGCTGCTCGACGTCCGGCGCCTGGTAGGAGAAGAGCGACAGCCCGGGCGGGTCGCTCGACGACAGCCCGTCGCTGGCCCATCTGCGGATGTACCAGTCGGTGTGCCCCGCCGGCACGGCAGCCGGGTCGACGTTCAGGGGCAGGAGGCTCCACTGCGTCACCAGGTCGCCCTCCGGCAGCGCGCCCGAGGCCTGCTTCTCCGGCGTGCAGAAGCAAAGGTCGTAATCGACCTCGATGAAGTACTGGACCGGGTCGCCGTCGGGGTCGTCCACGTTCTCGAGGATGACCGTGGGCGAGGTGGTCCTGACGGCCTCGTCTCCGGTGGGGAAGGCGATCTCCGGCAGCGGAGGCGGCGAGTTCTCGCGGACGGTGATGATCGCGTCCTGGGTCTCGCGACCGTTGTCCTCGTCCCTCGCGGTGATCACGAAGTCGTGCTGGCCCACCTCCAGGTCCGCCGCGTTCGGCGTCCACCTGAACGTCCTCCCGTTCCCGTTCCCGTTCCCGTTCCCGTTCCCGTCCTCGTCCATCGTCATCCCGGCGGGGATCTCGTCCTCATCGAACTCCAGCGTGAACGCGTCGCCGCCCGGGTCGACGGCCTCGACCGCGTACACCCATTCGCGATCGACGACCGCCACGTCAGGAGGCTGTGACATGAACTGCGGCCCCACGTTCCGGACGTCGACGGGAATTGCCGCAGCCACCTCGTACACGCCGTCCGTGATCGCCACGCGGACCTGGAACCCCTCGGCCGGGCCGTCGATCCCCGCCGCCGACCAGGTCACCGAATCCTCGCGCGAGTCGTCGAAGACGCCGTCGCCGTCGAGGTCCCATGCCCACGTGATCGGATCGCCCTCGGGGTCCTCTGCGGTCGGCGACAGGACGACCTCGCCGCCCTCGGCCACCGAGTAGGGCCCACCGACGTCGAGCGTGGGCGCCCCCGACATCGAGATCGTCACCTCCTGCTCGGCCTCCCCGCCGTCGTCGTCGGTCACGACGAACACGCATGGCACGTCTGGGCCGCGGCCGTCGGGAGCGGGCGTCCACTGGACCAAACCGCTGTTCGACACGGTCATCCCCGGTGGACCCTCGTCGATCGAGTAGCTCAGGGTATCGGTCGCGAAATCGCTCGCCACGATCTGGTAGCTGTACAGCTCGTCCGTCGTCGCCTCGGTCCCGGGCGTCGACTCGATCGTCGGGGGCACGTTGTCGACCCGCACCGTCACGTGTCTGATGGACTCGTTGTCGAGCTCGTCGGTCACGCGAAGCCCGAGGCGAATACCCGCCGGCCCGTCGACGTTCGCGGCCGACACCGGCGCATCGAGCGTGTCCTCGAGGTCGCCGAAGATCTCGTCGCCGTCGAGGTCCCAGGAGTACGTCATCTCGTCGCCCTCCGGATCCTCGGCCGTGGCGTGAACGACAGTCTCCCCGCCCTCGTCGACCACGTAGGGCCCGTTCATGCGAACCCTCGGAGCGCCTGGTGCGGTCGGGACGAAGTTGACGAGCCACTCGATGTCCTCATCGAGCTCGTCGGTCCCCGCGCCGCCGAGCGCGGTCAGCTCCCCGGCGAGATCGGCCGCCCCTTCTCGCGTCTCGGACTGGACGGCGAACAGCACCAGCGCGACCGACTGGTCGCCGGGGACGGTGACCTCGAACGTGGCGGTGAAGCCTCCCCAGTTGTCGAGGCTCACCTGGGTCGCCTTGTTCTCGGCTTCCTCGGACTGCCAGATCACGGCGACGGCAGGCATCCCGCCGTCCTCGTCCTCGTCATCCGCCACCAGCCAGTTGTCGTCGGAGTCGACCTCGTCGTCACCGCTCGACGTGTCGAACACGACGATCGCTCGCCAGTCGGTGACGCTCCCGCCGTACTGCACGGTCACTTCCTCGTCCTGGTCGCTGCCGTTGGTCATCCGGTCCACCCAGCGCGTGAAGTCCGAGTCCTGCGGGACGTAGATCTGGCGGACGGTCGTGAGGTCGTTGCTCCACGACTCGTACGGGTCCATGACGAAGCCTCGGTCCGAGTAGGCGAGGGAAAAGGACCAGGTGCAGGCCTCCTCCCACTCGATGTTCGGCTCGAAGACCATCGACGCGAAGTAGTTGAAGGCCCCATCCGTGCCGTTGATCAACCGCCCGCAGTAGGGCTGCGCATCTCCGCCGCCCTCGCCCTCGACGTCGATCCAGCGCTCGCCGAACGACCACTGGAAGTCGGCTCCGGCGCCGTTGGTCACGAAGAGGAGGTTCGCCGGGTCGTCCTGGGCCCCTGCGGGCCCGGAGAGAACGAGGGTCCCCGCCAGCACGACGAATGCGCCACCAAGCTTCATGGTCATCTCCTCTCCCTCTGAACCAGCACCCAGCCTGACCGTCGCGCGCTGGGTCCCGCCGTCCGCCCCGGCGGAGCAAACACAGTACCAGAAAACGCAGCCCGCGGGATTGCTGGTCTTTTCGGCGGCCCACCCGCGATCCAAGGGGGTGGAGTCACCAGGTCCGGCTGGCACAGGTGTCAGCCGCGTCTCGACCTCGCGTCGTCAGTCCCCCGAGCACAGGAGCTCGGTGAAGTAGACCTCCCAGTTCTGGTCGCGCCAGTCGTTCCACAAGACGCCGATGTCCCCGTCGGCGGTGGCGAACGTGGGCCACACCGAGTCCTCGACCTGGTTGGTCAGCCGGCGATCGCCTCCGATCCGCGCACCGACATCGTCGAAGACCGCGTAGTAGATCTCGTAGTTTCCATCGCGGAAGTCGCTCCACCCGAGGAGCCACACGCTTCCCGACCAGAGGAGCGTCGGATAGCGCGAGTGCGAGCCGTCCGTCGTCACGCGCCGCAGGGCCGGCGCATCGTCCTTGCCGAAGTGGGTCCAGTAGATCTCCTCGTTGCCGTCGCGGTCTTCCATCCAGGCGATCGCGTACTCGGTCCCGCTCCAGGCCAGCCTGGGGTTCAGGCTGTTCGCGCCGTCGCCGGTCACGCGGACCTCCGGCGCCAGGCCCGTGCCGTCCAGCGCCAGACGCCGGAAGTAGATCTCCCAGTTCCCGTCGCGCTTCTCGTTCCACGCGACGCCCCACTCGTCGCCCGCCCAGACGATCGTCGGCGACTCGCTCTCAGCCACGTCGAAGGTGAGGCGCACCTCGGGCTGGTCGCTTCCCGCCGGAGGAATCCGGACGCCGTCGGTCCCGACCCGGGAGAAGTACACCTCGAAGTTGTCGAGGTCGTCGCCTCGATCGCCGGCGTGCCGCTGGTCCTCCCAGACGATCGCCCACTGCCGATCGTCGGCGTTCCACGCGAGGTCGGGGTTGATCGAGAACCCCGCCCCGTACGAGACACGCCGGTCGGCCATGAGCTTCTGGCCGTCCCGGCTCACGCGCAGGAAATAGATCTCGAAGTCGCCGTCCCGCCGATCCTCCCAGGCGAGGCCGAACTCTCCGTAGCCCGCATCGTCCTCTTGCCACAGGACGCTCGCCCCGTACGCGTCCCCGCTCGTGACGGTCACGTTGAACTCGTCGGCGACGTCCTGTCCCTCCCCGTCCAGTCTCCGGAAGTAGATGTCGGCATCGCCGTTGCGGTAGTCCCAGTACGAGACCCCGTATTCGTCACCGCTCCACGCGATGCCGCCGTGAGAGCTCGACGCGTCGTCGACGGTCAGTCTGAGCTCGGTGCCCGACGGCTCGAACAGGAGATCCTCGTCCACGAGGTCGTCGCAGTCGTCGTCCTTCCCGTTGCACCGCTCGGTCGCCCCCGGGAAGATCAGCGGATCCTCGTCGTCGCAGTCCGGCCCGCAGGGCTCGGACGGGAAGCCGTCGGCATCGGCGTCGACGACGTTCGACGTGTGAACGCACTCGTCCCTCACGGGGTCGCACGCGTCATCCGTGCACTCGTCGCCGTCGTCGCAGGTCGGCTCGGCGTCGCTCCGCGCCGGCCGGCACTCGCTCTGGACGCATCGCTCCGGCCCGTTGCAGAAGATGTCGTCGTCGCAGTCGATGTCGTCGATGCACTCGACGTCGGGCGACGCGTCCAGGCCCGAATCGGGTCTCGGGTCGTCGATGAGCCCCGACTTCGCGCCGCACGCGGCGAAGAGGCCCGAGAACGCCAGCACGGCGGGCGGTACCAGGGGGCCGAGTCCAGATGCCCCGGGTGAGCGTGAGGAACGCGTCATCTACTGACAGGCGCCCATCTCGGGAATGTCGGTCCAGCCGCAGACCAGCCCAGGCGGACAGCGGGGCTCGCCGCCGAGGATCGAGCAAAGAGCCAGGCACTGGGTCCCCTCGCCCGTCACGAAGCAGGCGTAGCCCGACTGACACTCGCCGGTGCCGCCGCAGTGATCGCCTTGCCCGCCCCAGCCCTCCGCGGCGCAGGCGCTTCCGTACTGCTCCTCGGTGCAAGGATCGGGCGGGTAGACGATGTATGCGTAGCAGGCCTCGCCCGCGTCGCCGTCACAGCCCTCGTTCGTGTACGGGTCGCACGTCCACTCGACCTCGCCCTCCCATGGCTCCTCCGGATCGGTCTCGCACCCCGGGTCCACGTAGGCATCGGGCTCGTGGAATCCCCCGTCGAGGTCGGCATCGCCGTCGACGTCGGCATCGATGTCCGCGTCGAGGTCGCCATCCGCGTCGCCGTCGCCACCGGCGTCGTCGTCACCTGGGCCGTGGCGCACCGATTTCCAACACCCGGACACACCGGAGAGGCACAGCAGGGCCGCGATCACGTAGTTTTTCGTCATTCGACCCCCGGCGTGAGCCACGAGCATAGCCCGCAAGCAATCCACAAGCCAACGGAGGGGACGAGGTTAACAAGTTCACGAACGGAAGGAGTCGTCGTCAGCCCGCTCCCCCGGGCGCGGGCCGGCGCAACCCCCGGCGCACCCCGACCGGCGGGACTACCTGACGAGCACGTCGGCCCAGACGAAGCGGTGGTCCGAGCCGAAGTCCATGCTGCGGCGCGGTCCCTCGACGAACCCGTCCGTTCGCCGCTCGCCCGAGTCCCAGTCCCACCAGATGTAGTCGAGGCGCTCCCCGCTCGCCGTGGTCGCGAACGTCGTCTCTCCCGCATCGTACTCCTCGGCCATCGCCAGGTACGCGGGCGAAGTGTAGAAGGGCGCCTCGAGCTCGCGGTCGGCAGCGTTCAGGTCGGTCGTGATGATTCTCGTCGCGTCCGGGTACGGCGCCATCACGAGATCGATCCACGCCCGTACGTCTCGTGCCTCTCGTTCCTTGTCCTCCGGCGTCGCGGGCCAGACCTCGTCACCATCCTGGATTTCCGCGGTCCCCCAGACGATCTTCCCGACGAAGATCCCGAAGGAGTGGGCCCCATCGACGGTCGTGAAGAGCATTCCGGCGAAGCGCACGATGTACCTGTTCGCCAGCCGCTCGATGTCGTGGGTGCCGAAGTTCTCGGCGGGGGCCACGAGCGTGGGCCGCCAGAAGATCGCGTGACCGCTCCCGGCGCCGTCGACTCCTTGTTCGAAGAACTCGACCTCGTAGTCCCGGCCGGTCTCTTCTTCCAGGATCTGCAGGAGCGTCTCGTGGTTCGTCATCCCCGCCCACGGGCCATCGTCGTTGATGGAGTCGCTCACCTCCTCCATCCCGATCACCGCCGGATCCCCCACGGAGTCCGCATCCATGAGATCGGCGAACCTCGTCGCGGTGTCGTAGGTCACCTCCCCGCTGCAGGCGTGATCCGCGTACTTCCCTCCGCACTCGATGTTCGACTGGACGACGGTGATGACCCCGGGCGGCCCGGCATCGACCTGGGCCGAAGCTTCTCCCGCGTCGCCCGAGTCGGGAGCGGCCGGGATCGCGGAGTCGAGCTGCTCGGTGATCGAGTCGGCCGCGTCAGCCGGCGAGTCTTCGCGATCTGCCGGGCCCGCATCGGCGCCGGCCGCCAGTGGCTCACCCGCACCAAGGACTCCTCCCGAGCACGCTTCCGTCGCGACGATCAGCGATGCCCACGCGACGCCAAGGACTCCTCCTCGGCACGCCCGCGTCGCGACGCTCAGCGATGCCCGCGCGACGCCGAGGACTCCTCCTCGGCACGCCCGCATCGCGACGATCGGCGATGCCCACGCGACGCCGCGGGCTCGGCCTCCGCCGTCCACGACGCCGTTGGTGTCCCGCGCGAGGCTCGAAGCTCGGGCCATGACCCGCGTGGTGGCCGCTGCAAGCACGAGGCCAGCCAGTCCGCGGGTATTCCGTACTCATTCCGCGGCTCCCGCACGCGCTGGAGCCCCGCGTCCCCTTCACCGTGCCAACGCCGGTGCTCAGGTCGCTTTCATCTCACGCGTCGCCCAGGTGCGCCTGCGGGTCGCCAACGATGTCCTGGAAGCGCCGCGACAGCTTCGCGGCCTGGAAGCCGTCGATGAAGCGGTGGTCGAAGGTCCCGCCCACCGTGATGACGGGCGCGACGACCGCCCTCCCCTCTCGGGCCACCGGCTTGTCGACGATCGCGCCCACGGTCAGGAGGGCAGGCGTCCGTGCGAAGGGCACGAGGGGCGCATAACCGTGCGTGACTCCGAACCCGCCGACGTTGGTGACCATCACGCTGCCGAACTGGTCGTAGGGGATCCCGATTCGGCGCAGGTCCAGGTCGAGGTCGTAGGACAGGCTGGATACGAGGCGCAGCGCGGCGCCGACGAAGCTGGAGGGCACCCTGTTCAGCAGCAGGGTCGTGTTCCTCAGGTTCTCGTCTGTCTTCTGCCGGACTCGTTCTGCCTTCTGGGCGAGCTCGAGGGCAATCTCGACGACCGACTTTTCGTCGGCTCGCGAGACCTTCACGCCCGACAGGTCCTCGCCGCCATCGAACGCCACCTGGAAGAAGACGTCGACCGTGTCCCGCAGGTAGATCTTTCCTCGCCGGATGATCCCGTTGAGGTCGGGCCGCTCGCGGATCGCCATCGCCACGGCCTTGCCGACGAGGTGCGTGATCGTCACCTTCACGCCGCTGTGCGCTCGGAGCCGCTCGATGTAAGGCAGGGTCTGGCTGACGTCGATCTCCATGGTCCCGTAGACGGTCGGATCCGCCGGAGCCGACCACGTGTGAAGAGCGAGCTTCCGCCAGGTGGAGACCTTGGTCAGCTTGTGGAACTTGGTGGCCATCGCGCGCCGAGTCGTAGCACACCGGCGATCCGGCCGTGCTACGTTCCTGAACCGGACCGTGCTCGAACCCACCGGCATGGCCCCCGCGCGCGAGCTCGCTCGGGGAGGCGCAAGGAATGCGCCCTGACGAACTTGCGCGGCGCGATATTCTGAACACGTTCCCACGAAACGAAAGAGAAGAGAATGGCCGAAGACCACATCACGTCCCTGCTCAAGGAGTCACGCCAGTTCTCCCCCTCGGCCGAGTTCGCCGCTCGAGCCCACGTCTCGTCCATGGCCCGGTACGAGGAGATCTACGCTCATGCCGTCCGCGATCCCGACGGGTATTGGGCCGAGGTCGCGCGGGAGCTTCGCTGGACGAAGCCCTTCACGAAGGTCCTCGAGTGGGAGGCGCCTTTCTGCAAGTGGTTCTCGGACGGCAGGCTGAACGTCTCCGACAACTGCCTCGACCGGCACCTCGAAGGTCCGCGCCGAAACAAGGCCGCGCTGATCTGGGAGGGCGAGCCGGGCGATGTGCGGACCCTCACGTACCTCCAGCTCCACCGCGAGGTGTGCCGCTTCGCCAACGCCCTCAAGCGACTCGGCGTCTGCAAGGGCGATCGCGTCTGCCTGTACATGCCAATGATCCCCGAGCTCGCGATCTCGATGCTCGCCTGCGCCCGCCTCGGGGCCACCCACAGCATCGTGTTCGGCGGCTTCTCGGCGGATGCGCTGCGTGACCGGATCCTGGACGCCGACGCGAAGCTGGTCGTCACCGCCGACGGCGGTCACCGCCGAGGCGGGGTCGTCGCCCTCAAGGACGCCGTGGACGAGGCGATCACCCAGTGCCCGGCCGTGCAGCGGGTCGTGGTCGTCCGGCGGACGGGCTCGAAGGTCGCCTGGAAAGAAGGTCGCGACCTCTGGTGGGACGAGGCGCTCTCGGGCGTCTCGGCCGATTGCCCCGCCGAGCCGGTGGACGCGGAGCACCCGCTGTTCATCCTCTACACGAGCGGCACGACCGGCCGTCCGAAGGGCGTGGTGCACTCGACCGGTGGCTACCTGACGCAGGTGGCGAGCACCACGCGAATGGTCTTCGACCTCGGGGACGAGGACGTCTTCTGGTGCACGGCCGACATCGGCTGGGTCACCGGCCACTCGTACGTCGTCTACGGCCCGCTGGCGAACGGCGCCACGAGCCTGATGTACGAGGGCGCCCCGAACTTCCCCGGGCTCGATCGCTTCTGGGACATCATCGAGCGCCACCGGGTCAGCATCTTCTACACCGCCCCCACGGCGATCCGCACATTCATCCGCTGGGGCGAGGAGCACCCTACGAAGCACGACCTGTCGTCGCTGCGGCTCCTGGGAACGGTCGGCGAGCCGATCAACCCGGAGGCGTGGATGTGGTACCACGCGAACATCGGAGGTGGACGCTGCCCCGTGGTGGACACGTGGTGGCAGACCGAGACGGGAGCGATCCTGATTTCCCCGTTGCCCGGAGCGACTCCGACCAAGCCCGGCAGCGCCACGCGACCGCTGCCGGGGATCGTCCCCGCCGTCGTCGACAAGGAAGGCCGGCCGCAGCCGCCGGACAAGGGAGGGTTCCTCGTGATCGAGCGGCCCTGGCCCGCGATGCTGAGGACCATCTATCGCGACCCGGACCGGTACCGCGCGCAGTACTTCAGCCAGATCGAGGGCAAGTACTTCACCGGAGACGGCGCCCGGCGCGACACCGACGGCTATTACTGGCTGATGGGCCGCATCGACGACGTGCTGAACGTGTCCGGCCACCGCCTCGGCACCGCCGAGGTCGAGAGCGCACTCGTGTCCCACGACCTCGTCGCGGAAGCCGCGGTCGTCGGACGGCCCGACGAGATCACGGGCCAGGCGGTGGTGGCATTCGTGACCCTGACGTCGGGCACCATCCCATCGGACGAGGTGAAGCACGACCTGACTGAGCACGTGGCCGCGCAGATCGGGAAGTTCGCCCGACCCGCAGCGATCCGCTTCGCCGACGCCCTACCCAAGACGCGCTCGGGGAAGATCATGCGGCGCCTCCTGAAGGAGATCGCGGGCGGAAGCTCCGCTCAGGGCGACACGACGACGCTCGAGGACATCTCCGTCCTCGCGAAGCTGCGCGAGGACGAGGAGTAAGAGTCACCCGACCGGTCGCCGCATCACCGCGATGGCGTCCGGATCTCGTACTCGCAGCATTCTCCCCCGTGACCCATGCAAGAGATCTGGCGAACGCTGGTCCGTCCGTTGGTGATCTGAGTCAACGTGCGGACCATCGGCATGTCCAGGGCGCAGGCAAACTCGGGGTGCTTCTTGGCCATCTCGAGGATCACGCAGTTGTGGAGGCGGTAGCGGAGACACGTGGGGGTCTCCTCCAGGACCTCGGGTGCGAACCCCCCCTCGGCAGCGTGGGTATCCACGAGCCACTTGCGGAGCAGCGCGATGTCCCATCGCTGCCGGCCCGATCGCTGAAGCAACTGTGTCGCCAGCTCCCTGCCGAACTGCTTGCCGAGCGCCCGGGCCGCCGCGAGTAGCTTCTTCGGCGGAAGATGCGCGGTGAGGAGCCCCATGAGGAGCTCGGCGAAGAGCTGGTAGTTGCGCGGAGGAAACTGCAAGGAGACCGATCCGGGCGCCAGCCGGAAGAGCGAGGACGGCCGGCCGCTCTTTCCCGACCGCCGCGGAGCCATCTCCTCGAGCAGACCCGCGTTCGCGAGAACCCGCAGGTGGTGATGAACGGTGACGGGCCGCAGAGAGAGCTTCGCGCCGAGGCTGTCGGCCGTCTCGGGCCCCCTGAGAAGCTCCTCCACGATCCGGAGCCTCGCCCTGGCGGAGAACACCTGGCCCATCGTGACCAGATCGACCATCTCGCAGGCCACGGTACCGGCCAGCCCGTTTTTGTCAATGACGAGAGGAGCACCAGCCCCGGCCCTCACTGAAGCGCCGAGTCGCCGTCCGTCAGGGATCTCCGCTCGGCAACCGAGCCGGCCCCGCGAAAGACGAGCGGCTGGGAGAGCGCCTCGTCCAGAGGACCCTCCAGCCGCCCCCGTGCGTTCATCAGCCGCAAGATCCTGTGCAGCCGCTCGAGCTGCGCCTCGGAGACCGATCCCCGAAGGAACGTGCCGTACCGCCGGACCGGATCGGGTAGCACGGTCGCGATGTACACGGCCTGGATCGGCGTCAGGTCGGCGGGCTGGACGCCGAAGAAATGCTCGGCGGCGTTCCGGATGCCGTACAGGCTGGGCCCGTACTCGATCACGTTGAGGTACAGCTCGAGGATCTCCTCCTTACCCATCGACTGCTCGAGCATCCAGGTCAGGACCGCCTCCTGGAGCTTGCGGGCGAGCGTCTTCTCGTTCGTCAGGAAGACGTTCTTGACGAGCTGCATGCTGATCGTGCTCCCGCCGACGACGAAGCGTCCTTCCCGCAGATCGCGAATGATCGCCTGGCGGATCGACTCGGCGCTGAACCCGTGGTGACCGAAGAACCCGCCGTCCTCCGTCGTTAGCACGGCGCCAATCAAGTGAGGCGAGATCTCCTCGTATGGCGTCCAGCTCGGAGATCCGGGGCCGGTGAGGAACTCCACGGGCTCTCCGGCCGAGCTCGCGTGCTGCATGAACGGGCCGCGGAGCCGCTCGATGCTCGCGAGCGCGCCCTCGCTCACGAGGCGGCACGCGTTGCCGACGTCGAAGCGGACGTCCGTCTGCCTCGGGCGCGCCATGTCGAGCGCGAGGTGCAGGTCCGCGCCGAAGACGCCGTCGAGCGTCATCCCGCCGAGGTTCGCCACGAGCGCCGAGGGCATGGACCGGAGGAGCGTCCCGCACGGCGTCGGCGGCAGCGTGATGTCCAGGGTGATCCTGGGCAGCCCTCCCGAACGGTCCAGGTCTCCGTGCACGAGGAAGGGCACCCCGTTGAGCGACACGCGCGCGTCGCTGACCGCGACTTCCATCGTGCGCAACCAGATGGCGCCCTTCCCGGACACCTCCAACCCCAGATCGCGCAGTGGCTCCGAAGCGATCGAGGATGAGACGACGGCCATGCGATCGGCAGTCACGCGCCCGTCGAGCCCCAGGCGACCCGAAGCGCCGTCGTAGCGAAGCTGAACGTTGGCTCCCAGCCGCGTGCCCTCGCCGGCGTCGAGCGGCAGCGCGGGCAGGTGCACGCGCACGGCCTCGAGCGGGAGGTCCTCGATCTGGAAGCGTCCCAGGCCGCTGCTTGCCCCGAGGTCGATCTCGGCCTCGAGCTCCCAGGGTGAGCCATCGTCGACGAGCCCGCGAAGGCTCAGGGCGAGGGTGTCGCGACGCGTGTCGGGCGCGATCCATCCGTGGATGTCCTGCAGCGCCAGGTGCTCCGAGCCCCTGCCGGCCTCGACGCTTCCCTGGTGCAACTGGACCCGGATCGCGCCGCCCGCCGTCTGGCGCTCGGCCGAGTCGATTCGAGCGTCGCCAAGGATCTCGGCGGCGAGCTCGCGCCCGAGGCGCGCGAGCCTCGACAGCTCCAGCTCCTGGCCGACCTCCCGGACAATCAACCGTGGCTCGGCGGCGCTCAACCTGATTGAGTCGAGGCGCGTGCCCGTCCTCGGGCGAAGGTCGAAGCTGGCGACGACCTCACCGATGGTCAGCGCCTCCGCTCCGGTGCCTCGAACCCTCATCGAGCTCGCGACCAGGCGCACGGCCCCGCCGCGCGAGACAGAGGCCTCGGCCAGAGCCTCGACGTGCAAGCCCCTGTGGTCGTGGACCGAAATCCTGCCGTCCGTCAGGCGGATCTCCGGAAGCGTAGAGGTCGCGGATCGCCCGCCGCTACGGCCTCCCCCGCGCTCGAGGTTGCGTCGAAGCATCGCGGCGAGCGGGCCCACGCCGCCGGCGTCGGAGCGCGAGACCAAGATTCGCGCATCCTCGGCCGCCAGGAAGTCGACCTTGCGCCCCGCCAGGAGCCCGACGACCGAGTACCGGGCGACGATGCGACTGGCCGTGAACGCAGGCCCGGAGGCCCCCCTCGGCGTGAGCCGCACGCCGTAGAGGGTGACGCTTCCGGGGACGGCCCCGATGCCGGCAACGTCGATGCGAGCACCCAGCCGCGCCTCCAGCTCGGGAACGATCCGCGACGACACGTACCGCTCGGCGCCGACGGTCGACAGCCCCGCCAGGCACAGCACGGCGAGCCCGAGCGCCGGCAGCCCAACGCGAACGGCCTTCCGCACCCGACTTTTATAGCGCCGCGAGATGGCCAAGTAAAATCTCCGGCATTCGGTGCCCGGCCTACGAGAAACGCCCGAGGACCGGCCGTTCATGCCACGGGCGGGGGTTCCGCCCCGGGAGCTTTCCTTGGTCTCGATCCCCCGGACGTGGGCTCGATCCCGCCGGACCTGGCGCCGGTCCGCTCGACGCAGAAAAAAGGAAGGCCCACCGCGGGCGCGCGGTGGGCCTTCAGGAGTTAACCCGGCAACGACCTACTCTCCCACACAGAAAGCTGTGCAGTACCATCGGCTCTGGAGGGCTTAACGACCGAGTTCGGGATGGGATCGGGTGTGGCCCCTCCGACATCGTCACCGGAATCTGTCGCGAGGCGGAGGCGCTGGCATGCGCTCATTGGCTCTCGCATAGCGTGGAAAGAACGGCGACTCGTTCGATGAATCCAGTCGCTTCTCGCTTTCAACCCTGACCTCGAGACCTTCTGGCGGTTGCCTTGAAGATATGGTCAAGCCTCACGGCCGATTAGTACCGGTTAGCTGAAGGCATTGCTGCCCTTACACACCCGGCCTATCAACCTCCTAGTCTAGAAGGGGCCTTGAGCGGGCCGAAGCCCGAGGGACGCCTTGTCTTGAGGTTCGCTTCCCGCTTAGATGCTTTCAGCGGTTATCGATTCCAACCATGGCTACCCGGCAATGCGGCTGGCGCCACAACCGGATCACTAGAGGGCTGTCCACCCCGGTCCTCTCGTACTAGGGGCAGCTCCTCTCAAGCGTCCTACGCCCACGGCAGATAGGGACCGAACTGTCTCACGACGTTCTGAACCCAGCTCGCGTGCCGCTTTAACGGGCGGACAGCCCGACCCTTGGGACCTACTACAGCCCCAGGATGCGACGAGCCGACATCGAGGTGCCAAACCTCCCCGTCGATGTGAACTCTTGGGGGAGATAAGCCTGTTATCCCCGGAGTACCTTTTATCCGTTGAGCGATGGCCCTTCCATTTGGGACCACCGGATCACTATGACCTGCTTTCGCAC
>JACPQR010000040.1 GCA_016190375.1 Deltaproteobacteria bacterium
AGCTGGTACTTGCCGTCGCGGTCCGTGAACGTGGTGAAGCAGAGGAACTCGAGCCAGTCGCGCACCGGCTTGTTGAAGGCCTGGAGGATCCGCGGGTTGTCCGGGCTCCCCGAGCGGCGCCGGAGCAGGTCCTCCGCCTCGTCGCGGCCGTCCGATCCGAAGTACTTGTGGAGCAGGTACACCATCGCCCAGAGATGCCGCCCTTCCTCGACGTTCACCTGAAACAGGTTTCTGAGGTCAACGAGCGAGGGCGCCGTGTGACCGAGCAGCCGCTGCTGCTCGACCGAGGCCGGCTCCGTGTCCGCCTGGGTGACGACCAGGCGGCGCAGCATCGCCCTGAGCTCCCCCGGCACCTCGTGCCAGACCGGCTGGCCGACCGGATCGCCGAAGTGGATCTTCCGGTCGGGCTCGCCGTCGGCGAGGAAGATCCCCCACCGATACTCCGGCATCCTCACCCAGCCGAAGTTGGCCCACCCTCCCCTTCCGACTCCGACCGCGGTTCTCAGCCAGACCTCGTCGGCCCGGAAGTCGGATGGCCCCGCGTCCATCCACCACTCGAGATAGCGGGGCTGCCAGTGCTCGAGGGCGCGCCTGATCTTGGGATCCCCTGCGAGGTCGACGTTGTTCGGGATCCGCGCCGCGAGATCGATCGCCATCAGGTCCTCCTCCAGTCGAACCTCGGTCGTTCGGGACTTCCGTACAGCGAGAGCGCCCCTCGATCTCCGGTCGAGTTGGGACGGGTGAAGACCCAGTTCTGCCAGGCGGAGAGGCGACCGTAGATCTTCGTCTCCGTCGTCTCCGGCCCGGCGAAGCGCAGCGACGCCTCCATCGCCGTCAGCGCGTCCGGCGACAGGGAGCTCCGCTCCTCGATCGCGACGCGGACCTCGTCGTCCCAGTCGATCTCATCCGGAGCCGAGGTGCAGAGGCCCGCCTCGAGCGCGCCGGCCGCGTCGAGCGTCGGCCGCGCCTGGGCGAGCCCGGCCGCGCGCTCGGGCGAGCCGAGGAACCTCGACTCGAGGCGCGTCAGGCCGTTCGCCATCGGCAGGGACCCGCCGGAGAACGGCCCGACGGCGAGGTGGGTCGGACGCGCCGGATCCCGGAGCATGTAGATCCGATCGCAGGCGAGGGCGAGCTCGAAGAGGCACCCGGCAAACGCGCTGCCCGGCTCGACGAGGGCGAAGAAGCTCTTGGCGGTCGCCTCGAGGCGACGGAGCGTCCGGCCCGCGAGGAGCACGATCTCGCGCGCGAGCCAGTCGTCGGAGCGACGCGAGGCGACCAGGGCCTCCGTCGCGAGGACGGAGTCGATGTCCCCGGTCGTGCGCACCAGGACCAGGCCGACCTCGAGGAAATCGAAGCGCAGCCGGCACAGGGCGTCGTCCAGCTCGCGGAAGACCCGGAGCATCCAGAAGTCGGAGTCTCGCGGCATCCCGGCGGGTCCGGGCGGACGGCTCGGCGCGCGAACCGTGAGATGGGCGACGCGCCTCGAGCGATCGACCCGGAGGTCGACGTGGTCGTACTCGACGGCGTCTTCGGAGACGCGGGGCGCGAGCGGCTCGAGCACGATCCCCGGGCCCTCGCGGCCGGTGCCCTGCGCCGCGAGGGTCGCCGCGCGGTCGGCGATCGCCCGCTCGAACCGGCTCTTGGGCCAGACCGCGTCGACCAGGCCCCACTCGAGCGCCCTTCTGGCCTTGACGCCCTCGGCGAGCGTCGAGAACACGTCGGCCAGATCGCGACGGACCCTCCGCTTGTCCACGAGCCTGGTCAATCCGCCGGTGCCGGGAAGGACGCCGAGGAGCGGGATCTCGGGCAGGGACACCGCGGAGGACCCGTCGTCGACGAGGTGGATCTCGTCGCACGCGAGCGCCAGCTCGTAGCCGCCGCCCGAGGCGGTCCCGCCCAGCGCGGCGATCCAGCGCTGGCTCGATCGCGCGCTGGCCTCCTCGATCGCACAGCGCGTCTCGTTCGTGAACTTGCAGAAGTTCACCTTGAAGGGATGCGAGGACGAGGCGAGCATCATTATGTTGGCGCCCGCGCAGAAGACGCGGGGATTGGCCGAGCTGACGACCACGGCCCGCACGCCGGGATGCTCGAAGCGGAGGCGCAGGGCCGCGTCGTGGAGCTCGATGTCGACGCCGAGGTCGTAGGAGTTCAGCTTCAGCGCGTATCCGTCCACGTGAGGGCGGTCCTGCTGCACGTCGAGGACGAGGCGCGCGATCGCTCCCTCGACCCCGAGCTTGAAGTGGACGTAGCGGTCGGGGTGCGTCTCGAAGGTCGTCACGGCGGACATTTAGGGCCGGTCCGCCGGGCAGGCAAATGAGAGAGCGGTACTAGCCCCGGTAGCGGCTGGCGCCGGTGCCCTCGATCCAGCGCTTCAGGCGCTTCGGCACGCCGAGGAGCTGCTCCCTCATCGAGCGGGAGAACAGGCCCTGCACGACGGGGCTTCCCGGATCGACGACCACGCCGTAGGAGACCAGCGTCTTTCCGCCTTCCTTGGGCTCGAGGTTGAAGAAGCCCCAGCCGTCACGCAGGCCGTGAGGCCGGCGCCGGTCGACGCGGAAGGTGATCTCGCGCTTCGCTGGAGCCAGCACCGCGCGCAGCGCGTAGTCCACGCGGACGACCGAGTTGCCCTGGCTCATCGCCACGATGCGGACCTGTCCGGAGCGCTGGACCAGCCGGGACGAGGTCGTCCGGGGGAAGATTCGGGTGTATGCGGGAAAGTCCGTGAGCGCACGCCAGACGGTGCGCCAGTCGGCGTCGACGACGATCCACGAGGTGCCTCCGACGAGGCTGGACCGGGCGTTCCGCATCGGACGGGCGACCAGCCGGCCGCTGCCCAGGGCGCTCATCTCGCCGGCCGAGAAGCCCCGGTCGGCGCGCGCTTCGACGCCGAACAGGGTCACCGCCAGCCACAAAGCCAGGGGCCAGGAACGCATCGACGGGTACATCATGTTCCAAAGACGAAGGATCGGCGAGAGATCTTTCAAGGGCCGTCCATTTCGGCAAGAAGCCGACGAAAACCCCGTCTCATAGCGCGGGCTTCGCCCGCAACCCAAGGCCTCGGGCCACGGGCTACGGGCTACGGGCTACCCCTTTTTGACCACTCCCTGCGTGACACGTCGGGATTCCGGCAGGTTACGTGGGGGCCGTAGACACAATCGCCTCACCTCGGGGTGATGCGGTCGGCGACCTCCTCATCGTGGACCA
>JACPQR010000042.1 GCA_016190375.1 Deltaproteobacteria bacterium
AGGCGAAGGTGACCTGCGACGGCCAGGTCTGGCCGACCGACGACTACCTGGCGATCGCGGCGGGCACCATCGACCAGATCGGGCTGGGATTCCGCCCGTTCCCTCGCGCCGGCGAGCGCGCGGGGCGGTTCCAGGCTCTCGGTATCACCTGCCCCATCTCCGCCTTCCTCGCCGACATGGGTAGGATCCGCCTCGGCAAGCCGATGACTCCCGGCAAGACCAACGACACGCTGGCGACACGGCTCGAGATCGCGCCCGACGAGAAGCTCGCGTACATGATCGACGGGGATCTGCACGAGAGCGACGGCCCGCTCAGGATCGGGGTTGGCCCACGGCTGCGGATCGTCACGTCGTAGTCTCGGTCCCGTCCGGTCCCACGGTCGCCCGCAGGGTCGCGGTGGCGGAGCGTTTCTGGGGTCGGCTCAGGGGACTCATGGGTCGGGCGGGCTGGGGCGAGATCGACGGCCTGCTCATCGACCCCTGCGACGGGGTGCACACGTTCTTCGTCCGGTTTCCGCTGGAGGTGGTGTTCCTCGACGAGGGCGACCGGGTGGTGGCGGTCGAGAGGCTCGAGCCCTGGCGGGTCGGGGGGATCCACGCGGAGGCCAGGAGGGCCCTGGAGCTCCCCTGGGGGACTGTCGAACGAACGGGAATTCTGCAAGGGCAAACTCTGCTCTTTGGGCTGGCCGCTTCAAGCGAATTGACACGCGGAATGGGGGATGGATAACCTCTCCGATCGCATCGTGGGCTCGGGTCCGCTCGTGGAATTCGCCGGCGATACCAACGTCGGTATGAAGCGCAATCACAACGAGGACTATTTCTCGGTCTTCGAGGACGAGAATCTCTACATCGTGGCCGACGGCATGGGAGGTCACTCGTCGGGCGAGGTGGCCTCCCGGATGGCGGTCGAGACCATCCGCGAGTTCTTCACGTCGACCGGCGCCGATCCCGAGGCGACCTGGCCGTACAAGATGGACAAGCACCGCGGGTACGAGGAGAACCGCCTGATCACGGGCGTCAAGCTCGCGAACCTCCGGATCTTCGAGGCGGCCCAGCGCGACGCCAAGTACCGCGGGATGGGCACCACGATCGTGGTCCTGTTCTTCGTCGAGGAGGGGATCTACGTCGGTCACGTCGGCGACTCGCGGATCTACCGCGTCCGCGAAGGCAAGCTCGAGCAGCTCACCGAGGACCACTCCCTGCTCAACGACTACATCAAGATGAAGAAGCTGACGGAGTGGGAGATCGCGAACTTCCCGCACAAGAACGTGATCGTGCGGGCGCTCGGGATGAAGGACACCGTCAAGGTGGACACCCGCTTCGAGGCCGCCCAGAAGGGCGACCTGTTCCTCCTCTGCTCGGACGGGCTGAGCGGCATGGTCCCCGACGAGGAGCTCTTCAAGATCGTCAGCGGAGCCCCCGACCTGAAGTCCGCGGTCTCCGAGCTCATCGCCAAGGCGAACGCGGCCGGCGGCACGGACAACATCACGTGCGTCCTCGCCCGCTGGGTCGGCAGCAACGGGGCCTAGTACAGCGCCCCGTGGCCACACCGAGGCGGCCGGGCTACGATGAGAGCGGACCATGGCCGTAGCGAACAAAGTCCTGGAAGAAGCCCTGACCCTCCCCACGCAGGAGCGCGCGCGTCTGGCCGCCGAGCTCATCGCCAGTCTCGATGAGGGCGAGGACGCCGACGTCGAGCAGGCGTGGGCGGTCGAGATCCAACGTCGCGCCGAGGAGCTGCGATCGGGCAAGGTCGAAGCCGTCTCGTGGGAAGAGGTCAGGGAACGGCTCCTGCGGCGCCTCGCTCGCTCGTGATGCTCACGCTCCGCCTGCACCCGGGCGCCGAGGAGGACCTCGCTGCGGCGGTCGACTGGTACGAGAGCCAGGAGCCCGGCCTCGGTGCCGTGCTACTCGCCGAGGTCGACGAGGTCATTTGGCGCCTGCGCCGGACCGAGCTGGCTGGGGTCGTCGTGCCGGGCGTTCCGCGAGGAGCGCCGTTCCGCCGAGTCCTCCTCGACCGTTTCCCGTACGCAGTCGTGTTCACCGCGGACGAGCACGTGCTTTCCGTTCTCGCAGTGGCGCATCACAAGCGGTCGCCGGGCTACTGGCGCGGACGGGCGAGGCAATGACCATCGAGGCGGCGACCGAGGCCGTTCGGCTGTGGTCCTCCCGGGGTGGGAGGAAGACCCGTCGCCCCGGCCGCCAATCGCGGGGACCGGACGGCCGACCATCCAGCAGCGAGTGCCACCCCCTGGCTCGCCGGTCACGGCGCCCGCACGGCGCCTCACGGCGTGACGATCGCGTCCTCGACGTCCGCGTCCACGCGAGCGTTCGGCCACACGACCACGCGATCGAGCCGCACGCCCGGCGCGACGGTCGCGGTCGGGTCGACGAACGTGCTGGCGCCGGCGACTGCGAGGTTGGCCTCGAGGTAGCTCCGCGGCGTCCCGATGTCGTGGAAGCTCCCCGTGTGAAGCAGCCCCGCCACCTCGCCGCGCGGGACGAGCGCGCGGTACGCCGATCGGACGATGCAGCCCTCCTCGGGCAAGAGCGGCCCGACGCGCGCGGGATCGATGACGTGGACGCCGGTGAACATCGTGGCGGTCAGGCGCCCGTCCGGCTCTCCGAGGAGTTTTCGTACGATCCCGTCCCCGTCGATCTCCACCGCGCCCCAGCGCGCGGCGTCGGGAACGGCCCGAAGGAGCATCGTGGCCGCGGCGCCGGACCGCTCGTGGAGCGCGAGGAGCCCCTTGAAGTCCGGGTCGATCACGACGTCGCCGTTCACCAGGAAGAACGGCGCGTCACCGAGCCACCCGAGGGCGTTCCTCACCCCGCCGCCGGTCCCGAGGATCCGCTCCTCCTCGAGGTAGTGGATTCTCACCCCTTCGCAGGCAGGACCGAGTGCGGAGCGGAGCCGTTCGCCGAGGTGGTGGAGGTTCAGGACGACCTCCTCGACCCCGGCGGCCGCGAGATGGCGGAGCGTCCTTCTCACCACGGGAACGCCGGCGACCGGGACGAGAGGCTTCGGGAGCCAGGTCGTCAGGGGCCGCAGCCTGGTCCCCAGGCCCGCCGCCAGGACCATCGCCCGTCGCACCGTCCGCGATGAGCTCACGGCCCGCTACGTTCACCCAAGAACTGCGGGATGGCAAATCGGATCGCTTGACAGGCGGCGCTCCAACTTCGCAGGATGCCGGCCAGATGCGTATTTGCGTGATCGGAACGGGGTACGTCGGGCTCGTCGCGGGGGCGGGTTTCTCCGACTACGGGAACCACGTCCGCTGCGTGGACGTCGACGCGGACAAGATCGAGCGCCTGAAGCGCGGCGAGCTGCCCATCTACGAGCCAGGGCTCGCGGAGCTGATCGAACGGAGCGTCGCCGACGATCGGCTGGCGTTCTCGACGGACGTGGCCGGGGCCGTCGCCGAGGCAGAGGTCGTCTTCATCGCCGTCGGGACGCCGCAGGGAGAGGACGGCAGCGCCGACCTTCGTTCGGTGCTCGCGGTCGCCGAGACCATCGGCATGGCGATGCGCGGCTACCTCGTCGTGGCGATCAAGAGCACCGTGCCCGTGGGAACGAACGAGCGGGTCCGGGAGGTGATCGGCCGCCACGCGAAGCACCAGTTCTCGGTCGTCTCGAACCCCGAGTTCCTCAAGGAAGGCGACGCCGTCGCGGACTTCTTGAGCCCCGATCGCGTGGTCGTCGGCGTGGACGACGAGCGGGCACGCGAGATCCTGCACCGCCTCTACGCGCCGATGCAGCGCAAGGGCGAGCGCCTGATCTTCATGGACCCGCGGAGCGCGGAGATGACGAAGTACGTCGCGAACGCGTTCCTGGCCACGCGGATCTCCTTCATCAACGAGATGGCGCTCCTGTGCGAGAGGCTGGGCGCGGACATCGCGCACGTGCGCCGCGGCGTGGGCTCGGACTCCCGCATCGGCCCGCGCTACCTGTACCCCGGCTGCGGCTACGGCGGTTCCTGCTTCCCGAAGGACGTCTCGGCCCTCCGCCACATGGCCGAGCAGTCGGGCAAGGCGCTCGAGATCCTCGGGGCCGTGCATCGCGTGAACGAAGCGCAGAAGGACGTGCTCTTCCAGCGGCTCGACCTGCACTTCGCCGGAGATCTCGCCGGCAAGACCATCGCCCTGTGGGGGATCGCCTTCAAGCCCCGCACCGACGACATCCGCGAGGCGCCCGCGCTCCGCCTGATCGACTCCCTCCTCGCCGCGGGCGCTCGCGTGCGCGCGTACGATCCAGAAGCGAACGACGCCGCCCGCGCCCTGTACGGCGACCGGGTCACGGTCTGCAGGAAGTCCTACGACGTGTTCGAGGGCGCGGACGCGCTGGTCGTGGCCACCGAGTGGCAGGAGTTCAGGAACCCGGACTTCACCCGCATCCGCGAGGCGCTGCGATCGCCGGTCATCGTGGACGGCCGCAACGTCTACGCGGGATTCGGGCTGGCCGCCATGGGCTTCGCCTACTACGGGATCGGCGTGCGGGAGTAGATCTACCCCACCGCCTCTTCCTTGGGCCCGTCCTTCTTGAGCTGGTAGCACTCGCGGCAGTAGACGGGCTTGCCGGACTGGGGCTTGAAGGGCACGCGCGACTCCTTGCCGCACTCGGCGCAGACGATGTCGTGCATCGAGCGCGACCGTCCTCGCGAGCCCCCCCCTTCCCTGCGCTCCCCGGTCGAGCGCGGCCCGCCGCCCGGCGCCGTCCTCGCCGGCGGATTGAGCTGGTTGCCGATCGAGTCGAGCTCCTCGTCGATCACTTCATCCGCGCCGGGCGGAAACGGAGAGGGAGCGGGTCTGGCCGAGAACGACGGCGCGCGATACTCCTCGACCGATGGCACGACCGGCGGACCCCGCCGGCGACCGCGCGGTCGTCCTGGCTCCCCGCCCGGAGCGTGGCTGCGGGTCGGGTCCGACTCCCGGAAGGACGGGCTCCTGTACTCGCTCGGCTCCATCCCGCGCCCGCGCGGGCCACCCGCGCCACCTCCTCCGCCACCTCCCGCGCCGCGGTCCCGCCGCCGCAGCTCACGACAGTTCTTGCAGCGTTTCGGAGGCGACGAGAACCCCTTCTGTTCGTAGAACTGCTGCTCCCCGGCCGTGAACGTGAAGTCCGTTTGACAATCGGCGCACGTGATTGCCTGGTCCTGAAAGTCCATGGGCTCTCCCCGGAGGCAGCTTCGAGCTCGAGTGGTGTCAGCGACTGCGCGCAGAGACGGTGATCGTCCAATAGGCTACGGGCCGCCCCGCCGAGGTGTCAAGGACGCATGCCATGAGCCATGCAGCTTGAAGCGGATCATCAGGCGGCATCGACGCTCAGAATGCGCTCGCGAGCGATTCGTGCAGCGTAGGCGAGGCATGCCTGAACGTCTTCGCGGGCCAGGCCGGGATACGCGGCCAGGATGTCATCGACCGAGTCGCCGTTGGCGAGGTACTCCAGCAGGAGCCACACCATGATCCGCGTTCCCCTGATGCAGGGCTGACCATGACAGACATTGGGGTCGACCGAGATCCGGTCCAGGAGCGAGGCCATGCGACCAGACTACGATGTTCCCGCGCGCCGGTCCACGCGCCCCGGCCGGCCCGCCTGCGCGAGCGCCCTTGCGGCACGCAGCTTCGCGTCGGCGCGGCTCAGGTGGCCGCGTACGCGTTCTCGGACGGTTTCGTCCATAGCACGACCCCTTCGCGCTCGACGGCTTCGGCGAATGGCTCCTCCTGCGCGAGCATCGCGGCATACACCTCTCGCGGGACGACCTTGAGTGACAAGAGGAGTCCCTCCTCGAGCAAGGCCGCGAATGCGGCATCGTACAGCGAGTCCAGGAGCGGCTCGTCCCGCCGGTCCACGATCACCAGGAGGTCGACATCGGAGTCCCCCCGGAAATCACCGCGCGCCCGCGAGCCGAAGAGCACAACGCGCTCGACTCGCCCGGCGTCGATGGCGCTCAGCCGTTCGAGGAAGTGCCGGATCGCCCGGTCCGCGCGTGGAGTGCTCACCGCTTCGAGTGTATGGCGTGCTGCACGGCGCGGCAATCCAGCGTCGCCACTGGGGTGCGTTGCACGGCCCCGGGTTTCGCCGGTCGTCGATGTCGCCGTTGACGTGGACCTTGACGGACCCCGGTTGACTTCCCCTGCGGACCGCCGCGGCGAGGGCGGGTCGCGTCGAATGCGGGTCGCCGACGTTCACGTCGTCGTCGCCGTCAACGTCCACGCCTCCGTCCATTTCTACGTATACTTCTGGCGAAACCCGGGACCGTGCAACGCACACTCGCCAC
>JACPQR010000043.1 GCA_016190375.1 Deltaproteobacteria bacterium
ACAGGCGACAGGCGACCGGGAAGCGTCGGAGCCGGAACCGCGCTGGTTCGGTCAAGCCGTGAGCGGTGCGTGCAATCCGCTTTCCGGAATTGCCAGTTGCCAGTTGCCTGTTGCCAGTCGCCTGTTGCCTGTTCCGGATTCAAGCCTGCGATGGTCTGGGGCGGCGGCGCAAAACCCGGGACCGTGCAACGCACACGAGCGCTGAGCACTGGCGCGAAGGCTCCGCGGCAAGGTCTGACCTGGGCCGTCGACGTGTCCCTCGCCTGGCACGGATACGCGGTCTACGCTCGGGCATGCGCTCGGCCCTCCTCTCGGTGTTGCTCGCGCTGATCCTTCCGCTGGCCCTGCTCGCCTGCGGCGCCTCCGAGGACCCGGGTGCGCCGGGCGACCCCGGCGACTGGCCCGCCGCGCGGGCGGAAGAGAGCGCCGGCGATCTGCCCGCCTGGACGAGGTCGATGCGGATCTGGCCGTTCGATGTCCTCGAGCCCGGGATGTCCGCCTCCGAGATCGACGAGCGCGTTTCCGGGGCCGGGGCGCAGGGCGCCGATACCCTGATCTTCTACGTCGAGTCGGAGCACATGTTCGGTACCTTCGTCGACGACTCGGGCTTCGAGGGGATCCTACCGAGCATCGAGCACCTGACCGCGCAGGCGCGCGAGATCGGGCTCCACGGCATCGTCTACCTCAACGGCCTCGAGGTGATGACGCGGGGCGCGTTCGACGAGGACTGCGCGCCGACCGGGGCTCCGACGATGGCGAGCGAGCACCAGGACTGGCTCCAGCGCGATCTCGCCGGAGAACCGATCGTGTACCGCTGCCAGGACTCGGACTGGCTGGAGCCGGACTGGGAGGACGCCTGGGTGTCACCCCTGTCGGGCTACCGGGACCTCTTCGAGGAGCGGATCGCATCGCTCGCGGACGCCGGCGTCGACGCGATCTACATCGACGCGACCTTCCTGCCTGGCTTTCAGGTCGAGGGCGAGAGCCCGCGGTGGGGCACGACCGACCCCGCGTTCACGGACGCGTTCCGCGAATCCACGGGGCTCGAGCTGCCCGACGCGCCCGACCTCGAGTCCGAGTCGTTCCGGGAGTTCGTGGCGTTCCGGCACGACGTTCTCGCCGAGTACCTCGGGGACCTCGCCCGGACCGCTCGAGAGAACGGGTTGGCGGCGTTCTGGGAGTCGTCGACCAACGACACCGCCGAGGCGACGCTCCTCGGCAACGAGACCGCGATCACCGGTCGACAGGGGCTCGGCTTCTCCCCCGAGATCGAGCCCCAGGGCGACATGCTGGCGGCCTTCCGGATGGCGAAGGCCGCGCGGGAGCTCAACCAGGAGCGGCCGATGATCTATCTCGGGTGGCCCGAGGGCGCGCAGGCGGCGTCGATCGAGCTCGCGATTGCCCTCGCCCACTCGAGCACGTACTACCCGACCGCCGACATCGAGGTGCCCGAGGGCGCGTTCGACTTCATGGTCGCGATCGCCCCCGTGTTCGAGCGGCGCATCGCGTACGGGGGCGACGTGGCGCTCGTGTACTCGGTCCGTAACAAGGACTGGACCCGGGACGAGGAGGCGTTCGACCTGTACGTGGAGGCCTTCGAGAGCTTGGCCGAGCGGCACGTGCCCTTCAGGATCGTCCGGCTCGAAGGCCTCGTGGCCGCGGACCTGGAGGGCGTGCGGACGGTGGTGCTGCCGGGCCTCGAGGGGATCTCGGACCAGGAGGCGGAGCTCCTGTCGAGCCGGCGGGTGGCGCTGGTCGGCGACGAGATCGGGACGCGGGACGAACGCTGGCAGGGACGCGAGGAGCCCATCGAGTTTCCCGAGACCGTGGCGCTCGACGAGATCGAGGCGGTCCTGCCCTTCGTGTTGGAGGCTCCCGACGGAACGTTCATCGAGCACTACGGCGATCGCGAGGGGCGGGCGTGGATGGCGCTCTTCGCGGTGTCGCCCGAGCCCGAGGGAGAGATCCGGGTGAAGGCGTACCCCGGCGATCGGCTGCGCGTGACGACGGAGCGGCTCGGTGCGCAGTCCGAGGAGGCGGAGGGGACGGCGATCGCGGTAGCGATCACGAGCCATCTGACCGTCGTGATCGTCGAGGACTAGTCTCTTGTCGTCCCGGCGAGCTGGCGTCCTCAGATGAGCGTGCTCGGGCACCGGGCGCCCGCGACCAAGGCGTCGTCGTTCGCCTCGTGACACTCGTCGACGACGCCGGGAGCGTGCGTCACGCATGGCTGGACGCGATCGACCAGGACTGCGACGGCCTTCGGGGCGAATGAAGATCGGTTCCCCTGGATCAGCCGCACAGGTTCTTGACGTCCGGGTCCTGGATGAAGCCGCAGCTCCCCTCGCAGAGGTTCTTCATGTCCGAGTCCTGGATGAAGCCGCAGCTCCCCTCGCAGAGGTTCTTGATGTCCGAGTCCTGAATGAAGCCGCAGCTCCCCTCGCAGAAGTTCTTGACGTCCGAATCCTGGATGAACCCGCAGCTTCCTTCGCACAGGTTCTTCATGTCCGAGTCCTGGATGAAGCCACAGCTCCCCTCGCAGAAGTTCTTCAGGTCCGAGCTCTGGATGAATCCGCAGCTCCCCGAGCGGCCCCGCCGCCTCGCGGCTGCGTCGCCGAGATCCACCGGGCCGGCGGCGCCTCCGGGCTCGAGGAGATCCCCGCCATCGGCGGCGCGATTGCGCGCGAGATCGCGGCGTGGCTCGATCGCGATCCCGATCTCGCCGCGTCCACGCCGGCCGTGCCTGTCACGGCTCCCGGCAGTCAGGCGCGGTTCGAGTGGGCATGACGAGGGTCGCTGCCCCTTGCTCACCTCGGACTACTCGATCCTGCAGACCGGCAGACATGCTCCGCCTCGACACTCGAGGCCTTCCGCGCACTGTCTGCTCTCGACGCAGGGCTCACCCTCCGCGCGAAGTGCAGCGCAGACCCAGCGAACCGGTTCCGTGTCGCAGAAGCCGGCACAGGGGCCGAAGGTCTCGTCCAGGCCTCCGTCCCAGTGGCATTCACCCCCGTCGGGGACGACCTCGCAGAGCCCCTCCACGCACAGCCCTTCCACGCAGGGACTCTCCTTCTGCTCGCAAGCCTCGCCCTGCAGCGGCCCTACCCGGCACATGCCGTCGTAGCAGCCCTGGAAGGAGGGGCAGTTGCCGTTCTCCTCACACGGCTCGCCGGGACCCGAGAGTCGAACGCAGCGGCCCTCTGAGCAGCGGCCGAACGCAGCGCAAGGGAATTCACGGGAGCAGGCTTCGCCGACCGCTCCGCCCTCAGCGCAGGCAGGCTCCTCGCGCAATGGTCCGGCGCAGACGAGGTCGCCTGCGCACTCCATCTGCTTCGTCGAGGGTGCCGGCCAGCACGAGTCGCCCTCCTCCCTCAGGGGCTCGCAATTGCCGGGGCGGTCCCGGTCGCCTCGGTGGTGGCAATAGAGCCCCGAGTCGCAGTCATGATCCTGATCGCAGTCCTCGCCCTCGGCGCGAGGGAGAATGCACTGACCCGCGCCACACCGGAGCTCGGCTCGGCAGGTCAGAGAAGAGATGCAAGTCTCTCCCTCTCCCGCGCGTGGGACACAGGAGCCGGGACACTGGAGCTCCAGGACGCAACGATCGTCGGCCTGACACTCGGCCGTCCTGACGCAGCCGCCGCCACGGGGGACGAGGCCCTGGATTGCCTCGGCGCAAGAAGGGGAGACGGCATGGGGCTGGGCGCAATCTGCCGCCGCAAGCTGGTCGAGGCAATCCCGCATTCGGTCCGGGTCGATCTCGATCGTTCCGGTGCGCAGCGCTTCGACGAGGCCGATCACTCTCTCTGCAATCTCGGGAGTGCAATAGAGCAACTCGGCGAGCACGGAGAACTCCCACTTCGATTCACATCGGAGCGAATGACGGCACTCTTCGGCGTAGAGCTCGAGCACGAGGTCCACATGCTCGGGCGGCACAACGGGGCCGCCGCTGTCAGAGCCATCATCACCGCCGTCCTCGGCGGCATCGACACCCGAATCGATCCCCGAATCGGCACCGCCGTCGGGTGCGGGTGGGGCATGAGATGCGGCGCAACCGAGCGCTGCGCAGGCAATCACGAGCAAGACGATGGCCACAGCCCTTCCGCCTCCCGCCACAATCGAAGCATGTCGCTGAGCGCGCGTCCACCGCGGTGCGCGTCGAGCCAGACCGGCTCGGAGCTCGGTAGCCGCGGCCTGGCAGGTACTCCGAGGCGACGCCCGCGATCGACCACGCCGTCTCGCTGGCGGGGCAGAATGCCGTCCTGACGGGCGGGATCACGGTGCGGGAGGCGTCAGTGCGCGATGTTGTCGCCACCACGCTCCGCGTGCTCGGCGATGGGCCAGCGAACCCGGCGGACCGCGAGCGAGCTGCAGCGGTAGTTGCGGAAGCGGGTGGCCGGGCACGCCGTGGCGAGGCCGCGGTGGGACAAGGGGCGATGGGCGATCCG
>JACPQR010000045.1 GCA_016190375.1 Deltaproteobacteria bacterium
GCGACTGGTGCTTCACGGCGAGCGTGAGGCGGACCCATCACGACCACCGTCTGGCGGTGGTGGGGCGCACCGGCGCCGAGCTGTGCGAGGGCCTTGGAGCGTTCCTCGCGGGCGAGACGCGGCCCGGGCTGAGCGCGGGCACGGCGCCGCAGGGCCGGCGGCGCAAGCTGGTCTTCGTCTTCCCCGGACAGGGTGGACAGTGGGAGGGCATGGGGCGGGACCTTCTGGCCGGCGAGCCGGACTTCCGCGCGGCGATCGAGGAGTGCGGCCGGGCGCTGGCAGGGGAGGTGGACTGGTCGCTCGTCGAGGTGCTCGAGCGGGGCTCGCTCGAGGGGATCGACGTGGTGCAGCCGGTGCTGTTCGCGGTGCAGGTGGGGCTGGCCGCGATGTGGCGAAGCTGGGGGGTGGAGCCCGACGCGGTGGTGGGGCACAGCATGGGGGAGGTGGCTGCGGCCTACGTCTCCGGCGCGCTGGAGCTCGGTGACGCGGCGCGGATCATCGCGCGGCGAAGCCGGCTGTTGCGGCGCGTGAGCGGGCGAGGGGCGATGGGGGTGGTGGAGCTCGGGCTGGACGAGACGCGGCGCGCGCTGAGGAGGCACGCGGAGCGAGTGGCGGTGGCTGCGTCGAACGGACCGACGACGACGGTGGTGTCCGGGGATGCGGAGGCGGTCGCCGAGGTGCTGAAGGAGCTCGAGGCGGCTGGAGTGTTCTGCCGTCCGGTGAAGGTGGACGTGGCGTCGCACAGCCCGCAGATGGACGAGCTGCGGGGCGAGCTGGGGGAAGCGCTGGGCGAGGTGCGGCCGCGAGCGGGAGGGATCCCGCTGTACTCGACGGTCGTGGGGCGAGCGGTGGGGGGGAGCGAGTGCACGGCCGGGTACTGGATGCAGAACCTGCGGGAGCCTGTGCTGTTCGCGCCGATGGTGGAGCGGCTGGGAGCGGACGGGCACGAGCTGTTCGTCGAGGTGAGCCCGCACCCGACCTTGACGATGGCGGTGGGAGAGACGCTTCGCGCGGCGGGAGCGGCAGGCGCGGCGGTGCCGTCCTTGCGTCGTGACGCGGACGGGCAGGCGTCGCTGGTGGCCGCGCTCGGGGCGTTGTGGGCCGAGGGGTACGAGGCGAGCTGGGAACGGCGCTACCCGAGCGGCGGCAACGTCGTCGCGCTCCCCACCTATCCGTGGCAGCGCGAGCGGCACTGGCATGCCGCGACGCCGCGTGCGGCGGAGCCGGCCATGGGGGATCCGCTCCTCGGGCGCCGCCTCGACCTCGCGCACCTGCCGGGCAGCCACGTCTTCGAGAAGCGGCTCGATCTGCAGGCGCTGCCGTACCTCGCCGACCACTGCGTCGAGGGAACGGCGGTCCTTCCCGGAACGGCGTACGTCGAGATGGCGCTCGCCGCGGCCGCCGAGATCCTGGGCGACGGGCCGCGGGCGCTCGAGGACATCACGTTCCACCGGATCATCTTTCTCGCGAACGACCGGCCGCGCACCGTGCAGGTGGTCGTGGACGCGGATCTCCGATTCGAGATCTACAGCCGCGCCGCCGACGAGCCGGAGTGGACGTTGCACGCTTCGGGCACGATCCTCCGCGACGCGGCGGTCGCTCCGACGCCGCTGCCCGTCGCCGAGCTGCGAGACCGGTGCAAGGAAGAGATCCCGGCAGCCGACTTCTACCGCGCGTCTGCCGAGCGCGGTAACGCCTGGGGACCATCATTCCAGGGGCTCACGCGGCTCTGGCGGGGCGAGTCGGAGGCGCTCGGCGAGCTCGACGCTCCGGCTGCGCTGGGCGGTGACCTCGATCGCTACCAGCTCCACCCTGCGCTTCTCGACGCCGCGCTGCACCCGCTCGGCGCCGCCATCTCGCCGGAGCTCGTTCCTTCCGGCGGTACCTTCGTCTTCGCGCACATCGGCGCGATGCGGTCATATCGCCGCCTGCCGACCGGGCCCTTCTCGAGCCACGCGGTGCTGCATGCCGCGCCGGAGCTCGGCCCCGGCTTCCTCGAAGGGAACGTCACGCTCTTCGACCCGAGCGGCGCACGCCTGGTCGACCTCTCCGGCGTGCGGGTGCGAGCCCTCGATCCAGGCGCGGCCCTGCCCGCCGACGACGTGTCGGAGTGGCTCTACGAGATCGCCTGGCGATCGCCGCCCGCCTGGGCGCCCGGACCCGCGCCCGATGGCTCCGTCATCGTCCTCGGCGATCGCAGCGGCATCGCACGAGCGCTCGCCGCGCACCCGGGTGTGGTGCTCGCGCCCGCCGGCGACGATCCGAGGGCCGTGCTGTCCCGGGCGCCGGCGCCGGTCCGCGCGGTCGTTCACCTCGGCGCGCTCGAGGCCGCCCCGGAGAGCGACGCCGCTCGCCTCTCGAGCGGCTGCGCCGACCTCTGCGCAGGCGTGGCCCGGCTGGTCGCGGCGCTGCCGACCGGGGCGCGGCTGTGGCTGGTCACGCGCGGAGCTCAGCCGGCCACGGGGGCCCCAGCCGCGGCGCAGGCCCCGATGTGGGGCCTCGGTCGCACGCTCGCCCTCGAGGCGCCCGCGGTTTGGGGCGGCCTCGTCGATCTCGATCCCGGCGCCCGGGACGAGGAGAGCGGCGAGAGCCTGTGGCAGGCGCTCCACGCGACCGGCGGCGAGGACCAGATCGCGCTGCGCGGCGGCGAGCCGCTGGTCCCCCGTCTGGTTCGCCTGCGGTGCGGCGCCGGGAGGCCGCTTTGCGCGCGCTCCGACGCGACCTATCTGATCACGGGAGGCCTCGGCGATCTGGGCCTCCTCGTCGCGCGCTGGCTTGCGGAGCGCGGCGCGCGTCACGTCGCCCTCCTTGGCCGTTCGGAGCTGCCGCCGCGCGAAGCCTGGGATGCGATCGCCGACGAGCGCATGGCGGCCCGCGTCGCGGGGGTCCGCGCCATCGAGGACCAGGGCTCTATGGTCTACCTCTGGCACGCCGACGTCGCCGACGAGGCGCGCCTTCGCGAGCTCATCGCCGCGCACGGCGGTCCGCCGATCCGGGGCGTCGTACACGCCGCGGGCGTGGTCGAGCTCGGTCTGATCCAGGAGCTCGCGCCCCCCGCCTTCGAGTCGGTGATGCGCCCGAAGGTCGCGGGCGCCTGGGCGCTCCACCGGGTCTTCGCCGACACGCCGCTCGACTTCTTCGTCCTGTTCTCCTCGGGCGCATCGCTCTTGAGCTCGCCGCTCCTCGGCGCGTACGCAGCGGGCAACGCGTTCCTCGACGCTCTCGCTCACGAACGGGCCGCCGCAGGCCTGACCGCGCTGAGCATCAACTGGGGCTTCTGGTCCGAGGTCGGGCTCGCCGCGCGACTCCAGCGCGAGGCGGGACGCGAGTCAGGGGGCCTGGGCATGCGGCCCTTCACCCCCGCGCAGGGACTTCGCGCCCTCGAGCGCCTGATCGCCGGGCGCTCCGTGCAGGCCGCGGTGATGCCCGTCGACTGGGGTCGCTGGCGGCGCTCCCATCCCGGGCCCGCTCCCCTCCTCGAGGAGGTCGCGAAGTCGGGCTCGGCGGCGAGGGAGGAGCGCGGGACGTCGGGCGCGGCGCGCGCCGAGATCCTGACGGTGTCGCCGGAAGCTCGCGCGGGCGCGATCGCGTCGTACCTGAGCCGGGCTTTCGCCCGGGTCCTGCGCCTGCCCGAGAGCAAGCTCGACAGGCGCCGGCCGGTGAACGCCCTCGGCCTCGACTCGCTGATGGCCATCGAGCTGAAGAACACGATCGAGCGCGAGCTGGCCGTGACGGTGCCGGTGATCACGTTCCTCAAGGGCGCGAGCGTCGATGCAATGGCGGCGAGCCTCGCGGAGCAGCTCGCCGGAGCGACGCAGGACGGCGGCACGCCGGTCCCGGGCCTGCCGGTCATGGTGCCCGACCTCGCGCACCGGTTCGACCCGTTTCCCCTGAACGACATCCAGCAGGCGTACTGGATCGGCCGCCAGGCGGACTTCGAGCTCGGGAACGTCTCGGCCCACATCTACCTCGAGCTCGATGGCCGCGGGCTCGACCTCGACCGCCTCGAGCGGGCCTTCGATCGCCTGGTCGAGCGACACGAGATGCTGCGGACCATCGTCCTCGCGGACGGCCGGCAGCAGACTCTCGAGCGGGTCCCCTCCATCCGCATCGAGCGACTCGACCTCGTGGGCCTCGGCGCGCCCGAGGCGGAGGGCCTCTCCGATCTGCGCGAGCGGTTCTCGCACGAGGTCACGCCGACCGACTCCTGGCCCCTGTTCCGCCTCCGGGCCGCGCTCCTCGGTGACGAGCGCGTGCGCCTCTTCATCGGCTTCGACCTCCTCGTCGCCGACATCTGGAGCCTGCAGATCATCCTCCGCGAGTGGTGGCGGCTGTACCAGGACTCTCGCGCGGATCTCCCCGCTCTGGAGCTCGGCTTCCGTGACTACGTCCTCGCCGAGGCCCGACTGCAAGAGAGCCCCGACTATCAGAAGTCCCTCGCGTACTGGCGAGACCGCCTGCGCGAGCTGCCGAAGGCGCCGGATCTCCCCCTTGCGCGTTCGCCGTCGGCGCTCGACAGGCCGCGCTTCCGGCGCCGGAGCGGAAGGCTGGAGCGGCCAGACTGGGAGGCGCTGAAGGACCGCGGTACCAGGGTCGGGCTCACTCCCTCCGGCCTCTTGCTCGCGGCCTTCGGCGATGTGCTCGCCGCGTGGAGCAAGAGCCGCGAGCTCACCGTCAACGTGACCCTGTTCAACCGCCTGCCGCTGCACCCCCAGGTGGCCGACATCGTCGGCGACTTCACCTCGGTCAACCTCGTCGCCGTCGACGCGACGATCCGCGACGGCTTCGAGGATCACGGAAGGCGCGTGCAAGAACAGCTCTGGGAGAACCTCGAGCACAGCCAGGTGAGCGGCGTGCGGGTGCTCAGGGAGCTCGCCCGGTCGGAGCGTGGCGCGCCGGGCGCCGCGATGCCGATCGTCTTCACGAGCACCCTGACGAGCCTGTTCGCCCAGGAGCGGACGCTGCCCATGGACTGGCTCGGCGAGGTGGTCTACGGGGTATCGCAGACGCCGCAGGTCTGGCTCGACCATCAGGTGTTCGAGCAGGAAGGCGCGCTCGCCTTCAACTGGGACGCGGTCGAGGACCTGTTCCCCGCCGGCATGCTCGACGAGATGCTCTCGGCCTATGTGGCGCTCCTCGAACGGCTCGCGCGCCATGACGACGCGTGGAGGAGCCCCGAGCGGGGCCTCTTGCCCCAGGCTCAGCTCGTTCGGCGAGTGGCCTACAACGCCACCGCCGCGCCCGTCCCCACCGGGCTCCTTCACGAGCCGTTCGCGCGCAAGGCCGCGGAGCGCCCCGACGCACGCGCCGTCGTCGCGGGCGACCGGGCCCTGAGCTACGGCGAGCTGCGGCGCCGCGCCTCGCGCCTGGCCCGTCGCCTGAGGACCCAGGGCGCCGGGCCGGGGCGGTTCGTCGCGGTGGTCATGGAGAAGGGCTGGGAGCAGATCGTGGCCGTCCTCGGCGTCCTCGAGGCGGGCGCCGCATACGTGCCCATCGACGCCGAGCTCCCGAGCGAGCGGCTCGCCTACCTCCTCGAGAACGCAGAGGCGACGATCGCGGTCACCCAGCCGTGGCAGCGCGAGCGCGTACGCTGGCCCGCCGGGACCACGCTCGTCCTCGTGGACGACACCGACGCGGACGCTCCCTGCGAGCCGCTCGCGCCTGCGCAGTCGCCCGACGACCTCGCCTACGTCATCTACACCTCTGGCTCCACGGGCCAGCCCAAGGGGGTCATGATCGACCACCGCGGCGCGCTCAACACCGTCGTCGACGTCAACCAGCGCTTCCACGTGGGCCCGGGCGACAGCGTGCTGGCGCTGTCCTCGCTGTCCTTCGACCTCTCGGTCTACGACGTCTTCGGCCTCCTCGCCGCGGGCGGCACGGTCGTGGTGCCCGAGAAGGCCGCGAAGCACGATCCCGCTCGCTGGGCCGAGCTGATCGCGCAGGAGAGCGTGACCGTGTGGAGCTCCGTGCCGGCGCTGATGCAGCTCTTCGCCGACGAGGTCGAGGAGCTGCGCGACGCGACCCCGCTGCCCCTGCGGCTGGCGATGCTCAGCGGCGACTGGATCCCCCTCGCGCTTCCGGCCCGGATTCGTTCCCTCGCCCGCGGAGTCGAGGTCGTGAGCCTGGGCGGGGCCACCGAGGCCTCGATCTGGTCGATCCTCTACCCGGTCGACGCCGTCGATCCGGACTGGCGAAGCATCCCGTACGGGCGCCCCATGCTCAACCAGACCTTCCACGTCCTCGACGCGGGCCTCGAGCCGTGCCCGGAATGGGTGACCGGACAGCTCTTCATCGGAGGAGTCGGGCTCGCGCGCGGCTACCTGCGCGATCCCGAGAAGAGCGCCCGGAGCTTCTTCGACCATCCCCGGACGGGCGAGCGCCTCTATCGCACCGGAGATCTGGGTCGCTTCATCCCCGACGGCACCATCGAGCTCGTTGGACGCGAGGACTTCCAGGTCAAGATCCACGGCTACCGGATCGAGCTCGGCGAGATCGAGGCCGCGCTCGAGACGCACCCTGCCGTGCGCGCGGCCGTGGTCGCCGCGCCCGGAGAGCGAGCGGCGAAGAGGCTGGTGGGCTACGTCGTGCCCGCGTCGGATCCCGGCCCGAGCACGGCGGAGCTGCGCCAGCACCTCGCCTGCAAGCTCCCCGAGCACATGGTGCCCGCCACGTTCGTGACCCTGGAGCGCCTGCCGCTGACGCCGAACGGGAAGGTGGACCGCAAGGCTCTCCCGGTGGCAGCGCCGGCGACCCATGGCCCAGCCCCGCACCGCTCCGATCTCGGCGCCGTCGAGTCGCGAGTAGCCGCGATCATCGGCGAGGTGCTCCAGATCGACCCTCCCGACCGTGACGCGGATCTCCTCGACCTCGGAGTGAGCTCGATGGAGATCATCCGGATCGCCCGCAAGCTGGAGCACGACTTCGGCCGCCGCCCGAGGGTCGACGAGTTCTACGCGAACCCGACGGTCGCGGGGCTGGCGGAGCTCTTCGGGGGCGAGCGCGAGGACGCAGCGCCAGAGGAGACGGCACCATGTTGAGCGCGGCTTCCCCTAGCCCCTGGATCCCGCGGATGCGGCCCAACCCGGCCGCCCGCCTCCGCGTCTTCGCCTTCCCCTATGCCGGGGGCGGCGCGATGGTCACGTTCCGCGGCTGGGCGCAGGCGTTGCCGAAAGAGGTGGAGCTCTGCCCGGTGCAGCTCCCGGGCCGCGAGAACAGGCTCCGCGAGCGGCCGATCGGCGAGCTCGCCCCGCTCATCGACGAGCTCGTCCGTGCGCTCGGGCCGCTCTTCGACCGTCCGTTCGCCTTCTACGGTCACTGCCTCGGCGCCCTCATCGGCTTCGAGCTGGCGCGCAGGCTGCGCCGCGACGGGCGGCGCGAGCCGGTCCGGCTCTTCGTCTCGGGGCAGCGCGCGCCGCAGGTCGGCTACTCCGAGGAGGTCCGTCGCGTCTACCACCTGTCCGACGACGAGCTCATCGACGAGCTGCGCCGTCTCGGGGGCGTCCCCGAGGAGGTGCTCGCCGACCGCGAGTTCATGGGGGAGATGCTGCCGACGCTGCGCGCCGACTTCGGCATCTGCGGGAGGTACGTCTACCCGCCCGAGCCTCCCCTGGCCTCTCCCATCTCGGTCTACGGCGGCGCCGGAGACATCAAGATCACGGAGCAGACACTCGATGCCTGGCGCGAGCAGACGACGGGCGGCTTCAGCCTCCGCATGTTCCCGGGCGACCACTTCTTCGTGCACACCGCGCAGGTGGCCTTCCTCGAGTCGCTGGCCGAGGACATGAGGAGCACGATCGCCGGTCTCGACGGAAGCCCCGGGTGACCGCCCGCCCTCTCGACCGCGGGGTGGTCCATGTTCACACGGGCCACATCGACCTCGCCTCGGGTGCGATCGGCGAGCTCGAGACCGTCCTCAGCGCCGACGAGAGGGCGCGCGCCGAGCGATTCTCCTTCGACCGCGACCGGGCTCGCTGGGTCGCCGCACGAGCCATGCTGCGCCAGGTGCTGGCGACGTACCTCGGCGAGGCCCCCGAGAGCCTGGCGTTTCGTTACGGCGAGCACGGCAAGCCCGCCGTCGATGGAAGCGAGCTCGAGCTCAACCTCTCCCACTCCGGCGCGCTCGCCGTCCTCGCGCTGACCCGGGGGTGCGCGGTCGGCGTGGACGTGGAGGAGGTCCGCCCCGTGCCCGACGCGGCGGAGCTCGTCGACCGCTACTTCCGGCCCTCGGAGCGTCGCGCGTTCCGCGCCGTTCCCGAGCCGCTGGTCTCCGCCACGTTCCTGAGGGCCTGGGTCCGCAAGGAGGCCGTGCTCAAGGCGATGGGGGAGGGGATCGGCGCGCTCGACTCCGTCGAGGTGACGGTCGCGCCGGAATCGCCCCCGGCCATCCTCGCACCCGACAGCGCGGCTCACTGGAGTCTCCGCGACCTCGACGTCTCCCCCGCGCACATCGCTTCCCTGGCCGTCGCCGGCCCCTGCGAGGACGTCATGATCTCCGAATGGCGCCCGTCGACCCCGTGTCGCCTTGACCGCGACGGGTGATCGGTCTATGTAGAAGTCAGATGAAATCTACGTATACGGTCACCGAGGCGCAGGCGCGGCTGCCTGGGCTCCTGCGGCAGGTCGCCAAGGGCGGCCCAGTCTGCATCCGCCGCCGCAACGAGACGGTTGCGTACCTCCTGTCCCGTGAGCGGATGGAGGCCATCGTCGAGACCTTGGAGATCCTGGGCAACCCTGGCGCGATGCGCGCGATCCGGGCCCACCGGACGGGAAAGATGCGATTCCTTCCGCTCGCGTCGCTCGACGCCGAAGACAGGTGAAGGTCGAGATCTCGCCGCAGGTCGCTGACTTCGTCCGGCGACAGGCGCCCGAGCCGCGTCGGATGCTGCGACGCGCGCTGAGAGCGCTGGCCGAGGATCGCGGCGACATCAAGCACCTGGAAGCGCCGCTCGACGAGTACTGCCGTCTGAGGGTGGACGGGTACCGGACCATCCTCCATTACGCAGGCCGTGGAACGATCCAGTGTGTCTTCGCCGAGCGAAGGAGCATCGTCTACGAGGTCTTCGCTCAGGCGCTCGTGGACAAGCTCGTGGGCGTCGACGAGTGAGATCGACGTCCACGGTAGCGGCGCCCAGGTGGCCCGTCAAAGGCGAAGGCCGCTCCATGACTCCGCTCTAAGGACCCGCTCCGGGAGCTGCTGCTACCCCGGCCGACGCGGACGCTTCAGTCCGGTGGGCCCGAGCTTGGCGCGCGGCAGGCGCAGGGGGTGCGAGACGCAATCGGCGACCTGTGGCTCGGCGCGGGCATCCGCCCCCCTCCTCAGCTCACGGCGTCACTTGCGGACTTTCCGGGCCGATTTGCGGCAAGACGTGGGGCATCGGAACAGCTACCGCGGAAGGCCGCTCGAATTGGCTACGTGCGCCGTGCGCCGGTGCGTTCGGTCATTCGGGCCCCGGAGCTGCGGCTCGACTCCTGGCCCGCGGCCCCGCGGCTCGACGCAGAGCCGTGAGCGCCATCATCAGGACCAGGAAGGTGACCGAGGGTGGCGTGCCGGGAGAGCCGCAGCCGCAACCCTGGTCCGAGTCGCTCGGGCCGGCGTCGTCGCCGGCGTCCGAGCCCGCATCGGCGTCCGAGTCGGCATCGGCATCCGAGTCGGTGTCCGAGTCAGTGTCCGAGTCCGCGTCCGAGTCCGCATCCGTGTCCGCGTCGGCGTCACCGTCACCGAGAGGCTTGAAGCCTTCCTCGGGAATCCAGCCGGGGTTGGCCGCGCCCGTCCATTCGTATGCGCCCGGGTCCGGTGCGCCGTCGGCACGAGGTGTCCCGTTGAAGTCACGCTCCGCCGCGTACCCGGGATCCCCGGCATCGAGCAGCGGCGAGCCCTCGGTCGGGTAGAGGTTCCAGCCGGCCGCGTCGAGGAAGTCCACCGCGCTCGATCGGCCCGCGATCGTTCCCTCGCCCGGCGCCTCGCCGGCGACGACGTTGCCGGCGACGACGGTCGTGCCCGCCCCGGTGGGGAAGGCGAGCGCCGTCCCCGCCTCGCAGTACAAGGCGTTGTTCGCGACCACGAGCCCGGCACCCGTCTCCCAGCCGCTGCCGCGGAAGCAGGAGCCGCCCGGGTTGAAGAGCGTGTTGTGCACGAAGACGAGGTCGGCGGGCGTCACCCCCTGGTGGGGCTGCGACGCGAACGCGCTGCCGGCCGCCACCATCACGACGTTGTTGCGGACGATGGCCTCGGCGGCGATCTGCATGCCGTTGTCCGCGCTCGTGTGGACGAAGTTCCCCTCGACGACGTTCGGTCCGAGACCGTCCGCGCCGTACATCGTGATGCCCGGGTAGTTCGTGCGCAGGATCACGTTGTCGCGGACCACGTTCGAGTAGGAGCCCTTCTTGATCTCGATACCGTCGCCCTGGCCCCCGCCGGGATCGTGGCAGAAGTTTCCCTCGATGAGCGAGTCGTGGATCCGGCAGGCCGATTCGTTGCACCCGAGGTAGAAGCACTCGCCCGCGTCGCCCGACGTGTCGAACACCTCGTTGCGGCGGATCGTGAGGAACGCGTAGTCGTCGCCCTCCCGGTTCGCCGAGATCCCGACGTCCCCCGTCCCGTGGATCCTCATGTCCTCGATGACGCCGTGATCGGACGCCGCGAGGCGGATCCCGTGCGATCCGCCGGCGATCTCCAGCCCGCGGAGCACGTAGTAGCTGCCGCCCAGGTTGATCTGGTTCTGCGATGCGTCGCCGGACAGCACCGGCCGCTCCCCCGGCCCCGCCGTCACGACGATCGGCGCGTCCTCGGTCCCGTCCCACTGCACCTCGAAGAACCCCTGACGCTCGTACGTTCCGGCGTGGACGGTCACCGTGTCGCCCGCGACCAGCCCCGCGAGCACGGCGTACAGGTCCTCGCCCTCCGAGACCTCGTAGTCGGCGGCCGAGGCCGCGGCGGGCCGCTGGAGCGCGAGAGCCAGGATCGCCATGCGGAGATGCACGACCGCGATGCTATCGCAACTGCCGGCCGGCGGAAGTGTGGTCAGTGGTTGGTCCGCCCGTACACGTGCCCGTGCCCGTGCCCGATCCGGGATTCGGCAGGGTGTGCTGGATGTCGATCGACCCATGGAAGCAGATGTGCGCGCCGTACTCCTTCTTCAGCGCGCTAGCGAGTGCGCCGCGAAGGCAGGAGCGGATCATGAGAGGCCTTTGCAGGGTCGTACTGGCCGTTGCCTTCGTCGCGGTCGCCGCGGTCGCATTGCTGGCCGACGGCTCAGGATGGGATCAGCGCACACCGGCCTCCCTGCGGATCGGCCTCAGCAGGATCCGGAGCTCCACCTCGTCGGTCGTGATGGGTTCCTCGTCGAGGTCATCGGACAGCGAAGCCGTGAGGCGATAGCGCCCCGAGGAAAGCCTGGGCAGCAGATCGACGATCTCGAAGGGCTCCCGCGTGCAGCAGGGCCCGGCGTCGACGAAGTACACGTTCTCCCAGACCAGCCGTCCCATCGAGTAGAGCCGCAGCGTCACGACGGGCTCCTCTGCTTCGCGGCAATCCGTGTCCACGAACTCACCGACCACCTCCACCGGGACGTTCGTGCCTGCCAGGTAGGACGAACCGTCCTCCGGCGACCGGATCTCGATCCAGTTGGGAGGGCACTGAGCGTCGGCTCGGGCCGAGGTCGAACCCAGCCAGACCGAGGCAACGACGAATGCGAGCAGGACGTGCTTGGCAAACATGACGTGATCTCCTTTCGTGAACGCACGAGGACGTGCTTCGGTGAAGTGATGTCCAGGTCGAGCCGTGGTCAGCGGACGCGCATGGACTGTCGGATGAGCGGGCCGCGCACGACACGGACGCCGCGGTCGGTGGTGCAGTACGGAGCAGTGTGGAAGTTGTCGGAGATCCCGGCCTCGAGGACGTAGTCACCGACGGGCAGCCCCGGCAGCAGGTCGTTGATCTCGAAGGGCTCCGGCTCCCAGCAGTTGCCGGGCCCGACGAAGTAGAAGTTCTCCCAGGTGATGTCGTCTCCGGAGTACAGCCTCACGAGCACGTAGTGCTCTCGCGGCCCGATGCAATTCGTGTTGACCATCGCTCCGATGAGATCGAGCTCGATGGGCCTTTCCTGCCGGTAGGTGTCACCCTCCGCTGGCCATGCGAACTCGAGGTACGAGCCTTCACGGCACTCCTCGGGATCGGCCATGGCGGTGCTGCTCCCCAGCAAGACCGAGGAGACGACGAAGACGAATGCTAGCGAGGTGCGCGTGGCGAACATGATGGGATCTCCTTCCGTGATGGGAGCCGCCTCATTCGACGGCCTGCCTCCAGGGCCCGCGCCGTGCGAGGTGCGTGCCACTGACGCCGCCCGGCAGCACGCCTCACGCCGGCGCGCCGATTCCCGATCGCCGTCATCAGCACTCGCCCGCGAGCTCCCATGCGTGCTGACGACTGCCCCCCTCGTGCTGGCGGGTCCACCCTCACGGGAGCAGTGGCGCACGCACTTCCGCTTGCGCGGCACCCGCCTCCTTCCAGCCCCACCGCCGGTAGATCGCGCGTCCTTCGTCCGACGCGAGCCACAGGGCGAACCGCCGCGCCTCGGCCGACCGCGGTGTGCCTGCGACCACCGCGATCCCCGTCGTGCGCCGCACCTCGACCGCCTCGGGCAGCGGCACGACCTCGACGTCGACGTCGGGCACACGGTCGAAGTTCCGCCATCCGAAGGCGACGTCGACCTCGCGCCTCCGGATGATTCCAAGGAGGTCCCCGCAGCCCTTCGCGCGCGCCACGATCTTCTCACGGATGGGCTGGACCATCACGGCGCGGCAGCCGACCTCGTCCCACAACCCGAGCGTGCATCCCTCGACCGCGATCCCAATGCGCAAGCCTTGGCGAATCGGCGAGGAGCCTGGACAGGTCGGGCTCGGCCGGGCACGGAATCCGCGAGACGAGGTACTCGCCGAACGTCATCCCGTACTCGCCGTTGCCGGGAGCTCCCCGCGCGGGATCTGCAGCGCCGTTCCCGGGGGGTCCCTCGTGTCTTCGTGTCTTCAACTCCTCCGGGCGAGCGGACCAATCGCGTGCGGTTCTGCCCGCGGTGGCGGCGGGTCACTCCGCCGGGGGCGGAGAATCATCCGCAGCGGGGAGGCGGACGTCACAGAAACCCTCTTCCGCGCACTCGGCGGAGAGCGAATCGAGGATCGGGCAGGGGCCGCTGCACTCCGGCTGCTCTTCCTCGCACTCTGGGATCGCGGCGGCGAGATCGTCGGCCAGCTCGGCCGGGACCGACGCCACGTCGCGACCGCAGCAGGGATCGAGGTTGACCAGGCTGCAGTCCTCGTCGCATTTCCTCCACTTCCTCTCTCCCTGCAGTCGCGGCGTTGCACCGGCCGTGCCGGTTCGGAAACATGGGCAGCACGCGGTACGTCGCGGGCCAGGCGGAAGGGCCTCCCCCTCACCTTGGTGGCAGCGACCCACAGCCGCCGGGGAAACGCGACCGTTCCGGGGGGCACGAGGCGTGCAGTTCGGCACCGCATGAGGGAACGAAACGCGACATCGATCGAGGTCCCCGGGGTGCCGAGGCTCGGCGGAGCGGGACTCTGTCGGCTGTCACTCCTGCTGGGGGCGGCGCTGGCGAGCTCGTGCACCGAGCCGGCCGGCCAGGAGCCATCCGCCGCCAGGGCGCACGACGCGAGCGCGACGGACGCAGACGAGGGCCCGGACGCCATCGACGCACCGAGCCCGGACAGCGGAGGAGGCGAGACCGGCTGCAGCAGGACCGTGGGGCCGTCCGATCGCTTCGGCGGGCGAACGACGATCACCGGCGAGGCGACGGGCTTCTTCCATCTCGAGGAGATCGACGGTGCGAGCTGGCTCGTCACTCCCGAAGGAAACGCCTTCTTCGCCGTCTCGGTCGAGTACGTCCACCCGAGCTGGGAGTCGATGGAGACGTACGAGCGCCTGTACGGGAACGACCGCGACCGGTGGGCGCAGGACACCGTCGACACTCTGGGCCGGATCGGGATCAACACGATTGGCAGCGACCACTTCGACCCGCGCTACGAGTGGCTCACCGCGCTCGAGGGAGCCCAGCCCCGCATGCCCTACCTCTTGAACCTCGGAAACCCCGACACCGCGGGCCCGATGCCGAACGGGTACGCGATGAGAGGCGCGAGGGACCACGGTCGGGTCGTCCGCTGGCCCGATGTCTTCGACCCGGCCGAGGAGCGGCGCATGGCGGAGCGCATCTCGATGATCGTGTCCCGGACCGCGGACGACGAGTACCTGATCGGCTACCTGACGAACACCGAGCCCAACCAGAGCGTCTTCGGCTACTTCTCCGACTGGTGGCAGGACACCGTGCGCCAGGCATCGGGCACGCCGGGCAAGCAGGCGTACGTCGATCACATGGAGGCGCGCTACGGCACGATCGAGGCGTTCAAGGCCGTGTACGGAGGTGAGCCCGACGGGCTCGAGGAGCTTCTGCCCACACTGACGATCAGGACCGACTGGTTCTTGCCGCTCGACCTGTCGACGCTGACACCCGCGGAGATCACCGGTCTGGCCGACCGGATCCGCCCTTCGATGGAGGCCATCAACGCCCTCGAATCGTGGGACGACCTGTCCGGTTACGCCGAGCCCGATTACCTCGAGTTCGTGACCCAGGCGCGATGGGACGCGTACGACGATCACGGCGCCTTCCTCGCGACCATCGCCGCCAGGTACGCGTCGATCTGCCACGACGCGATCCGCGCGTCCGATCCGGATCACCTGATCCTCGGGCCCAAGCACATGGCCGGCCACCACGCGTACGGACTGCCGCGCGTGGTCGCCGTCGCCGAGGCTCCGTTCCAGGACGCGATGGCGCTGAACAGCTACCTCGAGGTCGAGACCCCGAGCCCGCCCCAGATCGAGGGGATCCTCGAGGTCCACGAGCGAACCGGGCTGCCGATCATTTTCTCGGAGATGGGCGGTTTCATGGCAGCCGACCACCCGATCTACGGAGGCGGAGACGACGTGGACTTCTACGTCAAGGTCGCGAACCAGGACGAGCGCGGCGCCCGCTACGACAACTACCTGACGATGATCGCCCGGAGCCTTCCGATGGTCTTCGGTGCGAGCTACTACTCCACGTACGATCACGCTGGCGCGAACTGGGGCGTGCTCAGCGGGAGCGACTTCGAGCCCTACCAGCCTCTCGCCTGCGCGATCGGGGACTGGAGCTTCCGGATCTACGACCGCTGACCGTCACGGTGCGGGGACGATCCACCGGTAGGGAGAGCTCCTCGTGCTGCGCGGCCCGAGCTGGATCGTCCGGTCGGCGATGGCAGTGCCGTCGCGCCCCACGAGGACGACGGCGTGGCCGCCCTGCGAGAGCTCGACGAGGCGCGGCGCGAAGCCGATGCGGCGGCCGTCAACGCGAATCTCCGCGCCCGTTGCACCTTCCCCGCCAACCACGAGCCATGCGCGTCCGCCAGGCACCTCGGGCGGCGGCTCCGGCGCGGGCGGCTCCGGCGCCACGGGAGGTGGATGCGCCGCGGGCTCCGGTCGAGACGCGGGCAACGTTCGGGCAATCGCGGCCGGTCGCTTCCGGGGCGAGTCGGCGGTTGCTCGAGCGCCGCCCGCCGACTCGGGGTCCTCGCCCGGACCGCCGCGGGAACCGGGGGCCGCTGCCGCCGCCGGTCGCAGGGCCGCCGTCGGGACCGCGGCCGTCACGACGGGCGCCGCGGCGACCGGTCGGTGCGAGCTCGCCGGTGGGACCGTCGAACCGCGCGACAGCAAGACGAGGCCGACCGCGCCCACCGCGGCGAGCGCGGCGGACGCGATGGCCCGGCCGCGCCAGCCGACGCGCTCGCGCCGAGCTCCCTTGGCGATCGCGGGCACGGTCGCGGTCGCCGGCTCCCGCGTCGGCGGCGGCAGCGTCGAGAAGCGCCGGATCTCACCCTCGCCGTCCGCCACGACGATGTCGAGACCCAGAAGCTTGTCGAGCGGCCCACTCGGCGCTTCGCGCGCCGGTGCCAGTCGCGTGAGCCACTCGCGGAACATCGTCCTCGCATCGCGGGGGCCGAGCACGGTGGCCAGGGTCGCGCCGAGGTCGGAGGCGAGGGCGGCGGCGGACTCGTGTCGGTCCTCCTTGCGAAGGGAGGTCGCGCGAACGACAATCGCGCGCGCGTGCGGATCGAGATCGGGAGACACAGCCAGCGCGCCAGACACCAGGAAATCTGCCAGCGCGCCCTCGTCGCCGAGGGGGCTGCGGCCCGCGAGGATGGAGTGGAGGACGCAGCCGAGCGCGAACACGTCCGTCCGGCCGTCCACCGCGCCCTGCAGGAACTGCTCGGGCGCCATGTACGAGAACTTGCCCTTGGCGACGCCGGCGCGCGTCCGCTCCGCCGTCCGGTCGGCGGCCAGGGCGATCCCGAAGTCGGTCAGCTTCACGTCGCCCTCCCAGGAGACCAGGATGTTCGAGGGGCTGACGTCCCGGTGCACGACGTTCATGGGCGCGCCTTCGCCGCCCCGCGCTGCGTGGGCGTGGGCCAGCGCATGAGCGACCTCCGCGCAGACGTGGAGGGCGACCTCGGGAGGGACCTTCTCGCCCAGCTCGCGGGTGCGCCGGACGACCGCGGCCATGTCGAGCCCATCGATCCACTCGAGCACCTGGAAGGGCCTGCCGTCGACGATCCCGTAGTCGAGCACAGCGACGATGTTGGCGTGGTGGAGACGGCTCGCGATGCGGGCCTCGTCGAAGAACATCCGGCTGAGCGTCGCGTCGTCCGAGAACTCGGGCAGGATCCGCTTGATCGCGACTCGCCGCTCGAAGCCGGAGCTGCCGACGGCGACGGCCCGGAGCACCTCGGCCATCCCGCCGCTTCCGATGACGCGCTCCACGCGGTAGCGCCCGATCGTGGACACCCGAGTAGGCTAGCACCACTGGCCGCGATCGTGGCCGTCGTCGCCGTGGGCTGCCATCGCGCTCCGGCGCACCGACGCCCCATCACCGTCGTGGTCGCGGCCGATGCAGGTCACCTCCGCCTGGTGCGTCGGGGCCTGCAATCCGTCCGCGAGCCCGATGTCGAGCTGACCCTCGCCGACCCGCCGAGCCGTCTGCGTGTCGCCGCCGCGGAGGGGGACGTCGAGCGCAGGCTCGCAGCGGCACGCCGTTCGTACGTCGACGGAGGCTTCGATGGCTGCCTGGATTCCGTGGGAACGTCGGGGCTAGTCGAGCGGCTGCTCGGGGAGGAGCGGCGTGCGCTCGCGGCTCGCGTCCTGTTCTGGCGCATCGCGTGCCAGGTCGGGCAGGGACAGCCGGAGCGGGCGCGCCAGGACGCGCGGGCCTTCGCGACGTTCGGCCTCGCGATCCCTCCGGATGCCGGAGGGACGACGCCCGAGGTCGAAGCAGTGCTCGCCGACGGGATCACCGAGGTCGGCCGCGCGGACCGAGCGACGCTCTGGGTCGACGCAAACCTCCCGGGGGCCGCTTCCTTCGACGGCGGCGGCGCCGCTTGCCGTGTTCCCTGCGCGGTCGATCTGCCGCCCGGCGACCACGTGGTCCGGGTCGCGGCGGACGGCGCAGTCCCCGAGGCCCGGCGCGTGCGCCTCGGTGCGGGCGGTGCGCGGATCCGGCTCGAGCTGGCCAGGGCAGGCCCCGACCTCGCCGGCCGCCAGTGGTCGGCGCGCTACGGTGCCTCGGGCGAGCTGGACTCGCGGGCGTCGCTGCGGCTCCTCGCGCAAGCGCTCGCCGCCCCCCGCCTCGTCCTGATGACGACCGAGCGCCTTCGGTCTCGCATCCGACTGCGCGGCAGTCTCGCGCTCCGGGGCGACGTTGCCGCCCAGGCCGAGCGCAAGGTCCAGCTCGGTGAGCTCGCAGGATCCTCGTCCGCTCTGGTCGTCGATCTGCTGGAGCGGGGCCGCGTCGTCGCGCGGCCGCTCTGGTCGAGCACGCTCTTCTGGCTCGCCGTCGGCGCCACCGCGACGCTGGCGGCAGGGGTCACGGCGCTGATCCTCTGGGAGCCCAACATCGACAGCACCCTGTACTTCGCCGACTGATCGGATCTCACTCCGCCAGACCGTGTCGCCGGAGGAGGTCCCTCAGGTGCGAGCGGTCCATCTTCGCCTCACGGGCCGCCCGCGAGACGTTCCATCGGTGGCGCGAGACCAACGCGCGCAGATAGCGCTCCTCGAACTGCCGGAGCACACGATCGCGGGCGTCCCTGTAGGACAGTCCTTCGAGGCCATCGGGCCAGGCGACCTGGCCGCTTGCGGGCGTGCCCGCCGCGGCGCTCACCGGCGGGCCGACGACGTACGCGGGAACAGGCGACTCGCCCATCGCGACGGCGGCCTCGACGAGGTTTCGCAGCTCGCGGACGTTGCCGGGCCAGCGGTGCGCGACGAGCGAGGCCATGGCGGCCGGCGTCATGATCTGGGAAGCGGGCCCCTCGTACGAGCTCTCCTGGAGGAAGTGCTCGACGAGCAGCGGTATGTCCTCGACCCTCTCGCGCAACGGAGGGATCTGCAGGACGACCACGGCGATCCGGTAGAAGAGATCGAGGCGGAACGCGCCCGAGTTCACCTCTGCCCTCAGGTCACGGTTGGTGGCGGAGACGACGCGCACGTCGACGGAGACCTCGTCCCGGCCGCCGAGGCGCTTGAAGCGGCGACGCTCGAGCGCGCCGAGGAGCACTGGCTGCAGCGCCGGCGGCAGCTCGCCTATCTCGTCGAGGAAGATGGTCCCGCCCTGGGCGAGCTCCAGCGCGCCGATCCGCTGGCGGTCCGCTCCCGTGAAGGCGCCGCGCTCGTGACCGAACAGCTCGCTGGCGACCAGCGTCGGCTGCAGCGACGCGCAGTCGACGGTGACGAACGGCCCATTGCCGCGTGGCCCAGCCTCGTGGAGCGACCTCGCAACCAGCTCCTTGCCCGTTCCGGACTCGCCCACGATGAGGACCGGAACCTGGCTCTCCGCCGCTTTGCAGACCCGGGCCATCAGGCGACGTATCGCGGCCGTTTGACCCCTGAGCCCTGCGAGCGTCGTGGAGCCGTGGAGCTCGAGTGTGATCCGGCGGCCATCGAGGATCTTGAGGCGGGTCTGTCCGATCGCGATCTCGGTGTCGGGTGGGACGATCCCGCTCGCGATCCTCACGCACCCCGCCCGCGTGCCGTTCGTGGAGCCGAGGTCCTGGACCCGCACGCCCTCGGGACAGCGAGTCAGCTCGACGTGGTATCGCGACACCGTCGGATCCGTGAGATGCAGGTCGTTGCCCTCCGCCGTGCCGATGTCCACGTGATCGCCCTCGGCCTCGAAGGCCGCGCCCCGATCGGGACCGTCGACGACCTCCACCTTCAGCGATTGGACCGGAAGCCCCTCGACGGGGCGCGGGAGAGTGACACCTTCCACGCCGGCATCATAACATCGGCCACCATGGACTCGCGGTCTCTGTTCGGCGTGGCATTGCTCCTGGGGCTGGGATGCTCCACGTACAACAAGGTCAGCCTCGAGTTCGCGGATGTCCCCACGGGCGACGGCGACGTTTCCGTGCCCCACGGCTTCTTCTGCAAGGTCGACGGCCGGCCGCTGGCGGCCGTTGCAAGTGAGGCCGCCGGCGAGGCGACGGGCAGGGCCTGTATCGTCACCGACCTCATCTACTGGAACAGCCGGCAGATGCCGGGGTGCCGCCCCGCCGAGCTCCTCAACTTCTGCCGGAAAGGGGAGAACGACTGCGAGCCCATACGCCGAGGCGTCGTCGACGTCGACCTCCCCGATGGGGGCACATTCGCCGAGCGAGTCGCCCAGACCCTCGCAACGGTGCGGGGAAAGCCGGCAGAGGTCTACGACACGCCCGCCCTCCCCCTCGTCGTGCGCGTGTTCGCGACGTTTCAGCCTTGTGCCGACCTCGACCCCGGCGAGGCAGGCGACAGGATCTCGGGGCACGACCAAGACCTCGTCTTCGGATGTGCCTATAGCTGCCCCGTTTGGCTGGACGACGTGCGAGGAGAGATCCTTCTCGATCTAGATTCGTTCGATCCGGAGTGCGGGCGCAGTGTCCGGGCCTGCTCGTCCAACGACTTCGCCCGTGAGGCCGATGCGGTCCCGGCCCAGTAGCGAATCGCCCGAGACCGATCGGAGGTGACGAACGACGTAACGGCATGTCGCCAGCCCCGCTGCCGGAGCCCGTCGTGGAACGCCTGCGCGCGGCAGCGGCAAAGGCCTTTGGCGCGCGGCTGGTCGTGCTCTTTGGCTCCGTCGCTCGCGGCCGCTCGAGGACGGCCGTGATGCGGCAGGATGATCCGACAGGCTCCGGCTATCGCGTGACCACGACGGCATCGGGCCCGGGGCCGGTCAGCAAGACGAGCCGATACTGGCTGGTGGCGAAGACATCCGACATTGCGCCGTACCGCGGGTCCGACGGATCGGTGAGATCGCCCTTGGGCTTGCCGACCCACACCTCGGGGTCGGGGCGGAAGGCCACCTGCATCATGAACGAGGAGCCCCTGTCGGCGCTCGGGGTCTCGTCATTGACGAAGCCGTAGTCGGGACAGCTCTGCGAGGCGCTGCTCATCCACAGCGTCTGCGGCGTCGAAGAACGCGCGGGAGCGCCGCGCTTCACTCGAAGGGGAACAGGTTCGGGGAGCAGTCCGCGTCACGCGCCGAGATGCGGTCGACGAGGCTCCTTCCGGCGGTCTGGCACTCGAGCTCGCGGACGAGCCTCATCACCATGCGGCGGCGCAGGTCCCGGACGTCGGCAGCCCTCGGGTCGCCGGCCTCGTCGAGGAGCTCCTCCAGGTCGTCGAGGTTCTGAACGATCCCGGCCGTCAGCGAGCCCATCTGAGGGAACCTCATGCCTTTCGGGCGGTCCTGCGCGGGATTGTCCGACGTGGCCTGCGGCACGAGGCGGAGACCCTCGTTCACCGACCAGTAGTCCGTTGCACCCAGGCGAAGCGCGAGGCCGTCGATCCAGTTCGCGCCGCCGAGGCCGAGCTCCGCCGCGCGGGTCGCCAGCGACCCGTCCTGACCGAGGGCGATCGCCGACAGGCCGGCGATCACGCCGCTCACCCCACGGCACTGTCCTGCGGCCGAGTATTGACGGTACGTCCCGTCGACCGAAGGGTACCTGTCGCGCCGCAGCGCCTCGGCGTCCGGGTCGCTGGCCCTGGGGTGGTGCAGGTCGTCCTCGACGGGCGCCCACCGCACGCTCGGCTGGTCCGGGTCACCTCGGAAGTACCGGTCCGGGATCGCGCGGGAGAAGATGAACCGCGCCGCACATGCCGCGAGATCACGAGCCTGTGCGCCGGCAACGAGGTCCTCGGGATCGCTGCTCGCCTCGAGGACCGTCGCCGCCGCCGCCAGCGCGGCGCCGATGCCGGCCGCGCCTCCTCCCCACGTGACGGCGGGGTAGCCTGCGATGTCGCCGGTTCCGCCGTCGCCGACCTGCCAGAAGTGACAGCCCTCGCCGCCATCCGTGGGAGCGCGCTCGACCGCGAGGTCGAAGTAGGAGACGACACCACGGAGCTTGCCGAGCAAGTAATCCCGATCGTCCTCGGACAGGATGGGATCGCCCGCGGGAAAGACCGACATCGGTATGAGGTTGCGGTCCTCGCCGAGCGACTTGGCGAGGATCAGGGTGATACCGGCCGCCCCGTGGCAGATGCCCGGGCAGGGCCGGCCGCCGGCGCTCTGTCTCGGACACAGGAACCCGAGCGCTTCGCCCCCGCCGACCGGCACCAGAGACGCCTCGTCCGCGGCCTGCATCACGATCCGCTTCGCGTCCTCGGCCCACGTCGACTCGCCCGTCGTCTGGTAGAGCTGGCCGAGGAAGAGCGCGATCGGCGGGTAACCGTCGAAGATCGCCATGCCGGCCGTGATTCCGTTCTCGGGCTCCCCTGGGGTGTCGGCTCGGCCATTGCCATCGGTGTCGTAGTCGATGACGGAATAAGTGGATGATCGGCCGGGCCAGTAGCCTTCGACGTCCGTCCAGCCTCGCACGTGAAGGCCATGCCGGATCGCGGCGTCGAGGTAGCGATCGGCTCGAGCTGCGTCACCCAGCTCGCGCGCCAGCCTGTGAGCCGCGAGCATCCCAAGGCCATAGCCCGAGGATCCGTGGAGGTCGAGCTGGTAGGTGAAGTCGGTCGTGGGCTTGTCTTCGAAGAGGGCGACCGCGTCGTGACTCCGCGCGGTGTAGCCGAGCGGCTCCGAGCCCCAGAGCCAGCCCCTGCCCCGCTCCGGGAAGCCGAGCAGGTCGGAGACGTCAACCTGCTCGCCGACGAGATAATCCGCCTGCGCGAAGAGCGAGCAGACGACCTCGCCGGCCCACCCGTCCTCCACCGCGTCCGGGGCGAGGAGGAGCAGGTGATGACCCAGGCACTCGTGCGACTCGACCGTGTCGAGCTCGTACACGGTCGCGCACGAGGGGGCGGCCTGTCCGGCCGCGTCGACCATCGCGGCGTCGCCCAGGTCGCGCGCCCGGCCGCCCGCCGAGCCCGAAGCGGCGTCTGGCTCGGCGCCCCCACGGTTCGGTCCGGCGCACGAGGCGGCCGACAGAGACAGGAGAAGCGCCGCGGGGATGCGTGAACGTCCGTCCATCAAGCTCGGACCATCAACCGCCGTGCCTGGGCGATCCGAGCCCGATGTCTCGATCCGCGGCGGCCCGCGCAGCCTCGAAGGGCATCGATGGTTGGGGCTCCTCCCGCCAGATCGGCGGCTCCTGCCTCCGGCCCGCGACCCGAGCGATGGCGATCTCGACCGCCGCGGGTACGGCACACGCCGTGCTGGTCTCGCCGTCGACCATGAGACTCTCGAGAGCCCTTCTCGTCGGCGCGCTGGCCTGCGCGGGCAATGGCTGCCGCTGCGCCCGCGCAAGCGCGGGGTCGCCGCAGCCGACCGGCGACGCATCGACCCGCATGGACGCCTCCCGGTCTCGGGCGGATGCGTTCCCGGGCGCCGCAGAGCCCGCCCCTGCACCGTTCGACTTCGACGAGGCCCGGCAGCAAGAGACGCTCGCGCACGCGGTCTTCATCCTCTGTGACGACGCAGTCGAGCTCGGACGGGAGGAGCTCCTGCTCCGGATCGCCGATTACCTGCTCTCGCGCGAGGTCGACGTCGCCGGCCGCATCCCGGGCAGCGCTGGGATCTACAGGCGCGCTGGGATGACCTTCCGCGCTTCCGCCATCTGGCGCGCGAACCCCCCTGAGCTCGAGGAGCGCCGGAACATCCCGCCCCTTGCCGTGCCCCTGGAGTCGCATGGATCGAGCGGCTACGGGCTCGCCTTCCTCTGCGCCGCTCGGCTGGCAATCTCCACCGGCGAGGCCGACCGCGCGGCGAGCTACCTGTCGGCCGCCATCCGGCACGCCGTGCACCTGGACGCGTGGGCCGAGACCTCCTCCGTCGAGCTGATGGGAGAAGAGCACGAGCGCCGGCGCTACCCCGAGCAAATCGACTACGACTCGGACCGCGACGGGACGCTCGATCCGCTGGGGACGCCGTCCGAGGAGGTGCTCGGCAACGCGATCGCAGACGGCTATCCGTTCACCGCGTTCTTCCTCGCGGGCCTGTACGCGGCGACGGGCGATCCTCGCTGGGACGAGGCGGCAAGGGGGATCCTGGTCGACGCTCTCTCACTGCTCGAGCCCACCGTGGGCGGAGCCGGGGCGATCGCCATTCACTTCGAAGGAACACCGAACCCGGACCTGTGCCGGGGCACCGCGCTCGTGGCCCTGCTCGTGTCGAAGATGCTCGGCGAGGTGGACCTCGTCTTCCCCGCCCCGGTCGAGGTCGACTTCGAGCTCGCGGAGCGTGAAGCGCTCGTGACCCGCGCGCTCCCGGCAATCGTCGCGTACTTCGAGCAGTCGGCGTACCGCGAGACGTTCGGAGAGGCCGAGGGCTGCGGGTGGCTTCAGACGGACGCGGGTGGGCTCGGTGGAATCGCCGAGTATACGGCCTCGACGTGGGGAGGCGGCTCGGCGGGCATCGCGGCCACGCTCGCGAGCGTGCACGAGAACCTCGCGGACGCAGCCTCGCACGACCTCGCCCGCTGCGCCGCCGAGTGGGTAATGGCGCACGCGGTCCCCGACGCGGTCCTCGGGGGGGTGCGCTGGCTACCTGTCGACGCCCCTTGCGCCACTTGCCCGGACCCGCGCGACCCGCAGGCCGAGGAGCTTCTGACCCTCGAGGGGCTGACCGTGGATGGCAGGAGCGAGGAGCAGGGCTTCACGCAGGCCTCGATGTGTCGGGGCGTGGCGGGGGTCGTTGGCGCGCTTGCCCAGGTCGGCGAGCGGCTCGAGCCTCGCGAGCAAGGGACGCGCGAGCGGCTTCGTCAGGCCGTCCGGGGAGGCGTGGCGTGGCTTCGCGGCGCGGCCGAGGGGGTCAGCTCCACCGACGAGCTCGGCGGATACCTGCTGCCGCGATCCAACCTCGACATGCCCGGCGGAGAGGACGACCGCCGCTCGCAGAACGGCGGGATGCAAGCGACGCCGTCGGCAATCCAGTACCTCGGGATGGCCGAGCGTTTCTTTGACGCCGAGTGTCTGGCAGGCGACCAGGCCTCGTGCGGCGCACGCGACGAGGCGCACGACCTGCGCGAGGGGCTCTTCGCGCGGCTCGGCACCGAGCTCGATTGCCAGGACGCCGTGGACCACATGTACGACCGAACGCTGCGGGCAAGGGCCCGAGACTGCACACCGGTGCCGTACCCATTCGAGCCTTGAGCGACGGGAGGGCCGCATGAAGATCTTCAGCGCAAGAGGGAGCGCGCCGCCGGTGGTGGTGGCGGCTCGAGCCTATCGCAATCGGACCGGAGTCCCCGTGGATGTGGCCGTCTGCTCTCGCGGCTGCGAGCGCGGCCAGTGCGGCCCCGCCTTCGGCGGTGGCTTCGTGGCGGAGGTCGGAGCGGGCAAGTACGACGCCGCGGTGGCTGGCGCCGAGGCCGACTGGGACGACCTGGAGTCCTCTGGCCTGGCGCGCGGCGGCCCACGGTGGAGCCTGGGCATGCGCGAGTCGGTGCTCCTCGTTCCGAGCGACAACCCCGCCGGGATCCGCTCCATCGACGACCTGACGAGACCCGGAGTCAAGGTCGCGGTCTCGACCGTCGACTGCCTGCGGGGCGTGTGGGAGGACGTCTGTGGCCGGGCAGGATGCGTGCCCGAGGTCCGCGCGAACATCTCGCTCCGCGTCGCGGGCTGCATGGCGATCGTGCGAGCGATCGTCGAGGGCACCGTCGACGCCGCCTTCGGGTGGTCCACGTTCACCGGCTTCCACCGCCGGATAGCGGCGGTCCGCCTGCCCGAGAGCTCGAGGATCTACCGATCGACCTGCGCGGGGCTCGTCAAGGGCACCGCCGACGAGGAGGAAGCGGAGCGTTTCCTCGACTTCCTGGTGTGGGGGCTCGGGCGCGAGATCTTCGCGGAGCACGGCTGGCTCACGCACGTTGGCACAGAGGGCCCTGTGGTCGGGGCCGTCTCCTCCGCGTAAGCTCTCGCACCGATGATGCGACATCGGTTTCGCGCCGCCGCCTTGATCCTGACGGCGGTGGGCTGCGGGTCCCCGGCTTCCTCCGGGGTGCGTGAGACGACTCCGGCGCACGAGGTTCGACAGGCGCCGCCTCCTGGGTTGGCGACACCCGGAACCGTGGCCGACGACGGCGCGTCGGCGGTCGCCCCTTCCTGCGTGCTGCCCGACGCAGCGGTCCGCGTGGCGTGCGCCGCCGGTGACCCGAGGGCCGCACGGACGGTGGCCGAGGTCGAGGCCGTCCTGGCGGTGCGGGCCACCGATCGAACGCGCGCCCGGCGGCACGTCGCGCCCGACGTCGCCGTCGCGGTGCCCTTCGATCCCGCGACCGCGGCGCTGGCGGCGGACGTGCACGCGCTACGCTGCGCGGCGAGTGGTGCCGACCGCGCGAGGCTCACGTACGGTGAGGCGCGCCTGCACTACCAGCACCACCACTGGGACGACGCCGCACTGCTCTTCGAAGAGGTGGCCGGCGAGCCGGCCGTGCCGGTCGAGTTGCTCGGTTTCGCCGCTGACCTCGCGCTCGACACGTTGAACATCCTGCTCTCGCGCGTGCATCGCTCTGACCGGGACTGCCAGGCGCGCATGCAATCCATGATCACGCTCGTTCAGCCCCGCTTGTGCCCCGGCCCGGACGAGGAGCGCTGCGGCCGTCTCACGCTGATCGAGACCCAGTTGCGCGAGCGTACGACGCGGTAGCGCCTGGGACGCGCGTCGCGCGCCGCGATCCCGAGCAGCGCGATGAGCTTCACCGCGCGGAGGCTGCCTTCAGGCGATCCGCGTCGAGGCTGCCGAACTGAACGCGGTGCTCGCCCGCCGCATCCGCAAGAGCGAGGTAGACGAACCGGAGCATTCCCCCGTCCGCGCTCGCCAGCAGATTCGCGTCGACGTCGCCCACCGGCCCGTTCGACAGCGGCACGACGCAGCCGAACGAGGGCGCGCCGGCGGGCCTGACCGTGGCCGCGAGGCTCCCGGCCGGGTCGGCCAGCCGGTCCGTGAGCGCCACCACGAGCGAGCCGTCGGCGAGCCGAGCGAGTGACGGGAAGATGGTGCGCTCCGTCTGCCCCGGGTCGCGCTCGGTCAAGAGCACCTCGGGGCCCATCTCGTCGTCGGGCCCGATTTGCCGATAGGCCGCGCGATAGCTCGAGCCGCTCTCGACAATCGTGTAGACCACGTGCGTCGTCCCGTCGGGATCGACTAGGATGTCGGCGTCGCCGTAGACTCCGCGCGCGACGGGCCGCGCCGTCGTGAGGCTGAAGCTCCCGGCCTCGGGAAGCGCGCGCTGGACGAACAGGGTGCCACGGGCGCCGGTGTCCGGCCACTGGGCCTGCTCGAGCCCGGACTGGTAGAGGGAGCGGTCGGAGTACACCAGGACGACGCCGCCCGTGCCATCGACGTCGACTGCCGGGTCGCCGCCATAGCCCAGCGCGAAGCCCGGGACCTCGACGGGCCAGATCTCGAGGGAGAACAGCTCCTCGCCCGGATCGAACGCAGATGGATCGAACGGGCTGGCGCTCCGGAAGTAGTGGATGCCGGTCCGCACGGGCTCGTCCGGCGCGTCGAAGGAGAAGGCCTCCGTGGAGGCCGTGACCAGGTGAAAGGTCCCCTGCGAGTCGAGGGCGAAGTCCAGAAAGCCGTGTCTCGGGTTCGGCGGGTGCGGCAAGAGCGCTGTCGGCTGGCCCCAGGTCCAGGTCCAGCGGTCGGCCGACCGATCGACGCGGGCCGTGACGGCCTGTGGCGAGCTCCTGTACTCGTTGCCCTCCCTCCACGACGATGCGTAGATGATGTGCAGGTCGTCGCCCTCGTCCGCGGCGATCACTCCGAGCCAACCGCGCTCGTCCAGGAGCTGGAACGCCTCCCAGGTCGCGCCGCCGTCGTGGCTTCGCGCGTAGGCCGCCCCTTGCGTGTCGAGCTGCAGGTAGAGGTGGATCGTCCCGTCGCTCGTCACGGCGATCTTCTCCTGCTTGGCGTGCAGCGTCGCCTCCATGCTGGCCAGGGACTGGGTGGGGATGCTCGCCTCGAAGGCGATCGGCTCGGCGCTGCCGCAGGTTCCTCCACAGGTCCCGACGGACCCGCACCGCCGGCCCTCGCAACCGTCCGCGCAGGGGTCCTGGGCCGCGTCTGCCGCGGCGTCGGGCGCCGCGGCACCATCAGCGCCGTCACCGCCCATCGCGGCGTCCATCCCCGCGGCGGCGTCCGCCACGCCTTGCTCGCCGCCACAGCCGGCCAGGGTCACCGCGACGGCAACCAGCATCCGCACCCGCGGGATCGTGCAGTCCATGGCCTCTCCCGGAGCAAGCCACGTGCCGGGCTGCGCCTCTCGCGCCTGCCGTTGTCCCAGCTCGGCGGTGTGGCGTCGGCGCCTCGATCGGAGCCCGCGCCGCTCCGCTGGCGTCCTGGTCGGCGAGCCCACCGAGCCGCGCTACTACATCCGCTGAGACCGTCGGTCAGTGCAGGGTCGAGGGCTGGGCGTCCTCTTCCTCGTCGTCGAGACAACCGCACGAGATGAGCTGATGGCCGCACCGAGGGCACTCCTCCCAATCGCAGCCGGGATGGTGCCGCTCGCCGACGGCGACGTGGCAGTCGTGGCACCTCTGTCCCGGCCCCGGCGCCCATGGCTTCCCTGGCCCGCCGCAACGCCGCTCCTCGCCGTACGGGATGCTCGGCTTCGTGCTCCCGTCCGGAAACTCCACGACGGCATTTCCCGAGCACCCCTCCACATCGAGCATCTCTTCCCGGCACCAGTCGCAGATCGCCATCGGATTCCATCCTACTCCCGAGCGTGCCTATCCGGTTGGTTGCCATGGAATCCGTCCGTGGCCGATTCGCGGCGCGAGTCCGGAATCGTGGTCGTGGTCGTGGTCGTGGACGGAACCATTCGCCCGGTCGCGCCGATTCACGCGCATATTCGGTTTCCGGCGACTCGATGTGTGCCGTTGCGCAACGGAATTCCCGTGCCATGCCGTGGGGTTCGCAGGCCGGGCGCCGCGGCGCTTTGCGGCGCTCGGCGACCACCTCCGAGGTGCGGCCCTATCGAGGGCGGGTGACTGAGGTCGACCACGACCACGACCACGACCACGACCACGAGCCGGACCGCGAGGACCGCGTGCCGTGTCAAGCAACCGGATAGGCATGCTCCCGAGCGCTCGCTCACCCGCCGCGCTGGCGCGCCCCGATGCAATCGTACCAGCGAGTCTGGCGATGGGCCTGCCCCGTTCGGTGTTCCGGGCCCAGGCCGGAAGCCCAGGTTGGCGCTAAGCTCCCGGCGGATGGACTTCGGGCCCGCCGCCGACGACTACGCCCGCCACCGCGCCGGCTTCCCCACTTCGTTCTTCGAGCGCGTGCCGCTCTCGGGGCGGGTCCTCGACCTGGGCAGCGGCACGGGCGCGATCGCCCGGAGCTATCGGGCGAGCGGCGCGCAGGTGGTCGCGCTCGACCTGTCGCCCGCGATGCTTTCGCGCGCGCCCGACCTGCCCGCGCGCGTCGCGGCGCGCGCCGAGCGCTGCCCGTTCCGGGACGGCTCGTTCGACGCCGTCGTCGCCGGGCAGTGCTGGCACTGGCTCGATGGACCGGCAGCGGCGCGCGAGGCGAATCGGCTCCTGTCCCCCGGCGGCCGCCTGGTCGTCGCGCACTTCGACTACCTCGCGATTGCCCCGAACGCCGCGTTCGAGTCCGAGCGCCTCGTCCTCGAGGTCCATCCCGCCTGGCCCATGGCGGGCTCCGACGGCCGCTACGACCGGTGGCGGCCGCACCTGGAGGCGGCCGGGCTGGATGAGATCGAGTCGGTCGACTGGGTCGAGGACGTCGTCTACACGCACGAGTCCTGGCGCGGCCGGATGAGGGCCAATAACGGCGTCCTCGCCCTCGGCGACCCGGCTCGCATCGCCGCCTTCGATGCCGAGCTGGGCCGCCTCCTCGCGAGGCGCTTTCCGGATCCTCTGATCATCCCGCACCGGGTCTTCGTGCTCTCGGCCAAACGCTCTGCTAGCGCCAGGCTCGCCTGAGCCTGCAGAGCGGAGGAAGCGGATCGAGCCGCGCCCGGAGCAAGGCAGCCCTCAGCGCCGCGGCATCGGGCTCGGGGCGGCGCGCGGACCGCCTCCTCTCGTGGCGCGCACCCGCACCCGCGGCGGGACGGATCGCGACGATCGCGCGGTTGCGGAGGTACGTCTCGCCATCGGGACCGTCGACGAAGGAGAAGTCCAGCTCCTCGCCCTGCACGCTGGCGATCCAGACGCGCGTGCTGAGCGGCGTCATCTCGCGCTCGTAGGGGATCTCGTACTGATCGAGCAGCGGTGCGTCGATCCTTAGCGCGTCGCCTTCGCGCGAGATGACGAGCTCGCCGACGTTGAAGTCGTCGACGTAGGTGCCCACGAGCCCGTCGAGCGCTCCGGCGTCGAAGGGCAGCGGCGGCTCGGTGGCCGGTTCGGGGAGCTCGACGAGCGACTCGATCGCCGTGACCACGCTCCGGGTGAAGTCGTCGGCCAGCCCGTTGCTCAGGATGGAGATGGCGAAGCGCTGCTCGGGCAGGATGACGAAGGTGGACGTGTGCGTCCACGTTCCCCCGCCGTGGCTCCAGACGGGAACGTCGTACCACGCGCCCTGCACGGTCGTTCCGCGCTCCACGAACAGCCCGTAGCCGTAGCTGCCGGGGATGTCCGGGAACAGGGGGACCTGTGGCGTCGACAGCTCCTCCCTCCGGTCGTCGCCCAGCACCGTTCCGTCGCCGTCGACGAGGAACCGGGCCAGCCGGATCTGGTCGCTCGGCGTCGACCAGACGAGCCCGGACGGCCGAACGAAGGCCGACTCCCACGTCTCGTCGAGAGAGACCGGCCCGATCGTCGGATCGTCGCCCGTGGTGACGCCGATCCCCGTGGCGTGGTTCGCGTCCACCTCGGTCTTCCGCGCGACCGTGCGCGACATCCCGAGCGGGGCAAAGACGTCCTGTTCGACGATGTCGGCCCACGGGCGTCCGTCGAGCTCCTGGTGGAGAAGGCCGGCGACCGAGAAGTTCGGATTGCTGTAGTTCCAGATCCGCCCCGGAGGTGCGAGCGGGTAGTAGCTCTCGGCGAGCTCGCCGAACACGAATGCCCGCAGCCCCTCGTCGTCGGCCTCCGTGGCCGTCTCCACGCCGTCGAGGATCCCGCCCTGGTGAGAGATCAGGTCGTGGATGGTCGCTCCGACGAAGTCGGGCGCCAGGGTCATCTCGAGATCGGGTAACACGTCGGCGACCGTGGTTTCGAGCGACGCTTGGCCGGCGGCGACGAGACGAAGCAGGCCGATCGCGGTGATCTTCTTCGTGTCCGATCCGATCATGAAGAGCGTGTCTTCGTCGATCCGGCCGGCGCCTTCGCCGAGACTTCCGAACCCGCCCACCCACACGACCTCCTCGTCGAGCCAGACGGCGACGGACGCTGCGGTCGCGTTGCTCCCCTCGATATCGGCCTCGATGGCCGCGGCCAGCAGCCCGAAGCGCAGGTCCTGCCCGGCATCCGGTGCGTCCGCGTCGAGATCGCCGGCGTCGGCGCCGACGACGCCGGCGTCGCCACCGCCGTCGTGACCGCCGCCGGCACCGCCGTCGTCCCCGCAGGTCGACAGCGAGATGGCGACGGCGGCTACGACGACCACCCGTTGCTCGAGCCGCATCGGACGCCCCCGATCGTACTATTGCCGCGAGAGCAGCGGTACTGGGTACTCATCGGTTGGCTGCCACCTCGCGGCGCAAGAAGATCATCAGGGCTCCCGTGCCGCCGAGCCTTCCCGGCGCGGTCGCGAACGCCAGGACGCGGCTGCCGGTCGTGCCCGCCGTCAGCCAGCTCGCGATCTCGCCCTTGAGAACGGGGTCGCCCTCGGAGTGAGCACCCTTGCCGTGGACGACGAGGACCGCACGATGTCCGGCGTCGGCGCTCCGGCGCACGAAGGCCTCGAGCCTCGAGCGCGCCTCCTCGGCGCCCAGGCCGTGCAGGTCGAGCGTGTCGGCCGGGTCGAGCCCACGGAGGCGGCGTAGCGCGCGGCGAGCGAGGTCCCGCACCCGTCCCTCGATGGCTTCGCCGTCGGACGTGACGTCGAACTCTGGCGCGCCCGGCTCCTGCGCCCTCGGGCGAACCGGGCCGCGCGCCGACACCCTGGGGCGCTCTCGGAGCGGCTCGACCCCCTCGAGCGCGCGGGCCAGGAGGTCCTCGGGCTCGGCGTCGCACGGGCGGCGGCGCTTCATGACCGGTTCGCGGTGCGGCCCCTTCGCTCGAGCGCCGCGAACGCGGCGATGACGAGCGCGTGCCGGATCGTGCCGTCCTCGATCAGCTCGTGGACGCGGGCGAGCGGCTCGACGACGACCTCGAGGTCCTCCGCCGCATCGGGCTCGGGGTCGCAGATCCGCCTCGCATCGCGAGCCAGGTAGACGTGACAGCGGTTCGTCTGGATCGCCGGGTTGGGAAGCACCCACCCGAGCGGAACGATCTCCCCCGAGAACCCGGTCTCCTCGCGGAGCTCCCGCGCTGCCGCCACCTCGGGCGCCTCGCCTGGGTCGCACATTCCCCCGGGGATCTCCAGCGTGATGCCGTCGAGGCCGTGCCGGTACTGGCGCACCATGACGACGTTGCCCTCCGCGGTGAGCGGGACGACGTTCACCCAGTCGCAGGCCTCGATCGTGTAGGTCGTGCGACGCGCGTGGTCGTGCGCCGCTTCGGTCAGGTGCTCGACGAGGCGGAACACGCTGTAGTCGCCCACGACTCTCGAGGAGATCCGGCGCCAGGGCTTGATCGAGGTGGTCATGTCGCGAGCACGAAGTTAGCGCCGGCTCGGGCGATCTGCTAGCTTCTGGGCTCCTTTGATCGGCTCGATCCGGACGGCCTTCACACAGATGCGCGAGGACGTCGTCGCCGTCCTCACCAACGATCCCGCCGCACGCAGCGCGATCGAGGTCGTCCTGACGACGCCCGGGCTTCACGCGATCTGGCTGCACCGTCTGGCCCACGGGTTGTGGCGACGGGACCGCAAGCTGGTCGCCCGCGTGCTTTCACACCTGTGCCGATTCGCGACGGGAGTCGAGATCCACCCCGGCGCCCGCGTGGGCCGCAAGGTCTTCATAGACCATGGCATGGGTGTCGTGGTCGGCGAGACCGCGACCATCGGGGACGGCTGCCTGATCTTCAAGGGAGTGGTGCTCGGCGGCACCTCGATGGAGCGCAAGATCCGCCACCCCCAGCTCGGGAAGAACGTCGTCGTCGGGTCGAACGCCTGCATCCTCGGCCACATCGAGATCGGCGACGGCGCGCGGATAGGCTCGGGTTCCGTGGTGATCCGGGACGTCCCGGCGGACGCGACCGTCGTCGGCATCCCGGGCCGCGTCGTCCCACCTCGGGACGGCCCCAGGGCGCACGTCGAGGGGACCCTGGATCACGCGAACCTCCCCGACCCGGTCGCCGAGACGATCCGGGAATTGGCCTTGCAGAACGAGAATCTGCGCCTCCGCATGGCCCGGCTCGAGGACGCCTTGAACATCCACGCGCCCGAGGCCGTCGAAGACGGGCCCGAGCCTTCCCCGGTCTGACCCGACTGGCCATCAGGGCGCCGCGGGCGGCAGCGAACGACTACTGGATCGCGGACTGCAAAGAGAGGTAGGTTCGGGCCTCGAGATTGGGTGGTACGGGCGACTGACTCGTAAAGGAGGACGAAGAATGAACCGTGCGCGTTGGCTTTGGATCCTTGCTCCGATCATGGGGCTCTTTGGCGCGAGCTGCGTCGTCACGACCGACACGTGCACCGACACGGACGCGGACACCTACTGCGATGACGAGGACGACTACCCGCTCGACGGGGCGTGCTGGCTGGCTCCCGACCCCGTTTGCGAAGGCACCTGCAACGACGCCGACGGCGACACGGTGTGCGACGAGTTCGACGTCAGCGATTGCCTCGACGACCTGACTGGATACTGGATCTGCGACGCCGGCTGCACCCCCGGCGTGGACAACTACTGCGTCGATCCCTGGCTGCTCGACTACTGTGCAGCGGAGGACGGCCTCGAGTACCGGAGCGACTGCAACAGTGCGTGCACGACGGATGATCGCGTCTACGCGCAGACCTGCGGCGGCACTCCTGCCGTGGCCGGCGAATGCCTCGACGACCTCGGAGCCTGCGGCTGCTGGTGCGAAGAGGCCTTCGACTCCTGCGTCAACGACTACACGGTGCAGTACACGCGCGAGGGCACGACCTACCAGGTCGACTGCAAGGAGTACTGCAACGGCTCCTGCGACGAGGCCGCCGGCGCCTGCGCCTGCTGACCTAGAAGCTCCTCGGAAACCTTCCCTCCGCTAGAATCACAATCCCGCTTCCGGCCCCTCGATCTCGAGCGTCCGGTCGAAGACCTGCTCGAACAGCGGCGCCTTGCGGCGCACGGTCCAGATCTCGAGCGAGAAGTCGTGCTCGCCGCGCAGGCGGAGCACGACCCGCTTCTTGTCGACCGAGACGGAGACCTCGCTCACCTTCTCGCGGTGCTCCCGGTCGAGCGCCTCGGCCACCCTGAGGATCGCCGCGAGCTTGCGGACCTTGGCGATCTCCGCCTTGTCGAGGCCCGCGAGGTTGGGATGGTCAGGCTGCGGGTCGGCCCCGCGGTGGTAGCGGGCGACGTTCGCGACGATCCTCCGGCGCTCGGGGGGCAGGCCCCCGATGTCCGAGTGCTGGATGATGTAGTGCGAGTGCTTGTGGTGCCCGCCGTTCGCGATGAAGTCCCCGACGTCGTGGAGCAACGCCGCGACCGACAGCTCCAGCCGCTCCTCCGCGCCCAGCCCGTGCAGGGACTTCAGGTCGTCGAAGATCCGCGCGGCGAGCTTCATCGTGTGCTCGCCGTGCGCCTCGTCGAACTGGAACCTGCGACCAAGGGCCCTCGCTCCGCCCAGAAGCGCGTCGGCCTCGCGGCGGTAGTCCCAGACGCCGTAGTGCTTCTCGACCATCTCGCACAGGACGCCGTCGCGCAGCCCCACCCCGGGGACCGCGATCCGCTGGGCGCCCAGCGCGTCGGCGATGCGGGTCAGGACGTAGCTCGCCGGAACGATGACGTCCGCGCGGTCCTCGCGGAGCTGATACGTCGTCCGGCGCTCCTCGGCGCTCATCCTCGCGAGCTTGGGCCCGAGCTCCCTGAGGGAGCCCGTGTCGATCGCGTCCTTCTTCCCTTGCTCGACCGGGCAGAGCACCGCGAGGCGCTCGAGGTTCCCGCCGGTGCCGATGAAGCGCGTGGGCCTGAGGGGCCCAAGCGCCACGAGCGCGGGCTCGAGCACCCTGTTCAGGTACTCGCGCAGGAGCATCTCCTGAGATCGCGTCACCGGCTTGTCGCCGAGGAAGGCCTCGTGGAGCCGGACCGTGCCGATCTGCAACGAGGACGCGAAGCGCTGCGCGCCGTCCGACAGCCCCGTGAGCTCGACCGAGCCGCCGCCGACGTCGATGAGGAGCACTCGCCCCTGGCCGAGCTCCACGGCGCGGTCGACTCCCAGCCGGATCAGCCGCGCTTCTTCGAGCCCTTCGATGATCTCCACGCGGATCTGGGACTCGCGCTCGATCCGATCCACCACCGACTTCTTGTTCTTCGCCTCGCGCATCGCGCTCGTGCCGACCGCCCGGACGTGCGAGGACCCGACCCCTGCGAGGGCTTCGCGAAACCCCCGGAAGGCCGCGGCGGCGGCGTCCGCCGAGGCGGGGGCGATCTGGCCGGTGAGGAACACCTCGCGACCGAGGCGTACGGGCTGTCGTGACGCGTGGACCTCCTTCCAGTGCGTCGCCGAGGACGTCTCCACGACCTTGATGCGGATGGCGTTCGACCCGACGTCGATCGCGGCGAACCGGGGGAGAGCGCTCATCTCGGAAGTACCTGCCCCTGCAGGCCCACGAGGGCAATGAAGACAACCAACCTCATCCTCGGAGGTTTCGCCCGAGCCACGGCGGGTGTCAACCCGGACCCGAGGGCGCGGAGCTCGATTGACCCTCCTGGACCACCGGGCTACGATCCCACACACTTTTTTCCTGCTCCCCGAGCCAGGGCTTCATGCGTGTCTGTCCCACCTGCAGTGTGGCTTACCAGGACGGCCAGAGCTTCTGCCCGAAGGACGGCGCGGAGCTCGAGCCGGGGCCCGCTGGCGCGGTGTCGGAGACGGCCCTCGGCCCGGGCGACGTCCGCGACACCCCGCTCGCCGACCCGCCGGCGGGTGCGATCCAAGACCCGGATCCGCTCGTCGGTAGGGTGCTGGGCGGGCTGTACCGGGTCCTCGAGCCGATCGGCCGCGGCGGGATGGGCGTCGTCTACGCCGTCGAGCACGTGCACCTGGGCAAGAAGTTCGCCCTGAAGGTGCTGTCTCGCACCGTCGCCAGGAACGCCTCGGCGATCGACCGCCTCCGGCAGGAGGCCATCGCCGCGAGCCGGATCGAGCACGAGAACATCGTCGACATCGTCTCGTTCGACACGACGCCCCAGGGCGACGTCTTCATAGTGATGGAGTACCTGCGGGGCGAGAGCCTCGCGCGGGTCCTCGAGCGCGGCCCGCTGCCGCTCGCGCGCGCCATCGAGATCGGCGTCCAGATCGCGCGCGCTCTGCAGGCCGCGCACGACAAGGACATCATCCACCGCGACGTGAAGCCCGAGAACGTCTTCATCTGCCAGAGGGGCTCGGACGCCATCATCAAGGTGCTCGACTTCGGGATCTCCAAGGTCAAGGACGCGGAGACGGAGCGAGTCCGGATGACCAAGACCGGCGAGCTCGTCGGGACTCCGCTCTACATGTCGCCCGAGCAGGCGCGAGGCGAGACGAAGCTCGATGCGCGCACCGACGTCTACGCTCTCGGCGTGATCCTCTTCGAGATGCTGACCGGGAAGACGCCCTTCACCGGCGAGAACTACTTCCAGCTCCTCTGGAAGCACTCCAACGAGACGGCGCCGACGCTCGGGTCGAGCCGCTCGGGCCTCGCGGCTCCCCCGGCCCTCGAGGCCGCGGTGGCTCGGGCGCTCGCGAAGGATCCCGCCGAGCGCTTCTCGTCCATGCAGGAGCTCGAGGACAGACTGACCTCCATCGCCGCCCAGGCCGGGCTGACCATTCCCACCGTGCGCCAGTCGCTCTCGCCGACGCCGGGGGTCGCCCAGGCAGCGCGCCGTCCGACCGGGAAGCTCGGCCTCGTCGCGCTCGCGGCGGCGCTCGCCGCCTGTCTCGGGTTCCTCCTGATCGGTCGCGCCGATCCGCCCTCGAAGCCCGCGCCCACGCCGCGCCGGGTGCCGGAAGCTCGCGGACTCGGCCCATCGCCGGTGGTCTCCACCCAGCCCGCCACGCGGCAGCCCGCCCGCACGGTCGTGGTGGCGCTCGCCTCGACGCCGACCGGTGCCGAGGTCTTTTGCGGCGATCGAAGGGTGGGCGCGACGCCGACGATCGACCGCGTGCCCAGGTCCGCCCAGGCCCTCGAGTACCGATTCGCCCTGCGCGGCTTCCGTGAAACGGTGTACGAAGTCGTGCCCAGCGCCGACCTCGCGGTCGACGTGCGGCTGCAGGCGAGACCGCGCGGCAACACGACCGCGCCGCCCGTCGGGATCAAGGGGACACTGTGAGACGCTTGCTCTTCTTGACGATGTTTCTCTTCCCCTGCGTGGCCCGCGCGGACGCGAACGCCGAGGCACGCTTCTACTTCGAGCGCGGCAACTCCGCGCTCGCCCGCGCGATGCGGGCCCAGGGACCCGCGAGACACCGCGGCGTGCAGGAGGCCGTCGCCGACTACCTGCAGTCGCTGCGGATCGTCCGCAGCAAGAACACCGTCTACAACCTCGCGATCTGCTACGAGGAGCTGGAGAGCTTCGACGACGCCTACGAGTACTTCGCCGAGTACCTGAGGAGCGACATCAACGACGCGGAGCGCGCGGAGGCGACCAGGCACGTCGACCTCGTTCGTCCGAGGGTCGCCCTCGTCGAGGTCGCGACCAGCCCGCCCGGCGCGACCCTCCACGTCGACCGGCGCGACCTCGCCCCGCGAGGCACCGCACCGGTCACGATCGCGGTCCCCGCCGGCCCGCATCGCCTCTTCCTCGATCTCGTGGGCCACGCTCCGATGGAGCACGAGGTCACCGCCGTCGTGGGCCAGCTCGCGCGGGTGAGGGTGGCCATGACCGCGCTCCAGGCCACGGTCACGCTCGAGGTGGCGGGAGGCGCCGCACAGGTCTTCGTCGACTCCGCGCCTGCCGGGACGACGCCGATCACCCTGCATCTCGCGCCGGGCCCCCACGAGCTGCGGCTTCGCAGGGTCGGCTCGGAGGAGCTCCGCGAGCGCATCACGGTGGCTCCCGGGGAGGAGCGCGCGCTCAGGCTGGCCATGACGACGCCACCGATGCCTGGAGGAGTCGCCGTCCGCTCGAACGTGCCCGCGGCCGAGGTGAGGGTGGACGGAGTCTCGTGGGGCGCTCAATCCACGAGCCCTCGCGGCGTCGTGCCGGGACGACACACCGTGGACGTCTCCGCGCCGGGGTATCGGCCAGCGACGATCACGATCGACGTCGAGGAGGGACGGAGCGTCCTGGTTCGTGCGCACCTCGTGCTCCTCGATCCGCCGACTCGCCACGGCGGGTGGCCCGTCGCGACGGGAATCGGCGCCGGGGCGGCGCTGCTCGTCGGCGCGGTGACGGGACTGACCGCGGTCAAGCGGCAGGACGACCTCGACGAGATCCGCCTCGGGCTCGGCGATGGCCCCGACCAGGCGGCGCTGGACCAGGCGAGGGAGGCGGCGGAGGACACGGCCGGCGAGATCGACACGCTCAACACGGTCGCCGACGTGTTCTTCGCCGGGTCGCTGGTCCTCGGCGTCTTGACCGGGGTCATCCTCGCGACTGGCGGCGACCGCGGTCCGCTCGAGTCGAACGCCACGGTCTCGGCGGGCGGCGAGTCCGTCGCGGTGGTCCGATGAAACGCGCGCCGGTCCTCGCGCTCCTGACCGGCTGCTCCCTGGTCAACGAGCCCGATCTCGGGTTCCTCGACATCGACGCGAGCGTGTCCGCCGACGGCGACGCCGATGGCGACGGCGACGGCGGGGATTCGGGCATCGACGGAGGGGATGGAGGGGACGGCGGCGATGGGGGCGACGGGGGGGATGTCGTCCAGCTCGAGGACTGCGCCGAGGGAACGGGCGACGAGGATGCGGACGGCCTCGAGAACTGCGCCGACCTGGACTGCGCCGGCGACACCCGTTGCTGCGGGGCAGGGGAGGTGGTCGTCGCGACGGCCTTCGATGAGGGCTACGACGTCGAGACCTGGCATCCCTTCGTGGCATCCGAGCCGCCGCTGGCCTCGAACGACGTCGGCCTGGACTTCGGACCTGGCGGCAACGGCCTGATCTCGAACGAGGCGGTCGACCTCTCGTTCGGGGCGCACATCACGCTCAGCCTCGTCTCGCGAAGCAGCTCCACCGATGGGAGCTGCCCGAACCTCGCGGGTTGCGGCGACTTCGTGGGAGTCGCGCTCACACCTGTCTCCGAGCTCACGCCGGGCGTCGAGCTGCCCACCGGGCTCGAGGTCGTCTTCACCGACGGCGGCGAGCTCCTGGTCCTCAGGGGAGGCGTGATCCGATGGCGGGGGCTGTCCGGGTGGCCGACCGGCAAGGACCTGGCGGTCGAGATAGACGTACTCCCGGGCGGCCTGGGAGGGCGGCGGGGCTTCCGGGTGGCGGTGCGTCCGTTCGTGGAGGACCTCGCCAATCCTCCCGAATTCGTGCCGGAGGAGCTCTTCCTCGACGAGCGGGACAACGGCGCCGCCGGAGGCACGCCCGGTGCATGGCTCGCAGTCGTGGGCCGGACCACGGACTGGAGCCTGACGATCGCGGGGGTCGAGACCACGCTCCTCGACTGCTCGAACCCCACGGTCTTCCGGCCGGCGGGGGATCCGCTCGATGCCATCTCGCTGGGTCTCGGGGACGGGGACCTCTGGGCCTCCGGGTCGATCGGCTCGCCCTCCGTGGCTCTCGTGGGCGACGACCCTCGCCTGCTCTTCGAGGGCTCCGACGTCGACCTCGGCCTCGAGCGGTATCAACCCGTGCGGCGCGCGATCGGCGAGGCCGACGAGACCGAGGAGGGCGGCTGGGAGGCCGTGCTGGCCCTGGGCAATCCGCAGCCGAGCCTCGTCGCGACGAGCTTCCGCGAGCCGGCGCTCCTGCCCAACGACCCGAGGATGGCGTGGGTCGCTCACGACGAGGATGGCGACGGCACGGGCTTCGTGCTCGCTCGCGTGCTGCGAGCGGGCGCCGACGATTGGGGCTTCGACCCCGATTACGACGTCGTGAATCCCGACTTCCTCGATCCTCCACAGACGTCGCTGCGCGCGCCCGCGGCCGTGGGCGACATCCCCGGTGAGAACGGCGAGGCCTTCCACCTCTGGTTCATCGGGATCAACGTCTCGGCGGCGCTGTGGCACGTCCGGGGCGACCAGGATGGTCTCGAGGACCCCGCGATCGTCCTGTCGCCCGAAGACGTGGGCCCGATGGCCGCGCATGGGATCTGGGACCCGTTCGTGCTCTACGACGGAGAGCGATTCCTCCTGTGGTTCTTCGCCGAGGACGCCCTCGGGAGGCGGACCCTGCACCACGCGGTCGCGCCGCCGGACGGGACCTCGGTGGAGCTGTACGAGGGCAATCCGGTCCTCGACCCGCAGGATCCAGTGCTGGGCGGCTGCGAAGGGGGCTGTAGCTTCCGTGGCGGCGGCGCGGCGGAGCAGGGAGGCGAGCGCGTCTTCTTCTTCGGACGCTCGCTCGGAGGCCAGAGCCCGATCTATCAGATCGCGCGAGTGGCGCAGCAGGTGGGAGGCGCGCAATGAAGGCGCTCGGATGGCTATTCTTCGCGGTCGGGCTGATCGCCTGCGGCGCGATGGAGGCGGGGGACGGCGGCTGGCCGGACGGCGACGCGGACGCCGACGCCGACGGCGACAACGGCTCGGATGCGGGGCCGGAGGGCGACGCGGGTGGGGGCGGCGACGCGGACGCCGATGCTGACGCCGACTCGGACGCGGACTCCGACTGCCTCGACGTTCCCTGCCCCGAGGACAGCGAGCGCGCTTGCTCCGACGGCTGGGACAACGACGAGAATGGCCTCGTCGACTGCTGGGAGCCGGACTGCGGATCGTCCCAGGCCTGCTGCGAGGAGGCCGCGACGGTGCTCACCGACGACGACTTCGGCGCGGGGCTCGACGCGGAAAAGTGGAAGCCGTTCGGCAGCCCGGCGCCCGAGGCGCAGGGCTCGATCTTCCGTCCGTCGGGGGATGACTCCTACGAGAGCGGGATCGTGTCGAAGGGGGAGCCCGTCCACTTCGAGGGAGAGCTGTCGCTCCAGGTGGCCTTCGACGTGTCGGCCGAGTGCGACGGCTGCACCGAGCTCATCGGAGTGGCGTTCACGGCGGGTGACGAGTACACCGCGACCGCCACGGTCGAGCCGATCGCCGGCGCCGTGATCGACGTCGCCACCCAGCGCATCCTCGCGGTCGTGCAGGGGGCGGTCGAGGCCGAGATCGCGACCGCCGGCGCGCAGGTCCTGAACCTGACGCTCGTGATCCGCCCGGACCGCCGGGTGGTGCTCCTGGACGACCAGGCCGGTGCCCTGTTCACCAGCCGCGATCCCCTCGATCCATCGCTCGGCGACTTCTTCGTCGCCGTCTTCGGTCGCGGCGGCCAGGCCATGGGGGTCGACAGGATCACCCTCTCCTCGAGGCTGTGCAGCGATCCCTCCTCGGGCTCGCGCGAGCCCGACCCGGTCGTGTCGTCCGTGGGCGCGCCGGTCGTGGCGAGCGCGGTCCGGTCGCCGTCGGCGATCCCGAGCCCCGAGGGTGGGCTCGAGATGCTCTTCACGATGACGGCGCTCTCCGGCTCGGCGATCGGTCGGGCGGTGTCGGACGACGGTCGGACCTGGCTGTGGGACCATCCCGAGTCGCCGGTGATCGCCGACGTCGACCTGCCCGCTGGCCATCGGGACGCCGACGACCCCTCGCTCGTGTCGACGCTCGGGATCGCGCGTTTCGCGGCGGTCTCTGCCGCGAGAACGGACGACGGCACGCGCGCGATCGCGACGTTCGCCTCCGAGGACGGCGTCTCGTGGGACGCCGGGCCTGGCGACCAGCCGGTGGACCTGGGCGCGGCCGCGTGCGCCTCCGTGCGCGATCCCGCCCTCGCCGTCACGCAGGCCGGCGGGCTCGAGCTCTTCTTCACCTGCGAGGACGCGGACGGAAGGACGTCGATCGGCTGGGCCACGTCACCCGACGGCATCGAGTGGACCGTGCAAGACGGATCGATCCTGCCCGCCGAAGGCGACGCCGAGGCCGACGGCATCGCCGCGCCGGCGGTCCTGATCGACCCGGGCTCCGGAGTCCACGAGCTCTGGTACGAGGCTCGCGACGGAGTTCGCCGCTCCATCCGCTACGCCGCATCCGAGCGGGGCGCCGACTGGACCCGCTGGGAGGGCGAGATCCTGGCACCGGGCGAGCCCGGTTCCTGGGACGACCTGGCCGTCGGCGAGCCGTCCGTCGCCCTGATGCCCGACGGCAAGCTCGAGCTCTTCTACACGGGACAGGGCAGCTCCGGCCAGGCCATCGGCCTGGTCTCTCGCCGTCTTCCCCTGCTTCCCTGACGCCACTCGGCGCCCGAGCTTGACACGACCCCGGTCGGGCCGCATAAGGGCGTTGCTTCGCGCTCGACACGCTCCACCAGCACCCTCTACGAGGACCTCGCCCGCTCGGTCGAGAAGCCGGCCCGCTACGTCGGCGGAGAGGTCGGCGAGGTCGTCAAGCCCTGGGCGGACGCGAGGACGCGGATGGCGCTCGCCTTCCCCGACACCTACGAGATCGGGATGAGCCACCTGGGGACGCGGATCCTCTACTCGCTGCTCGCGAGGGAGCCCGGGATCCTGGCCGAGCGCGTGTTCGCGCCCTGGCCGGACATGGAGAGGGCCCTGGGCGAGCGGGGGCTCGAGCTGTGCACCCTCGAGAGCGGGCATGCGCTCCGGGAGTTCCACGTCGTCGGCTTCTCGCTCCAGTTCGAGCTGACCTACACCAACGTGCTCCTGATGCTCGAGCTCGGCGGGATTCCGCCGAGGAGCGCCGACCGGGGGGACGACGCGCCGCTCGTGATCGCCGGCGGGCCTACGGCGACGCACCCTGAGCCGCTGGCGCCCTTCGTCGACGCGTTCGTGATCGGCGATGGCGAGCGGAAGCTCCCGGAGCTCTTGCACGGCGATGCGGAATGGCGCGGCCTGGGACGATCCGAGCGACTGCGCCGGTGGGCCATGGCTGGCAGCGTGTACGTCCCCGTGCTCCACTCGACTCGCGTCGATCCCGCGACCGACCTCGTGGTCGTGGGCGAGCCGCTGGCCCAGGACGTCCCCGCGACGATCGGGCGAGCGGTGGTCGGGGATCTCGCCGACTTCCCCTTCCCGAGCGACGGCCCCGTCGCGTCGACCCAGACCGTGTTCGACCGCGCATCGATCGAGATCGCGCGCGGCTGCACCGAGGGCTGCCGTTTCTGTCAGGCCGGGATGATCTACCGGCCCGTCCGGGAGCGCGACCCGCGGTCGATCCTCGAGTCGGCGCGTGGAGCCGTCCATGAAGGCGGCTGGGACGAGGTCTCGCTCACGTCCCTGTCCACGGCCGACTACTCCGCAATCGGGCCGCTCGTCGCGCGCTTCCTCCAGGATCTCGAGCCGCACGTGGGCGTCGGGGTCTCGTCGCTCAGGGCCTACGGGCTCGGTGAGACGGTCCTCGACGACCTCTCGCGAGGGCGCTGCACGGGCCTCACGTTCGCGCCCGAGGCAGGGACGCAGCGGCTGCGCGACGTCATCAACAAGAACGTCACCGAGGAGCAGCTCATCGAGACCGCCCAGCGGGTCTTCTCGCGCGGCTGGCAGAAGATGAAGCTGTACTTCATGATCGGCCTTCCCACGGAGACCGAAGAGGACGTCCGCGGGATCGCCGAGACGGCCTCGCGTGCCGCCGCCGTCGGACGGAAGGTCGGCGGACGCCGGGCGACCGTCACCGTCTCGGCCTCGACCTTCGTGCCCAAGCCGCACACGCCCTTCCAGTGGGCCGCGATGGACTCGCTGCCCGAGATCGAGCGCAAGCAGGCGATCCTGCACTCGTCGTGTCGCCAGGGGAGGCTCGAGGTCCGGACGCACGACGCGAAGGGCTCGATGCTCGAGGGCATCTTCGCTCGCGGCGACCGCAGGCTCGCGGACGTGCTCGAGGCCGCCTACCGCCTGGGATGCCGCTTCGACTCGTGGGACGAGCACCTCCGGCCGGAGCTATGGGAGCTCGCCTTCAGTAAGTGCGGGGTCGACCCGGCCAGGTACCTCGGAGCCCTTCCCGTCGATGCGACGCTGCCGTGGAGCCACATCGACGTGGGCCTCGAGGGCGGTTTCCTCGCGAAGGAGTGGCAGAAGGCGCTGCGGGGCCGCCTCTCGCCTCCCTGCGGCAAGCCAGTGGGCGCCGCGCCGGACTGGATCGCGGACGACCGCAAGCTCGTCTGCTACGACTGCGGCGTCGACTGCGACCTCGACGAGATGCGTGCCGACAGGGCACGTCGGCTCGTCCAGCTCGGCGCCCCCCCACCACTCTCGACGCCGGCAGCGTCGAAGGATGCCACGCCGACTCGCGCCGAGACCCACCGCTACCGACTTCGCTTCGAGAAGACGGGCTCGTGCGCCCTGATGTCGCACCTCGATCTCGTCCGGAACATCCCGCGCGCATTCCGGCGCGCCGGGATTCCGATGGCCTACAGCCAGGGCTTCCACCCCAAGCCCCGGATGACGCTCTCGCCGGCCCTGTCGCTCGGCATCCGGAGCCTGGGCGAGATCCTCGACATCGTGCTGGCGGCGGAGGTGGACCTCGCCGATCTTCCCGCGCGTCTGAGCGCCGTGTCGGCTGCCGGGCTGCGCTTCAGCGGCGCGCGGGAGCTGGAACCCGGAGATCCGGCCGTCGGTCGCGTGCTCGTCGCCGCCCGCTATCGCTGCACGCTCCCTCGCGGAATGGTCGACGAGGCCCTTCTGAGCGCGAGGCTCGAGTCCGTCGCGCTTGGCGAGCCCCTGAGCGTGACCCGGACCGAACGCGACGAACAGCGGGTGATCGATGTCTCGCGGTTCGTCGAGCACGTGTCCATCGCTCCCGCCGACCGCGCCGAGGTCGACGCCATCGCGCTCGATCTCCGCCTCGCGATCACCGGGTCGGGCGCTGCGCGCCCGAGCGACGTCCTGACCGCGATGCTCGGCCCCGCAGTGGCCCGCGCCGCGTCGGTGGTCCGGCTCGGCTTCGACGCCGCCCGGAACGGCGGGCCGCGCGCCGACCCGCTGGACCTCGAGGCGCTGCGCTAACCCTGAGGCTCCGCGAGAAGGCCAGAGCCTGCATCTGAGCCACCTCCGGGCTGGATTTCCGTTAGGATACGCCCGACCGGGAGGCCGGATGCGCAAGGTGCTCTTCATCTTCGGGCAGCTCACCGATTCGGACGTCGAGTGGATGGGCAAGCAGGGCCGGCGCCGGCGCGTCCCGGCGAACAGCGTCCTCATCCAGGAGGGCCAACCGGTGGACACGGTGTACATCGTGCTGCAGGGCGAGCTCTGTGTCGTGCACGGCGGCAGCCGGCGGGAGATCGCCCGTCTGGGCGCGGGCGAGATCGCCGGCGAGATGTCGTTCGTCGACACGCGACCGCCGAGCGCGACGGTGCGGGCCGTGACGGACTCGGTCGTCTACGCGGTCTCGAAGCAGGCGCTGGAGAAGGGCCTCGACCAGAACGTCGCCTTCGCGGCTCGCTTCTACAAGGCGGTGGCGACGTTCCTCTCCGACCGCGTGCGCAAGGCGACCGACCCCGACTACGACGACGAGCTCGACGATGCGGTGCTCGACAACGTCGACCGCGCCGGCGCCCGCTTCACGGCGCTGAGCCGGCAGCTCCTCGACGCATGATGAAACCGAGCAAGATCTTCCGGAGAGAAGCGCTGGACCGGCTGGCGACACCGGAGCAGCTCCACACCCTCATGCAGGTGACGAACCCGCGGAGCTGGCTCGCGCTCCTCGGCTGCGCGCTCGTCCTCGCGGCGGCCGGGCTCTGGAGCGTCCGCGGCCACATTCCGACCAAGGTGGACGCGAGCGGGATCCTGCTCCACGCGGGCGGGCTCGCGAACGTGGTCGCGGTCAGCGAGGGGCAGCTCTCGTCCCTCGAGGTCGAGCCCGGTGACCTCGTCAGGGCAGGGCAGATCATCGCCAGGGTCTCCCAGCCCGAGCTTCGCCAGCAGATCGGCGCCCTCGAGGCGCGCGTCGCGGACCTGACCGTGCAGCGCGAGGTCTCCAGGGATTCGCCAGGCGACGGCTCGGGCACCGGCGCGGCCGGCAGGCTGCCGTCGCCCGCGGGCGCAGCCCCCGAGACCGAGCAGCCCCGGCAGCCGCTGGTGCTGGCGAAGGTGCGGCTCCAGCTCGAGCTCCTCAGAGAGCAGCTCGCCCACCGCGACCGCGTCGTCAGCACCCAGGACGGGCGGGTCGTCGAGGTCCGCGCGTCGGTCGGCGACCTGGTCGCGCCGGGCATCCCCATCGTGAGCGTGGAGCGCACCGGCGAGCGGGCGCCGCTCGAGGCGCTGCTCTTCGTCGACTCTCGCGAGGGAAAGACCCTGCGCCCGGGCATGCTTGTCGAGATCTCGCCTTCGGTGGTGAGCAGGGAACGGGACGGGGTGCTTCTGGGACGCGTCCGCGCGGTCGAGGGCTTTCCTTCGACTCGTCAGGGCATGATGCGCCTGCTCAGGAACGAAGAGCTCGTCGAGTCCTTCATCCAGGAGGCGGGCGGGACGCCGATCGCTCTGCGTGCCGAGCTGCTCACGGCCAGGCGCAGTCCCAGCGGGTATCGCTGGTCGTCGGGCAAGGGCCCCGACGTCGTGCTCACGAGCGGTACGCGATGCTCGGCGGCGGTGACCACCCGCAACCAACGTCCAGTCGCGCTCGTGTTCCCGGCGCTCGACTTCGGCGGCTGAGCGAGCGACGTGACCGCGCCGACCCCCGAATCCCGCGTCCGTTCACGGCGTGTGCGTACGCCGACCCGGTTGCAGATGGAGGCGACCGAGTGCGGCGCCGCCGCGCTCGCGATCGTCCTCGAGCACCACGGCACCTTCGTCCCCCTCGCCAAGCTCCGCGAGCAGTGTGGCGTCTCCCGGGACGGCAGCAAGGCATCGAACGTCCTCAAGGCCGCCCGCAAGTACGGGTTCGACGCGCGCGGCTACCGCAAGGAGCCGAGGGACGTCCAGACGATGCCGATGCCCGTGATCGTGCACTGGAACTTCAACCACTTCCTGGTCGTCGAGGGCTTCGGGCGGCGCCGCGTGTACCTGAACGACCCGGCGAGCGGGCCCACCTCCGTGTCCTGCGAGGAGTTCGACCGTTGCTTCACTGGAGTGGTCCTCGCGGTCGTCCCGGGGCCGGACCACCGCCCGCTCGGCAGGAGGCCGTCACTCTGGCCGTCGCTCGCCAGGCGCCTCGTCGGCGCGCGGCGCGCGCTCCTCTACCTGGCGCTCGCGGGCCTCGCGCTCGCCGTGCCCGGCATCGTCGCGCCCGTGTTCGGGATGGTCTTCGTCGACCAGGTGCTGGTCGGCGGCAACCTCGGGTGGCTGCCGTCGCTGCTCTTCGGCCTCCTGGTCACCGCGATCCTGCGCGCGGTCCTCACTCACCTGCAGCGCAGCCACCTGCTCAAGCTCCTCATGAAGCTCGGCGTCGGCATGTCGTCCAGCTTCCTGTGGCACGCGCTGCGGCTGCCGGTGGGCTTCTACTTCGCTCGCTCGCCCGGCGATCTCGCCGCGCGCGTTCAGCTCAACGACACCGTGGCGCACACCCTGTCCGGGCGCCTCTCGGGCGTGCTGCTCGACTTCCTCCTTGTCGGCTTCTACGGCGCCTTCATGGTCTACCTGGATCCGTGGCTGACCGCGATCGGGGTGGCGACTCTCGCAGCGCATCTCGCCATCTTGCGCGCCGCGGAGCGCATGCGGACCGATGCCAGCCGCCGGGTCGCCCAGAACGCCGGTAAGCTCGCCGGAGTCGCGGGCGGCGGCCTCCAGATGATCGAGACCATCAAGTCCACCGGCTCGGAGTCCGAGTTCTTCTCCCAGTGGGCCGGGCACCACGCCAAGCTCGCGAGCGCGCGACAGGCGCTGGCGCGTCGCGACCAGCTCGTCCTCGTCGGCACGGGCCTCCTGGCGAGCCTCAACGTGCTCGCGGTCCTCGCGGTGGGCGCGCTGCGGGTCATGGACGGTCACCTCAGCCTGGGAATGCTCGTCGCGTTCCAGAGCCTCATGGCCGGCTTCGTCCAGCCGGTCGAGGGCCTGACCCAGGTCGGGGCCGCACTCCAGAAGCTGAGGGGCGACGTCGAGCGCCTCGACGACGTCGTCGACCACGAACACGACGGAGCGATCGCCGACTCGCAAGGGGACGAGCCGCAGCGGCTCACGGGCGCGCTGGAGCTCTGCGCAGTCACCTTCGGCTATCTGCCGTTCTCACCGCCGCTCATCGAGAAGCTCGACCTGCGGATCGCCCCAGGGCAGAGGGTGGCGCTCGTGGGCGGCACGGGAAGCGGCAAGTCGACCGTGGCGAAGCTGGTCTGCGGGCTCTACCGGCCCCAGGACGGCGAGATCCTGTTCGACTCGCGCCCCATGGAGTCGGTGCCCAGGCCGGCGCTCGTCGCCTCCATGGCCATGGTCGATCAGGAGGTCACGCTGTTCGAGGGCACCGTACGGGAGAACCTCACGCTCTGGGACGAGACCATCTCGGAGATCGATGTCGTCCAGGCCGCAAAGGACGCCTGCATCCACGACGACATCGCCAAGCTCCCGGGTGGATACGACGCGCTGGTGACCGAGGGAGGCGTCAACTTCAGCGGGGGCCAGAGACAGCGGCTGGAGATCGCGCGCGCCCTCACGCGCCAGCCGGCCCTCGTGGTGCTGGACGAGGCGACCAGCGCACTCGATCCGGAGACCGAGGAGCGTGTCGACGAGAACCTCCGGCGCCGCGGCTGTAGCTGCCTCATCATCGCCCATCGGCTGAGCACCATCCGCGACTCGGACGAGATCATCGTCCTCGATCGCGGCCGGGTCGTGCAGCGGGGCTCCCACGAGGAGCTCCTCGCGCAGACGGGCACCTACCGCGATCTGATCACCACGGGATAGACCTTTCAATGGGAGCGGCGGAAGACATCGGATGGCTGAAGCAGGAGCTCGGCGCCCAGCTCGAGGAGGTGCTGGTCGAGGGCGATCAGCCGGTCCTGCTCGACGATCCAGCGTACGCATTCCTTACGCTCGCTCCGAAGCACCAGCTCTTCTGCGTCGGCTGCGAGGATGGCAAGCCCGTGGGGCGCCGCGAGCACGTCGCGACCTGCCCTCCGGGACAGCTCCTCCTGGGGCACGCGCCAGGGACCGGCGCGGGCGCGACGGCGCTCCTCCTCTCCGGTGCGACCGGCAGCATCGTGTGGCGCGTGCCGGCCGCTGGCCTGCTCGCGCTGGGCGAGGTCGCGGCCGGCACCGAGATCGTGGCGCGGTTCTTCGAGGGCTGGGTCCGGCTCCTCGTGGGAATGCTGCCGCCCGCGCCTGCTCCCACGCGCTACCGCGTGATCAAGGCGAACGAGCGGATCGAAGCGCACGGCGACGTGCCGCTGCGGGCGGGCGACGGCATGGTCTGGATCGCGCCCGCGGCGCGGCCGAGGAGCTACCTCGGGCTCGAGCCCGACGGCGCGCCCGCAGGCGGGTACTGGCCGCTCGACGGGCAGGCGTGGGCCATCTGCGACGCCGGGGGCCTCGTGGCCCGGACGAGCCACGAGCTCCTGCTCGGGAGCGAGGGGACGTCCTTCCGCCATGGCTTCCACTCCTTCGTCGTCGGGGTCGTCAGCCGGCGTCGCGCAGAGCTCGAACAGGAGCGCGTCGCAGGCGATCAGGCCTCCCGGCAGGCCGAGCGGCGCTTCGTCAGCGAGTCGCTCGAGCAGCTCGCCGCGGTCGGAGGCGCGAGACGCCTGCCCGTGGACCGGACGGCGCAGGTCGGTTCCGGCGACGCGTTCGCGGAGGCCTGTCTGGCAATCGCGAGGTGGCTCGAGATCGACCCGCCACGCATGGTCACGCCGCGCGGGAGCAGCCTGTCTCACATGCAGGCGGCCCTTTCGCGGATCATCGGGGTCCGCACGCGCTCCGTGCTCCTCGAGGGCGAGTGGTGGATCGACGACGCGGGAGCGCTGCTCGGGTTCCTTCCCGGCGAGGAGGAGGAGCTGCATCCGGTCGCGCTGTTGCCCGCGGCAGGCGGCTACGAGCTGTTCGACCCGCGCGACGGCTCGCGGCGGCGCGTGGATGCCGCGCTGGCCGAGACGCTGCATCCGCAGGCGCACCAGTTCTATGCGCCGCTGCCCGCAAGGAAGACCCTTCGGCCGCTCGACGTCCTGCGCTTCTCGGCTCGCAGGGCCCGGCGTGACATCGCGTTCGTGGGGGCCGTCGGGCTCCTCGCCGGCTCGGTCGGCATGGCCGTGCCGCTGCTCACGGGTCTCGTCTTCGACCGGATCATCCCCGGCGCCGAGCGCCGGCTCCTCGTCGAGCTGACGCTCGTCCTCTTCTCCGTGTTCGTCGGCCAGGCGCTGTTCGATCTCGCGAGGAGCTTCGCGCTCGTGCGGGCGCAGACCCGGATGGACGCGACCCTGGAGGCCGCCATCTGGGATCGGCTCCTGAGCCTTCCGCTGCCGTTCTTTCGCAAGTACTCCGCCGGCGATCTGGCGGCGCGGGCGGCGGGGATCGGGGGGATCCGCGACGTGCTCGCCGGCGCCACCCTCTCGGTCATGCTCAGCGCCGTCTTCTCGGCATGGAACCTCGGCTACCTCTTCTACGTTGACTCGGGGCTCGCCGTGGTCGCCTGCGGGCTCGTGGCCGTCGCCGGAGTCGTGGCCGGCATCGCGGCCCGCGCCGGGCTCCGCAGGCAGCGCTCCGTGGCGGAGATCGACGGCCGGATCGGCGGCCTGCTGTTGCAGGTGCTGAGCGGCATCGCCAAGCTGCGCGTCACCGGCGCCGAGAACCGTGCGTTCAGCGTATGGGCCCGCCTTTTCGCGCGCCGCCGTGACGCCGACGTGGGCGCCGAGTGGGTGCATGTCCGCGTGGCCGTGTTCCAGACCGCGTTCCCGCTGCTCTGCAACCTCGTGCTGTTCTGGATGATGGCGTCGCGCTCCGAGGGACGGCTGAGCACCGGGCAGTTCCTGGCGTTCAGCACCGCCTTCACCGTCTTCCTCGCGGCGATGCTGAACCTGATCGCCACGGGCCTCCAGTCGCTCGTCGTCATCCCGCTGTACGAACGCGCCAAGCCCGTGCTCACCCACCCCCTCGAGCACCACGGCACGACCGAGCGGCGCACGGTGCTCGGCGGGGAGATCGAGGTGGGCCACGTCTCGTTCCGTTATGACCCGGCGGGCCCGCTCGTCCTCGACGACGTCAGCCTCACGATCGGGAAGAACGAGTTCGTGGCGCTGGTCGGCCCCTCCGGCTCGGGCAAGTCCACGCTCCTCAGGATCCTCCTGGGCTTCGAGACCCCGACGGAGGGCGGCGTCTTCTTCGACCGCCAGCCCCTCGCCAGCCTCGACGTGAGGGTCGTCCGCCAGCAGATCGGCGTCGTCACCCAGAACAGCAGGGTCATGGCCGGAGACATCTTCCACAACATCGTGGGCAACACCGGCCTCGGGATCGACGACGCCTGGCGCGCCGCCCGGCAGGCGGCGCTCGACAAGGACGTCGAGGCGATGCCGATGGGCATGCACACCGTGATCTCCCAGGGCGGCGGCACGTTCTCCGGCGGGCAGCGCCAGAGGCTGCTCATCGCGCGAGCGCTGGTGTCGCAGCCTCGCATCCTGTTCTTCGACGAGGCCACGAGCGCGCTCGACAACGTCACGCAGGCGGTCGTGAGCGAGAGCCTCGACGCGCTCCAGGTCACGCGCGTCGTCATCGCCCATCGCCTGAGCACGATCCGGCACGCCGACAGGATCGTGGTGCTCGAGCGGGGTCGGGTGGTCCAGGTCGGGACGTTCGAGGAGCTGATGAAGGCGGACGGACCGTTCCGCGCCCTCGCCGCGCGGCAGACGGTCTAGTCCCTCATTCCGAGCAGGAACTGCTCTGCCCGGGTGAGCCGTCTCCCCTGTCCATTCGCGGAATTCCGAATGGTCCCGGTGGCAGAATCTCGGATCGGATCGGTGCGGCCCTTGCACCGTGCCCCCCGTGGAGGCTCGACACCATTGACACGGCTACTCCGCATGTTGGTCCTGCTTGGCTTCGTGGCGTGCACGGGCAACGTGGAGGGAGGCAGCGAAGGTGAGGGCGAAGGCGAGGGCGAGGGCGAAGGCGAAGGCGAGGGCGAAGGCGAGGGAGAAGGCGAAGGCGAGGGCGAAGGCGAGGATCCTTGTGCTTGCGACTCTTCGGCCACCTGCGATCCCGGATGCGCCTGCGACCCGGACTGCGCCGCGGCCGAGACCTCGTGCCGGGTGGAGATCGCACCGGACAGCGGTTCGACCGCGACCACCTTCACCGCGGAGATCGAGAGCAACGGAGACTATTGCCGTGCGACCTTCGATGGTGCGGAGCTCGGTGCGACCGATTGCGCGCCAGAGCCGGTTCCGTTCCTCGGAGCCGATGTCGGCGTCGGCGTGCACCACGTGACTCTGTTCGTGGACGACGGTCCTGGCGGACCGACCCAGTGCAGCGATTCCTTCACGGTCACCCAGACCACCTCGTGCTCGGTCCTCATCAACCCCCAGGAGGGCACGACCGCAACTCCATTCGCGGCCGAGCTCGAGTCCAACGGCGCCGCGTGCCGGGCGGGTCTCGACGGCTCGGACCTCGGCCCGATCGGCTGTGCTGCCGACGCGGTGCCGTTCCTCGGCTCGGACGTCGGTCTCGGCGAGCACCTCGTGACCCTCTGGGTCGACGAGGGGCCGAGCGGCCCCGCGCAGTGCGACTCGACGTTCACTGTCCGCGAAGCGGAGTGAGGAGCATCGCCGCCACTGGTCGATGCTCCTTGGGGGGTTCGTGCTTGAGTTCCGGATTGAGATGGCTAGCATTCGACCCGTGCGACGTGCCCCGCGCCCGTTGTTGTGGTGGCTCACGGTCTGCGGCACGGGCTGCGCGTCAGGACGCGGGCCAACGCCCACACCGGCCGAGACCCCACTGCCTCGCGTGAGCGCCACGACCGGGGTTGCGACGACCGTGGAGCCCGCGCCGACCCGCGATGACATCGGGGCACGGTGCCCGGCAGCAGCCACGCCAGCTACCCGGTCGGGACTACACCAGCAGGCACCCTTCGACGTCAGTGCCGTTCCTCCATACGCCTTCGTCACCTCCTCGGGGCTGGCAACGTGCGTCGTTCGACCCGGCACCGGCAGCGAGAATCCAACGATCGGCGACCGAGTCGAGGTTCACTACGCTGGTTGGTCGACGGATGGCACGATCTTCGAGGCTTCGGAGCCCCGCGGCCAGACCGCCACTTTTTCGCTGCGCGCAGTGATCCCCGGCTGGACCGAGGGCCTCGGCCTGATGGTCGAGGGAGAGGTGCGCCGGCTTTGGGTCCCCGAGCCGCTCGCGTACGCCGGGCACCCAGGCAGGCCCGCCGGGATGCTGGTCTTCGACATCGAGCTAGTCCGGATCATCCGGGCTGCCGCTCCTTAGCGGTGGGCAGGTCGGGCGAACCCGAATCACGCGCTCGGGCGGAGCACGTAGCGGATTCGAAGCGGGTGTTCGTGCGGACGGCGAAGAACAGGACGAGGAGGCCGATCCAGACCGCGCCGCGGCCCGTGCCGACCCGTACCCGCATACCCTTCGACCCGGAGTCTCTTGGGTGCAGATCCCTGTTTGCAATCAACATGTTGGCGCAGCCATGTCAGCCGCATGCGTAGTCGTCGGCGTCGGGGTCGGCGTCGGCGTCGGCGTTGACGTTGACGTTGACGGCGACGACGACCTGGACGTGGGCGTAGACCTCGTTGACGGCCTCAGATCATCTTCGTCAGCATTGCCACAACGCCCTCGAGCAACTGGATGCCCTGTTCGTAGCGCTGCTGCGCGATCAGCTTCCTCGACTTCAGTACGTCCAGCGAGGCCGCACACTCCATCGCCTCGCC
>JACPQR010000066.1 GCA_016190375.1 Deltaproteobacteria bacterium
AGGCGACAGGCGACAGGCAGCCGGCGACGGGCAATTCCGGACCCGGATGAGCAGCGCGTGCGTCCGGCGGCTGCCAGTTGCCAGTTGCCTGTCGCCTGTCGCCTGTTGGGCCAGCGTCTGGCAAGCAACCGGATGGGCATGATCCAGCTCGCCGCTGGCGCCGGCGAGCCGGAGTGCTACCCTGCGGCCCACCATGACGCGATCCCTCCTGGCCGCACTGATGGTCTCGCTCTGGGGATGTGGGGACGACGACGACTCGAGTGGGACCGGCCAGACCTGCGAGGTCGCCGAGGACTGCTATCGGAGCGTCGCCGGCGACGTTCCCGGCGATCCGAACTGCTTCACCAACGTGGAGGGAGGCTACTGCTCTCACACGTGCACGTCGGACGAGGAGTGCTGCTCGCTCGAGGGCGAGTGCGACTTCGGAGGACGCGGCAGCCTCGAGGAGGTGTGCGCTCCGTTCGAGGCGTTCGCCGGGACGTACTGTTTCCTCTCCTGCGAGGACGACGTGCTGCAGCTTCTCCCCGAGGACCAGCGGGACACATACTGCGAGGACATCTCGTCCGACCTGCACTGCCGCGCAACCGGTGGTGGTGATCCCAGGCGGGTCTGTCTCCCAGAAGGCTAGCAGGCGCAGGCGCCGACACTGGCATCGCAGAAGCCGCCGCAGTAGTCCGAGCAGTCCACCTCGTAGGTGATTCCACCCCGCGTGTAGCGCACGGTGAGCTCGTCGACGCAGACGTCGAACGCGTCCTCGCAGAAGCACGCGCACACGCCCGCCACGGCGTCGCACTGGCCTGCCACGGCCGGCACGCCTCCGCACACCTGTCCGTAGACGGCAGGATCCGAGGTGCAGGAGAAGTTGCAGTCGGCGACAAGAAGGTCGCCCGTTCCCTGGTCGCAGTAGTGCAGGTCCCACGGCGAGCTGCAGTAGTTGTCGGCGAAGGTGCAGTCCGTCTCGACGATGCACCCTGCCACGGCGATCACCGCGGCGGCGGCCACGACCCGAGACGCCGCGACCGCGAGATTCCAGCGTCGGGTGATTCTCATTCGGCCTCCTTTGATTCGCCGCAGTCACGATCCTGCAAACCTCGTGCGCCGGACGCGGCAGGGCCGTTGCACGCCCCATCCGTGAGAGGTGCGCTGATGAGAAGCCTCTGGACGATCGTCGTGGTCGTGCTCCTCGCGAGCTCCTGCGTTGCCGTCTCCCGCGGCGACGGAGAGCGCTGCGGCCGCCGGCGCTGCGCCGCGAACGAATGCTGCCTCGTGAGCTGCTCAGGGGCCGACTCGCGCGACCGCTGCGCCGTTCCTCCGGACGCGTGCGTCCAGATCTACGCCCCGGTCTGCGGTTGCGACGGCGTGACCTACTCCAACGACTGCGAGGCGCACGCGAACTGCGTGGCGGTCAATCACCTGGGCCAGTGCGGCGATCCCTGCGCGGGGGTCGACCTGCCTCCCTGTCCACCAGCCTGCCCCGACGAGATATTCGTTCGCTGCGGTCAGCGCTGCGAGACCGAAGGCGAGACCTGCGGCAACGACATCGGAGACGCGAGGACGTGCCTGGACGGGACGTGGCAGTGCGTCGTTCACCCTCCGCTGGGCACGGGCTGCAACCTCGTGTGCAGGGACTGACTAAGAGCTCATGATTCGCTCGAGCTCCGCCGCGCGGTGCTCGTAGGTGTGCTCGGCGAGGACCCGGGCCCTGGCGGCCGCGCCCACCTCGCGAGCGCGGCGCGTGTCGAGGTCGCGGACCAGGGCGGCGACCTCGCGGCCATCGTGGGCTACCAGCACCTCGCGTCCGGGCTCGAAGAACTGGTCGACGCCCTCCCAGCCATCGGTGATCGCGCATGCGCCTGCACCTGCCGCCTCGAACAGCCGCGTGCTCGGGGTGAACGCGGCCTGGGCACCCGCTTCGCCGCTCACATCCAGCACGGCGCGGGCCGACGAGTTGAAGGCGTTGCGCTCGGTGGAGGTCAAGTGTCCGATCATCGAGACGTTGGCCGGAACGCCCCGCTTGTCCCAGCCGGCTCCTGCCAGGAGAAATCGGTGGCGCGAGAGGAGCCCGGCGGCGCCGAAGAAGAACTCGTCCACGCGCTTCTCCCCGTCCGGCCGGCGGTTGCCATGAAAGGCGAGATCGGACGCGAAGCGGGGATCGCGGTTGGCCGGCCGACAGCTCCTGGGATCGATCGCGGGGTGGATGGCCGCGCACGTCCTGGCTCCGAGCGCGTGGTAGTCGGCGAGGACCTGCTCGCCGCCGCCGCAGGTGACGACGAAGTCGAACCGCCCGACGAGGGCGGCGAGCGGCTCGGCGGGGTTCGCCTTGAGCCGCTCGCTCGTGACCGGCACGTCGAGGTCCCAGAAGGCCACGCGCGACGACGGCCCGCGACCCAGGAGGATCGCGTACTCGAGCAGCTCGTCGAAGAAGCCAACGCGGCTCGCCTTGACGATCAGGTCCGAACGGCGTGACGCCTCCACGGCCCGCCACACGCCCTCTTCGCCCTCCGTGGAGTAGCGGACCACGCGGACGGCCGCGCTGCCGACATCGGAGGGGTCGTGGCGCTCGTCCACGAATGGCTCGTAGTAGATTGCGCGGTGCCCTCGCTCCGCGAGCGCGGCGGTCAGACCTCGCCAGTAGGCGGCCCATCCGCTCTCGTGAGCGGACGAGAGGCTGGGTCCGAATATCGAGATCTCCATGGCCCCTACTCCATTCCCTGGCCGTCGGTCGGCCTCGCAGGCCCGCGCTGGAGCTCGTGGCCGTTCGACGCCGCGGAGGGCTCGCGCTGCGGCCGCTCCGGGCGGGCGCGGGCGAGGAGTCGATATGCCTCGACGTACTGGTCTGCCATCCTGGTGGCCGACATGGTCGCGGCCCGAATTCGGCCGCGCTCCGCGAGCGCATTCCGCGTCACCGGATCGCCCGCCAGGCCCTCGAGCGCGTGCCGCAGCCCGTCGACGTCGTCGGGAGCGACGAAGATGGCCGCGCCCTCCCACGTCTCGCGCAGGCTCGGGATGTCGCCCAGGACGAGGGCGCAGCCGGCGAGCGCTGCCTCGAGGACCGAGTCGCCGAGCGGCTCGTAACGGGCAGGCAGCGCGAAGATGGCGGCGCGAGCGAGCCACATGGAGAGCGCCGTGGAATCGAGCGGCCCGAGCACTCGCGCCGGGGCGAGCTCCGCGCGGTGCTCGGAGTCCCCGGGTCCGCGGGTATCGCCCGCCACGAAGACCGGCCACGGAAGGCCCTTTGCGGCGTTCGCCAGCGCCGCGACGTTCTTGCCCTCGTCCCACACCCGCGTCGCGCACAGGACGAGCGGCTCCTTGGCGGCCGAGACCAGGTGCGAGCCGTCCCGACCGCTCGGGATGACGATGCCGTGCGGAAGAGGGCCGTAGTGCTCCTCGAGCGCGCGGAGCGTGGCGCGGTTCGGGATCGCGACCGCGCTCGCGGCCCACAGCCCCTTCTGCACCTCGTCGCGGTAGCGGTCGAGCCGCGGGGGCAGAGGAGCGCCCTTGACGGCGCTCCACCACGAGAGCCTGCAGGAGTGGGCGACCACGACGGTCGGGGCCCGCCAGGGCAGCGCGGCCTGGCAGTAGCCGTTCAGGTGCACGACGTCGGGCTTGACGAGCTTCTCGAGCTCCAGGAGCCAGAGCCCCGCCCTGAGCAGGTCGTCCCAGGGATCGTCCATCCACTCGAGCCTGAAGACGCGCTCGAAGACGCCCGCGGCCATGACGGCCCTGGCCTGCCGTCGCTGCTGCGCGGTCGGAGGCGCCCCCATCGTCGCGAGCGCGACGCGGATGCCATGCCTGGCCAGCGCCTCCGCCAGATCGATGGTGTACGTCCACACGCCCCCCATCGTGTCCGCGGTCATCAGGACGCAGGATGGCGATCCGTTCTCGCCGGTCAGTGCTCGCACACCCGAGGCATCGATCATGACGCTCTCACTCTCCTGTCTTCGATCACAGAATCACCGCTCTCGGGCGGCATCGCCGTCGCGGGCGTTCGCCTTCTGCCCGCCGAGAGCACCCACTCGTGCAACCGCTCCAGACCCTCCTGGACGCCGACGCGCGGAGCCCACGCGATCGCGGATCCGAAGCTGCGCCAGTCGCAGACCGAGTACCGAGGATCCTCCGCATGCGCCGGCGCGGATCTCACCTGGGGCTGGCGCCACTCGAGCCTCTCGATCCGCTCGAGCAGCTCGAGCAGGCTCACCGAGTTGGCCGGACCCCCGCCGACGTTGTAGGCGTTGCCCGCGAGAGTGTCGATCACGCGATGCGCTCCCAGGAGCGCGTCGACGAGATCGTCGATCCAGAGGAGGTCGCGGACCTGCCGGCCGTCGCCGCGCAGCGTCACCGCCTCGCTGTCGGCAGCGCGGGCGACGAGGTGCGAGACGAAGCCTTGCTCCTCGGTCCCGAACTGCCGTGGCCCGTAGACAGTGCCCAGCCGGAGCACGACCGCGCGTAGCTCGCGAGTGCGCGCGTAATCGAGGACGTACTGCTCCGCGGCGCCCTTCGAGCAGCCGTGGGGCCCGCGTGGATCGACGACGCGCGTCTCCGGGATGCCGTGCTCGCGAAGCTCGTTCTCGACGGGCTCGCAGCGCGAGCCCACGTCGCGGAGCTCGACGGGGCCGAGCGCCCTGTAGACCTTTACCGTCGAGGCGTGGATCAGGGGAAGCGTCGCGCCTCGCTTCCGGATCGCCTCGAGGAGGTTGAGGGTGCCTCGAGCGTCGACGTCGAAGTCCTTCATCGGATCCGAGCCGTCCGAGGTCTCGTTCGCCGTGGCCAGATGGAAGACGGCGGAGGCCCTGGCGACGGCCTCCTCGACCGCCCGCGGGTCGCGCACGTCCGCGGTCCTGGTCTCGAGCGCCGGCCCGTGACGCTCGCGGAGCCAGGTCAGGTTCACCGCGGAGGTCGGGCGCGACAGGTCATCGAGCACGAGCACCTTCCGGCCTGTGCCGAGGAGGCGGTCGGCCAGGTTCGAGCCGATGAAACCCGCGCCCCCGGTGATGACGGCGGGATAGCCCTTCGACGTTCGGTCATTCTCGTCGTTCGCGCTCATGATGCGGCTCCACGCACGGACGAGCCGACGGCGGGACCGTGATCGGCCGACCTGCGTTCCTCGATCCACGCGGCGAGCGAGCGCAGCCCTGCCGGCAGGCGCACGCTCGGCCTGTACCCCAGGACGCCGAGGGCGCGCCCGATGTCCGGAAACGAGTGACGGACGTCCCCGGGACGGTAGCGGCCGGGCGCCCTCGGCTCGACGAGCGGCATCCCCAGCGCGACGGCCAGCCTGCGTGCAACGTCCCGGATCGTCCACTGCTCGCCGCTGCCGACGTTGAAGACCTGCCCGGCCGCGACCTTCACCTCGAGGGCGAGGCGAAACGCACGGGCGACGTCCCGGACGTCGACGAAGTCGCGGAGCTGCAGTCCGTCCTCGTACAGGAGCGGCGGCGCACCGGCGAAGAGCCGCGAGGCCATCGCGGCGATCACCCCCGCGTCGGGATCTCCGAGCCGCAGCCGCGGACCGTACGCGTTGGCGATCCTCAGGACCACCGTGGGTATCTCGTATGCGAGACCCAGGACCAGGCACATCCGCTCGCGGTCGTACGAGGACAGGGCGTAGACGGTCGTGGGCGTTCCGGCCAAGGGCTCGCGGGTCGGAATGGCGTGCAGCGGTCGCCCCAGCGCGTCGCGGAGCTCCCAGTTGCCATCCCTCAGACGCTCCGGCGAGCGCTCGAGAGCGCCGACGACGACCTCGCCATCCTGGTCGATGTACTCGCCCTCGCCGTAGACGCTGGTGCTCGACGCGACCACGAGGCGCTCCACCGGGTGAGCCAGGAGCGCCTCCATCAGAACGGCCGTGCCCAGGCTGTTGACCGAGGTCGTCGCCGCGACCTCGTACATGCTCCTCGGGGCGCCCACCATGGCCGCCAGGTGGACCACGCTGTCGACCTCCGTGAGTGCCCGCCGGACGTCGACCTCACTGCGCACGTCGCCGACGCAGAGCTCCGCCTGCTTGGGAAGGTGAATCGACCGCTCCCTGGGAGCCCCGTGGACGCGCGGCGACAGGTTGTCGAGGACCCGGACCCGGTAGCCGTGTGCGATCAGCTCCTCGGTGAGATGCGAGCCGATGAAGCCCGCTCCACCCGTGATCAGAACGCGCCTCCCCATTCCGTGCCCTCCTGACCGGCGACGCGTCACGTTCGTGATCGAAGGGAGTCGGCCAGGGCAGGCAGAGATGACCTGTCGTCCCCCGACCCCTTTCGACGCCGTGGCGAGGCGGCCCAGTGCGACACCGAGCACGGCACATGCCACTCGGAGCGGCACCAAGCCCGGGCTTTTCGGACGCCCTCGTCGGAGCGCCCCTGTCACGTGTGGCGGAACGCCACGTGGCAAAGGGGCGCTTGCAGACCGGCGGTCGATTGCCGCACCGTGCGGCGATCGGGACCGCGACGACCCGGCCAGAGTGACAGGGACACCTCTGTAGCTTTCCGGTTACGGCGCACGCTCGCGCAGCACTCGAGCGACGACCGCCTTGAGATCCGACAGTCCGAACGGCTTGACGAGCAGCGCCGCGGCGCCCAGCTCCCGCGCCCGCACCCTCGTCTCCTCGTCGGGGTAGCCCGTGATCAGGATGACGGGTATCCGGCGCGAAAGGCGGCCCAGAGCGGACAGCACCTCGAGGCCGCTCTGTCCGGGCATCCTGATGTCCGAGATCACGAGGTCGATGGGCGCGGCGCGGGTTCCGGGGAAGTACCACGCGCCGATCAGATCGAGCAGATCGGCCCCGTCACGCGCCTCGAGGACGCGGTAGCCCTCCTGGCGCAGGCCAAGGGCGAGCTGTGATCTGACATCGGCGTCGTCCTCGGCGACGAGGACATGGACCGGCCTGGTCCGGCGCCGGAGCATCGGCGATCACGGCTGCATCGTGCGTGCCACGCCGGCTCTGGACTCGGGCACGTCGATGGGTCCACACTCGCCACTCGATGAGAGCCCTGATCGTCGTCGTCTGTGTGTCGGCCCTGTCGCCCAGGGCCGAGGCGAAGGGAGAGGGCGGCGGGATCTCGGGCTTCTGCTTCGGTCAGGACAAGCTGCTCGCGACGGTGGCTCGTTTTCCGGACTCGGCTCCCGAGCTGGTCGTCGTCTCGACGAACTTCGGCATCCTCGTCTCGCGGGACGGCGGAGACACGTACGGATGGATCTGCCCGCAGACCTACGGGGCGCAGATCGCCGGCAACTTCACCCTCTTCGCTCTCCCGGGAGTCGCGGTCCTGCCCGACGGAACGATCTTCGTCTTGACGGGGGCGATGGGGTACTGGATCTCGAGCGAGGATGCGTGCCGTTTCGACGCCGCGCCCGACGAGGATCTGAGGGCGACGACGGTCGTGTCCGTCGCGGCGCGCGCGGCGCTGCCCGACACGGCTTTTGCGGCAGCGAGCTGGCCCGGTCGGGGCCCCTTCGGCATATTCCGCAGCGACGACGGCGGCGCGACGTTCGGCGCCACCGAGCTGGTGTCCGACGGGACCTTCCGCTACGGAAGCGTGCACGTCACCCTGGGTGGCGAGCGCGTCTACGCGACGACTCGCACCCAGGACGGCATCATCGCCCTGTGGCGGAGCGACGATCGAGGGGACTCGTGGACGCCCGGCGACGCCGAGATCGAGGCCTTCAGCGGCGTCGTCACGGGCGCGCTCCCGAGCAACGTCGATCGCGTCTACCTCGAGGCCGTCCGCTCCATCACCGGCGCCTGCGAGTTCGATGTTGCCGTCCTCGGAAGCTCCGACGGCGGGGACACCTTCGACACCGTGGCAGAGCGCGACGAGATCCTGGTGGGCTCGATCGTCCGCGACGACGGCTCGGTCTGGATCGGGTGGAAGGACAGCGGAATCGAGGCTTCGGAGGACGGCGTCGACTTCGTGCCCCTCGAGGGCAGCCCGCGGCCGGTCGGCTGCGTGCAACCGGCCCGCGACGGCGACGTCGCCGTCTGTCCGCTGGACGATTCTCCGGTGCTGGTCACGCTCTGGGACTCCGCCACGGGAGTCTTCGAGCCGCTCGTGACGCTGGATGACATCACGGGCCCGCTCGACTGCCCCGCCGATACGCCGGTCGGCAGGGAATGCGGGCAGCGCTGGGAGGAGATGGCCGCCTACTGGGGCCTGGAGCCAGGCCAGCCGGGCGAGGACGGAGGAGCTCCGGGCTCGGACGCAGGAGGCCCCCCCGGTCGGGACGCGGGCGCCCCCGGCCGCGACGCCGGCGACATCGTGGTCGACGAGCCGACCGACGGCTGCTCGTGTCGGGTGGGAGGAAGCGGCAGCCGGTCCTGGGCGCTGCCATTCCTGGTGGCCGTCGCCCTGTCGCGCCGGAGCCGACGCTACGAGGACCGGGATTCGCCCCGGCTCTGCCTGGGTGGCAGCCGACGGTCGAGAATTCCGGGAGTCGGTCATCGACCCGGAGGAACAGGCGACAGGCAACAGGCGACAGGCGGGCATTTGCCGGACGGCCGGAGGGGCTGACGTCACGCCCTCGACTCCGGATTCCGATCCGGCATCCGGCGTCCGGCGGTTCCCGGTCGCCCGTCGCCCGTTGCCTGTCGCCTGTTCCTCCGGATTGGTCGCCTTGCACCAACTCCGTCTCTGCCGCCGTCAGGCGGCCTCTGACCGACCGCCGCCGCGAACGGCTCTCCCGTCGCTGAAGGGACCGTTCATGCAGGAGGTCCCTCGCTTCCTGGGAGCCGTCAGAGGATGTCCGTCCACCGCGGCGAAGCCGCGTACGCGGCGTGGATGAGGCCCACGTGCGAGTATGCCTGCGGGAAGTTCCCCCACATCCTCGCGGTCGAGGCCTCGTAGTCCTCCGAGAGCAGACCCAGGGGTGAGCGCGCGGAGCGGGCACGGTCGAGGACGGCGCGGGCCTCGTCGTGGCGGCCGGCGGCGGCCAGAGCCTCGACCCACCAGAAGGAGCAGATGGTGAAGGCCACGGTCGGCTGACCAAAGCCGTCGTCCGCAGCGTAGCGGAAGAGCCACCCGTCCCTCGTCAAGGATTCCCCGATGGCGTCGATGGTCGACCCCAGCCTGGCGTCGCCCGGGCTCAAGAAATGGAGCGGCGCGAGCTGGAGGAGCGCTGCGTCGAGATCCGATCCGCCGTAGCTGCCGACGAACGTGCGGCGATCGGCGTTCCACCCGCTCGCGAGGATCTGCTCGCGGATCCGGTCGGCGGCCGCGCGGTACTCCGCGGCGCGGTTCGGGACGTGCCGCTCGGCCACCCGCGCCATCCGGTCCGCGCCGGCCCAGCACATCAGGCTCGAGAAGGTCTGAGGCCTCCAGTTCCCGCGGTACTCCCAGATCCCCGCGTCCGGAGAGCCGGCCACGGCGATGGCCTTCTTCGCCAGGCGCTCGACGAGCTCCAGGCTGTCCCTGGTTCGCTCGGCGCGGAAGCGCTCGTCGAGGAACACCGGAGCCAGCGCGAGCACCATCTCCCCGAAGATGTCGTTCTGCCGGTGCGTCGCAGCCCCGTTTCCGATCCGCACCGGCTTTTCGCCCTCGAACCCCCGCCAGTTCTCGAGCACCCGCTCTTGCAGCTCCGAGGTGCCATCCACGCGGTACAGCGGGGCGAGATCGAGCGAGGGGCTGCCGCCCACCACGTTCAGGAGATACTGGACGAACTGCTCGCGTTCCTCGAAGTGGCCGAGCAACCCGAGCGCGCCCAGCACGTAGTACGAGTCCCGGAGCCAGCAGTAGCGGTAGTCCCACGTCCTCCCGCTGCCAGGCGCCTCGGGGATCGACGTCGTCGTCGCGGCCACGATGGCCCCGGTGTCCTCGAAGCAGTGCAGCTTGAGCGCGAGGGCCGAGCGGATCACCTCGTCCTGGAACAGGGGCGGGACGTCGCAATGCTTGACCCATCGCTGCCAGTAGGCGACGGTGCTCCTGAGCTGCCGATCGCAGGTGGAGGCCAGGGGCTCCTCCAGCGCGGGAGGACCCCACGAGAGGACGAAGTAGCGGCGGCTCGTGAGGGCGAAGGGCCGACCTCCGAGGTAGGAGTACGGTGTGTCGGTAGCGAGCGTGAGCAGGCTCGAGAAGCCGTCGAACGACACGTGCTCCGAGGTCTGGACCTCGGTCGGCACGTTCCGCGACCAGCCGAGCCTGGGCTGGCAGACGACCCGGACCATCGGTGTCCCCTCGACAGGCTCGACGATCCTGACGAGGCGCGTCGGGCGGTGGTAGCGCTCGAGCTCGGCGAAACGGGGAGCGAAGTCGAGGACGCGGAAGCTCCCCCCAGGTGCGAGGAACCTGGTCTCCAGGACGTTCGTGTTCGGCAGGTACTGCTGAGTCCCGACGCTCCCGTCGGCGGGGCCGATCAGCCATCGGCCGCCCTCCTCGTCCAGGAGGCTGGAGAAGACGGGCTCCGAGTCGAAGCGCGGCAGACAGCACCAGACGACGTCGCCGGTCCTGGAGACCAGGGCCGAGAACTGGCAGTTGCCGACGAGACCGAGATCCTCGAGGCGCATCCGAGACCGGTCCAAGCCTAGTGCACGTTTGCTTCGCCGCCAGGCCCGGCCGTGCAGGTTTTCGCCGTCGCGGGTCTCGGCGGGGATTCGGTCCTGCGAGGCCGACCCTTTTTTGTTTCCGTCCTGGTGGCGTGCACGCCGCGGTCGAAATATGCTGCGACCGACAAGGAGCCGGAATGGGAACCTTCCCCGAGGTCACTTCCGACGTGCTGGCGCGCTACGACGTGCCGGGACCTCGCTACACGAGCTATCCGACCGTTCCTGAGTGGACGGGCACGTTCGGCGCCGCCGAGCTGGCAGGCAAGCTGGGAGAGGCTGCAACTCAGGGGAGCGCGAGCCCGCTCTCCCTCTACTTCCACATCCCCTTCTGCCGCGAGATGTGCACGTACTGTGGCTGCAACGTCGTGATCGCTCACGATGATCGCGGGCGCGCCGACCCGTACCTCGCCCGGCTCGCTCGGGAGATCGAGATGGTCGCGGAGCTCCTGGGCGAGCGGCGCTCCTTCTGCCAGCTCCATCTCGGGGGCGGCACCCCGACGTTTCTCGACCTCTCGCAGCTCGAGGCGCTCTGGAGCGCCATCTCGAGCCGCTTTTGCGCCGCGCCCGGCGCGGAGCTCGCCGTCGAGGTAGACCCGGTCGTGACGACGCCGGACCAGCTCGCGTTGCTCTCGCGGTTCGGGTGGAACCGCCTCTCGATGGGCGTGCAGGACTTCGAGCCCGAGGTGCAACGCGCGGTCAACCGGATACAGACTCCCGAGCAGACGCGGGCGCTGCTCGTGGCCGCGAGGGAGCTCGGCTATCGAGGCATCAACTTCGATCTCATCTATGGGCTGCCGCTTCAGACGCCGCAGGGCTGGCAGCGCACGCTCGACGAGGTGGTCGCGATGCGGCCCGACCGAGTGGCGGTCTACTCGTTCGCGTACCTGCCCGATCTGCGGCCCCATCAGAAGCGGATCGAGCCGGATCGCGTGCCCAGGGGCCTGGAGAAGCTCGGGCTGTTCCGGCTCGCCTACGAGGCGTTCGTCGGAGCCGGCTACCGGCCGATCGGGATGGACCACTTCGCCTTGCCGGACGACGAGCTCGCGCGCGCGCAGGAGCAGAGGGTGCTCAGGCGCAACTTCCAGGGATACACCGTGCTTCCGGCGACGGACGTGATCGCGTTCGGCATCACGGGCATCAGCGACGTCCAGGGAGCCTACGCTCAGAACGTGCGTCCGCTCTCGCGCTACTACGAAGCGGTGGACGCCGGGAAGTTCGCCACCGAGAGGGGGATCCTCCTGACCGAGGACGACCGCCGGCGCCGCGACGTCATCACGCAGATCATGTGCAACTTCTGGATCGACCTCGGTGACGAGGGACAGCGTCTGTACTCGCGCGAGCTGGAAGAGCTGCGCCAGCTCGAGTCTCAGGGCCTCGTGCGGATCGCGGGATCGGAGATCGAGCTGACTCCCATCGGGCGAGTGTTCGTCCGGAACGTCGCCATGGTCTTCGACGCGCGCCTGAGGGCAAGCGAGAAGCAGCGCCGCTTCTCTCAGACGGTGTAGAACGACGGTCTAGAACGAGACCGGCAGATCGACCTGCACGACGTTGTAGTCCTGGCCGGACATCGGGTCGTCCATGCCGCGAGCGTAGGCCACGCCCGGACGGATCCACATCGTGTCCGAGAGCTTGATGTGGAAGCGTGGCCCGACCGCGAGCGTGAGCGTGTCACGTTTCTTCGAGTCCGCCTCCACGAAGACCGGCGTCGACAGCCAGCGCTGGTAGCGGAGCTCCGCGCCCAGCGAGACCTGTGGAATCACGAAGTAGCCGAGGTGAAGGCCCGCCGTGAAGTTGGTCCGGGCCTCGTCCGCGTCGACCTCCTCGCCCCGTACCCGGAGGAGCTCGAGGACCGTCACCTCGAGCTGCGCCGTGAAGCCGCCCTTCACGAACGCCAGGTCGATTCCGGGGAAGACCGTGAAGTAGTTGACCGCGAACATCGCGTTGTCCATCGCCGACCGCGCCAGGATTCCCGAGCCGGCGGCGCTTCTGGCGTCGGCGTCCGGCGAGTTTCCGCCGCCCATTCCGACGGGAATGGCGAACCCGAGGAAGCCCGTCAGCCGAAGGTCCGATCCCAGGGGCCACAGGCCGGTCGCGCCGAGCACCGGGTTGACGAGCGAGACGCCGGATCCGTCTCCGCCCGGAGCGTTCGACACGAACCCGAGCCTCACGAGCGGCGCCAACCACGGGGTGAGCTTGTAGGAGCCGAGGAGCGTCGTGGCCACGGTGCTGCCGTTGCCGGCCGCGTCCTCATAGAACGCGACCGCGGTATCGGACCGTACGACGGTCGCCACGGCGGCCGGTCTGAGCTGCCACGGAAGCGAGTACGGCGGTGGCGGAGCCGGCGGTGGCTCGTCGGCGGTTGCGTGGGTGGAGGAGAGGGCGACGAGGCCGGCGACGAGGGCGGCTACTCCGAACGGACGCATGCTTTTCCCCTTTTCGACGGGTCCGCATGCAACCGCCGCTCCAGAAAGCGCAGCCCCTGCGTTTGGCGGCGATTTGCTCGCATTTTACGCGTTTGCGCCGGGGGCGTGGGCGCCGGTGACGCGCAGTTGATGCGCCGCGCCGGCCACAGACCGCATTCGATGCGCGCAATCGCCGTGATCTGACTTCCGTCAACCTCCGGCTGGCCGCGGTGGGTCGCAGCGCGCACCCCCGAGTCGGTGGCCGGCCCCGGAAGGAATCCACAGGAAGGCGGGAAGGCGGGAAGACAGGAAGGAAAATCTCGATCCGGTCCTTCCATCCTTCCCGCCTTCCTGTTCAACCTCCGGCTAGGGCTCCCCTGGCCGGACCGTCAGGACGGGGCAGGGGGCTCGCCGGACCACGCGTTCGGCGATCGAGCCCAGAAGGGCGTGCTGCATGCCCGTTCGCCCGTGCGTGCCCATCACGATCAGGTCCGCTCGCTCCTCGGTGGCGGAGGCCGGGATCGCCTCGGCGGGTACGCCCGTCCGCACCACGGTCCGCACGTCGAGCTCCGGCCGGGGAGCGGCGCGCTCGACCTGCAGCTCGACGGCTCGGTGAGCGGCTTCCATGTGCCTGAGGCCCAGTCCCCTGAGGAACTCCTCCTCACTTTGCTCGAATGGCATCCTCCACCTGCGCTCGCCGAATGGCTGCTCGGCGACGTGGAGGACGACGACCTCTGCGCCCAGCCGCGTCGCGAGCTCGAGCCCGGTTCGGAGCGCCGGCATGGAGGCTTCCGTCAAGTCTGTCGCAATCAGGATTCGCCGGAACATCGAGCTTTCCGCGCAAGCTTAGCAGACGCTCACGGGGAATCAGCGGCTCGATGGCGGACGGCTGCGCGGTTCCCGCTCCTCACCGCCGCCACGGACCCACGCTCCGTCCCTCGACGGGACCCGCGAGGCCCTCCCGGCCAGCGCACGGCGCGCCAGTGTCGGCCACCACCGTGGCGAGCCAGCGGTCCACGATGCCCTCGCCCCCGTCCTCGCCGAGGACCGACAGCGCGATCACTCCGGGCGCGTCGTCGGTCCAGAACACCCACGCCTCCTCGCCCGAGCTTTAGCCCTCGGGACCGGACCGAGAGGGGCATCTCGCGAGATTGGGGGCACAGCACCGTGAGATCCCCGAAGTACTCGAAGGATGCGTCGCCCTGTTTCCCGGAGCACCGCGCGAGTGTGAACGTGGACGTAGACGTGGTCGTGGACGTGGACGATCCGGATTCGGCCTCGACCACGACCACGACCACGACCACGCCTGCGAATCGACCGAACCCGCGCGCGAGCTGCGTGTCGACAGGGGCCGTAAGCCCGGTGCCGTCGCGAGGCGGTGCTGCGCGGCGCCGCCCGCGCGAAGCGCCGGTTCCCCTTTGATGGGCTCACGCTGCGAAACCCCCGGCTCTGTCGGGGGATCCGTTAGACTGCGGCGCCATGAGCCGCCCGCCCGTGCCCCCAGGCCCCATCGTCAGCCTCGTCTACCGCTGCCCTCCACAGCGCCGCGCCGCGCTCGTCGAGTTCTTCCGTGAGGCCTTCCCGTTCTATGAAGGTCCCGGTGGCATCCGGATGGGCCTGTACGAGAGCGTCGACGACCCGGGCCTGCTCCTCGAGCTCGTGGCCTATGCGACCGAGGAGGACTACGCGCGAGATCAGGTGCGTGTCGAGCGCGACCCCGAGATGCTCGCCGTGTTGTCGAGGTTCGAGGCTCACCTCGACGGGCCAGTGGAGGTGCGGAGGATGCGTCCCGTGCCAGTGGAGGCGAAGAGCGACGACCATGGGGAGCTCCGCGAACCGGCCGCGATCGACGACCTCGCGCTGAACGACCACGCGGCGGTGTCCAGGCTCCTCGCGGACGCGGGCTTGCCCCTGCCCGACGGCGAGGACACGCCCGTGCGAATGATGGTGGCGAGGGGAGGAAGCGCGGTCGTCGGTTGCGCGGGGTGGGAGCGATACGGCGAGCGGGCTCTCTTGCGATCCGTGGCGGTGGCGCCGGACGCCCGCAAGCGCGGAGTCGGGCGTGCGCTGGTCGAGGCGGCGATCGCGCGATCCGGGGCAGCAGAGGTCTATCTGCTGACCACGGGAGCGAGCGATTTCTTCGCGCGGCTCGGGTTCGAGCTTTGCGACCGCGCTGCCATCCCCGAGGACGTCGCGAGCTCGCGCGAGATGCGGCTCGGCTGCTGCCGCGATGCGGTCTCGATGAGACGGGCGAGGTAGCGCTCAGAAACTGCCCGAGCCTCCCTGGCCACAGTTGACGCAGTCCGCGTCGTTCGGGCGCTCGTTGCAGTCGAGCGGGCAATAGGGGACGCGGTTGAAGACGTAGGGATCGCCGTCGTCGGAGATCTCGTCGCACTCGACGCTCAGGCCCACGACCGACATCTCGCCGTAGCCACCGTCCTGGGCGAACCGCTCGGCGCAATCGGGATCGTCGCCGGACCATCCCGGCAGCGGCGGCAGCTCCTCTTCGACGCCCGCTTCCTCGTACCAGGCCTCGGTGCAGATCGACGCGACGACGCAGTCCTGGTCGGTCGGGTTCTCGGCGTCTCCGGCCCGGAGCGCGTAACAGAGCTCGAACTGGCCGGCGCAGTCGACCGTCAGCCGGTTGGTCGACCAGTCCTCTCCAGGCTGCGGCTCGGGCGGAGGGTTGTTCGGCGGCGTGGGACAGGTCGCCTGGCCGCCGGCTCCCATGTACGACGACACCGCGTACGTCCCGTCGGGGTAGACGACGAAGCAAGGGGAGAGGTTGTCGATCTCCCAGCGGCCCTCGGAGAAGCACATGCAGGCCTCGGGGCCCAGCCGGGCGCCCTCCTCGGGAATGACGTAGTCCTCGCACGGCCCCCAGGCGCCGTAGAACTCGTTGAACGGCTCGCACACCGTCGTCCCGTCGTGGCATATGCCGCGGTCCCGGTTGACGCGCATCCCCGGCCAGCACGGCGCCTCCTCGCCGACCGTCTCGCAGGGACATCCCTCGCGGTTCTTGTCGTCCGGACACTCGGGGGTCCCGCCGGGCGGCTCCGGCGGATCGACGGCGTTCCCGTCGGGCCCGCAGTACTGCGGCGGCGGGTCGTCCGCGAAGAACGCGTCCGGGTCGGGCTCGGGGATCTCGGGCGGGCGGTCGAGATCGCCGTCGTTGTCCGCGTCGGTGTCCGTGTCGCCATCGACGTCGCCGTCGCCGTCGCCGCCGCCCGAGTCGTCGTCATCGCCGCCGCCCCCGGCCGCCGGAGCGCACCCGACCCATCCCGAAGCCAACACGAGAAAGACGAGTCTCCAGGCCCTCATTGGTCCGGGTCTCCCGCATTCGCAAGAAACAGTCAAGTCGGGTCTCGGTGGGCTCCAACTCTCGGAGACGCCTTGCCTGGGCCATCGCGGCCGGGTATATGGAGGATATGGAGCGTCGAACCACGGTCGTCCTCCAGCGAGACGAGGACGAGGCGCTGCGAAGCGCCAGCAAGGCGGCGGGGATATCGCAGTCGGAGCTGATCAGGCGAGGGATCGCGTTGGTCACCGCGCCCTACCGGCGACACCGCGCACCGAGGACGGGGTGGCTGCGACTCACGAGGCGTGAGATCGATGCCCTCATGGGCGACGAGCTCGGCGATCGAGACGCATGAAGGACCCCCCTCTGATCCTGGACACCAGCGGCTGGCTCCTGGCGCTGGCGGGTGCTCGCGAGTACGCGAGGGCGCTCGAGGGATGTGTTCGAGCGATCGTGCCGGGCCTGGTCCTCGCGGAAGTGGATTGGCATCTACGGTCCAGAAGGAGTCAGATGCGGCGACTGATGCGGGAGCTCTGGGTCTGCTCCTATGACTATCAGCCACCGAGCCGCGCCGACCTCGACCGAGCCATGGAGATCGATCGGAAGTTCGCCGACCTCGAGCTGGGTCTGGTCGACGCGAGCGTCGCCGCTCTCGCGGAGCGACTCGAGATCTATCGCGTCTTGACGACCGACAGCGACTTCGCGGCGGTGCGCGTCGGGACCAGGTGGCGAAAGCCGCTCGAGCTCGCCGTCCCTCTCCTCGAGCGCTAGGTGTGGTGATGGAGGCTCTCGCCGAGGGTCGGGTCGCCGGCCGGGACCAGATTGGCGCGACCGAGGGCGCGGAAGAAGACGAGGGCGCCGAGCGCGATGGCGCCCGCGAGCGGGAGCACCTCGAGGGGGCCCAGCGCGGGCGCTTCGCCGAGGATGGGCTTCATGATCATGAGGTACAGGTCCAGCCAGTGGCCGGCGAGGACCAGGAACGAGACCCGCAGGAGCATCTTCTCGTTCCGCTTCGCGGCGCGCGGGAGCAGGAGCAGGAACGGAAGGGCCCAGTTCGCGACCACGTTCACGATCGACAGCGGGAGCCAGCCACCCGAGGTCCTGCCGACGAAGTAGGCGGTCTCCTCGGGGATGTTCGAGTACCAGATGAGCATGTACTGCGAGAACCAGATGTACGCCCAGAAGGTGCAGAAGCCGAAGAGGAGCTTGCCGAGGTCGTGCAGGTGCTCCTCGGTCACGATCCCGTGGAGCGCGCCGAGGCGGCGGAGCACGATGCACACGACGGTGATCGCGGCCAGGCTCGACGTGAACAGGCCAGCGAAGCTGTAGACGGCGAAGATCGTGCTGAACCAGTGGGGCTCCAGCGACATCACCCAGTCGAAGGTCGCGACCGAGAAGGTGGGCGCGAAGAGGAGCAGGAAGACGGCCGAGAGCCGGACGTTCGAGGCCGTGCGGCCGGGATCACCGTCGCCGTCCTGCGCGCGAGAGTTGGCGGAGAGCCGCCAGGCGAAGAGGAGCCAGAGCCCGAAGCAAACAGCGGCGCGGCCGACGAAGAACGGGAGGTCGAGCCAGCCCTGCTTGGCCCGAAGGATCGCGTCGCCGGCGACGGTCTCGTGGTGGGTCCACTCGTAGATGTGGCTCCCGCCGATCGCCACGAGCGCGAGGAGGGCCGCGGCGATCGGCAGCGCGGCCGACATCGCCTCCGGGACGCGCCTGAGCGCCGTGCTCCAGCCCGCCTTCGTGACGTGCTGGAGCGCCACGAAGAACACGCCGCCGAGCGCGAGCCCGAGGACGGCGTAGCCGGCAAGAAGAAGATTCCCCCAGGCGCGGTGCGGCGAGACGAACAGGCCGGCGACGAGCGTCACCGCTCCCGCGACCGCGATGCCGGTCAGGGTCTTCGTCAACGCCCGGGGCGGAGCCCATCCTGCGGTTCGCGCGCTCATCGTGCGGCCTCAGGCGGCTGTGCAGCCCGCGCCGGCCGAGCGGCCTGCTGCGGCTGTGCATCCGGCGCCTGTGCGGCCTGGAGCGACCGGATGAACCGGACCGCCCGCCAGCGGTCGTCCCGATCGACCTGCGAGGCGTACGAGGCCATGTTGCCCTGTCCGTACGTGATGACGTGGAAGATGCGACCGTCCGGCAGCGAGCGGGCGTTCGTGGCGAGGAGCGACGGGGGCGGCGGGACGCCACGCCGCACGACGGGCCCGTCACCGAGACCTCCGGCGCCGTGGCAGACCTGGCAGAACGTCGCGAAGACCTTCTGGCCCCTCGCGAGCGCGGCGCCGTCGCCCGCGCCGAAGGGGTTGTGAAGCTCCGTCCCCGCACGCCGGGCGCTCTGTTCGCTCGCGTCGTAGTGCAAGGGCGGCAGCTCGCGCGGGATCGCGAACGGCGCCGCGAGCGCCGTGCCGACCGGGACCGGGGCGGTCGACGACTGCGACTCGTAGGCGACGGAGCTCGCCATCTCCGTGAAGACGGCGTAGTTGGGTCTGGAGAAGTCCGGCCGGACGGCCCAGTTGAAGGCGAGTGATCCCGCGAGAACCCCGAGCGCGATGACGACGAGCCAGCCTCGCGCGCTCACGGCGCATCCTCCACTCGTTCATGGACGAGGGCGGGGTCGTGCGGCGCGAGCATGCGGCGCACCTCGTCGGCGTCGAAGGCCGCCGAGCTCTGGGCCAGGACGAGGACGAAGTGGTCATTCGTCACGCGCGGATCGGACAGGCACGGCGCCCTGCCCGGAAACATCCGCGCTCGCCAGAAGAGCGCAGCGACCGAGCCGAGACCCGCGCAGAGCACCGTGAGCTCGAAGGCCACTGGCACGAAGGCCGGCCAGGAGTTCCAGGGCTTGCCGCCGACGTTGATCGGCCAGCTCACGGCGGAGGACCAGAACTGCAGCGCGAGCGCGCCGACGAGGCCGAACAGGCCGAAGAAGAAGCAGGCGAACGTGAGGCGCGATGGCCGAAGCCCCATCGCCCGATCGAGCCCGTGGACGGCGTAGGGCGTGAAGACGTCCACGATCTCGTAGCCCTTCTCGCGCGCCTCGCGGGTCGCGGCGAGGACGTCGTCCTCGCTCCGGAAGGCCGCCACCATCAGGCGCCTCTGCTCGCCTCGCCTCGGGGATCCACGCAGGCCGGGGACGCCGTGAGAATCGCGCCTCATTGACCGGCCCCCTTCCTGGCGCCCCGGGCGTAGCCGAGGACGCCCTTGACCTCGCCGATTGCGATGACCGGCAGGGCCCGGCAGAAGAGGAGGAACAGCGTGAAGAACAGGCCGAAGCTGCCGAGGAGCGTCCCGATCTCGATGAGCGTCGGGCTGTAGCCGGACCAGCTCGAGGGCAGGTAGTCCCGGCTGAGCGAGGTGACGATGATGACGAACCGCTCGAACCACATCCCCACGTTGATCAGGAGGGAGAGCACGAAGACCAGCGCGACGTTCGTGCGGACCTTCTTCGACCACAGGAGCTGCGGAACGAGCACGTTGCAGCCGACCATCGTCCAGTAGGCCCACTTGAACGGTCCCATCGCGCGGTTCAGGAAGACGAACCGCTCGTAGCCGTTGGCCGAGTACCAGGCGGTGAAGAACTCGGTCCCGTACGCGAGGGCGACGCAGCCGCCCGTGACGATGATGATCTTGCACATCGCCTCGATGTGGCGGACCGTGATGTACTCCTCGAACCGCAGGGTCTTTCGCGCGATGATCATGAGCGTCAGGACCATCGCGAACCCCGAGAAGACGGCGCCCGCGACGAAGTACGGCGGGAAGATGGTCGTGTGCCAGCCCGGGATCACCGAGGTCGCGAAGTCGAAGCTGACGATCGTGTGCACCGAGAGCACGAGCGGCGTCGCGAGCCCGGCCAGGAGCAGGTACACGGTCTCGTAACGCGTCCAGGTGCGCGTCGAGCCGTTCCAGCCGAGGCTGAAGATCGCGTAGAGCCGGCGGCGCAGCGGCGACTTCGCGCGATCGCGCGCCGTGGCGAGGTCGGGGACGAGGCCCAGGTACCAGAACACGAGCGAGATCAGGAAGTAGGTGCTGATCGCGAAGACGTCCCACAGGAGCGGCGAACGGAAGTTCACCCAGAGCGATCCCCTGCTGTTCGGGTACGGGAGCATCCAGTACGCGAGCCACGGGCGACCCATGTGGATGATCGGGAAGAGACCCGCGCAGATCACGGCGAAGATGGTCATCGCCTCCGCGGCCCGGTTGATCGACGTGCGCCACCGCTGCCGGAAGAGGAAGAGGATGGCCGAGATGAGCGTGCCGGCGTGCCCGATGCCGATCCAGAAGACGAAGTTCGTGATGTCGAAGGCCCAGCCGACGGTCCTGTTGAGGCCCCAGGTCCCGATCCCGGTGGCGATCTGGTAGGCGACGCAGGCGACGCCGATCGCCATCGCGGTGAAGGCCACGGCGAAGGTCGCCTTCCACGCCAGGGTCGACTTGCGCTCGAGCGGCGCACAGACCTCGTCGGTGACCTGCGCGAGCGTCTTGTCACCGTCGATGAACGGCACGCGGAAGGGCGCGAGGTGAGAGCCGTGGCCCGATCCGTGATGGGCGCCTCGCCCGGGCCGATCAGGTCGCCCGTTCACGGCGAAGGACTCGTCGCGATCGTAAAGCTCGGTCCTGTCAGCCATGGCGGCCTCCTCGGGAGCCGGGCCGCACGAGGGCGAGGTAGGAGACGGACGGGCGCACCTCGATCTCTTCGAGCGCCCGGTAGTTCCGCGGGTCGCGGCGCAGGCGTGAGACCTCGCTGTCCGGGTCGTTGAGGTCCCCGAACGCGATGGCCCGCGAGGGACAGGACTCCTGGCAAGCGGTCTCGACCTCGCCGTCCGTGATCTTCGTCCCGAGACGCCGCGCCTCGTGCTTGGCCTCCTGGATGCGCTGAACGCACATCGAGCACTTCTCCATGACCCCGCGCGTCCGGATCGTCACCTCGGGGTTGAGGACCATGTTCTCCATGCGGTCCTCGTGCCGGTAGTCGAACCAGTTGAAGCGCCGCGTCTTGAACGGGCAGTTGTTGGCGCAGTATCGCGTGCCGACGCAGCGGTTGTAGACCTGCTGGTTGAGCCCCTCCGAGCTGTGCACGGTCGCGAGGACCGGGCAGACGGTCTCGCAGGGCGCGTTCTCGCAGTGCTGGCACATCAGGGGCTGCATCAGCGTCTCGATGCGGCCGGCCTCGTCGGCGTAGTAGCGGTCGATCCGCATCCAGTGCATCTCGCGGTGGCGGGCGACCTCGTCCTTGCCGACGACCGGCACGTTGTTCTCGGCCTGGCAGCCGATGACGCAGGCGCTGCAGCCGGTGCAGGCGGACAGGTCCACCACCATCCCCCAGTGGTGGCCGCGCATCGGATGGTCCTCGGGCCAGAGCGAGCGCAGCTCCTCCTCGTGAGATTCGGGACGCTCGCCGGCCTCGAACGCCGCGAAGCCCAGCTCCTGCACCACGGGGCGGCGCTCGCCGCCGATCTCCTTCGGCTCCTCGATCTGGTGATGGTCCTGCGTGCAGGCCAGGTTCACGCGCCGGCGGGTCTTCGCGACTTCGACCTCGACGTCCGGGAGCTGCACGGCTCCGTCCCTGAGCACGGCGAGGCCGGCCGCACGCGTGCCCACCGTCTGGCCGCGCTCGACGGTCGGCCGGCCCTGGAGCCACTCCGGGCCGATCCCCGCGAAGCGATCGGTGCCCATGCGACCGTAGCCCAGGGGGATCGCGACGACCTCCGGGTGCTGGCCCGGCTGGATATGGGCGGGCAGCTCGATCCGCCGCTCTCCGACCGTCACCTTCACGATGTCGCCCTGCTCGATGCCGCGCGACCTCGCGGTGACGGGGGCGAGCGAGGCGTAGTTGTCCCAGACCACCTTGGTGATCGGGTCGGGGAGCTCGTGCAGCCACGGACTGTGCGCGTGCTGGCCCGCGTGCATCGCCACCGTCGGGTACAGGACCAGCGCCATGCCCGACCCGACGCGCGCGGCGGGCGAGGGAATCTCGCGGCTCGAATCGAAGGCTCGCAGGGCCCTCTCGGCGGCGAGGACGGCGAAGCCCTGCCTGACCGTCTCGTCCCAGAAGCCGTCGAAGGTCGGATGCGCCGACTGGCGCGGGAAGAGGTGATCGCGCCAGTGGGCCCGCAGGATGTCGCGGTCGGTCCTCCGCTCCCCCGCTCCCGTCCACGCCGTCAGGCTCTCGCGCAACGCTCGCGTCCCCCTGAGCGGACGGACGGTCGGCTGGGTCACGGTGAGGACGCCGGCGACGGGCTCGGCGTCGTCCCAGGACTCGAGCGGGTGGTGGTCGGGGCAGTCGTAGCTCGTCAGGCTCGTGGTCTCGTCGAGGCGGTCGGCGAACCCGACGCTGAGGGGCACCTTCTCGAGCGCCTCGGCGAACCCGAGCGCGTCGGGGAGCTCGTAGACAGGGTTACAGCCGTGGACGAGGAGCGCCGCGATCCGCCCAGCGCGCATCTGACCGACGAGATCGGCGACCTCCGAGTCGTCTCCGCGCCGCTGGTACGAGGGCTCCTCGATGTCGAGCGTCGTGCCGTAGGCACCGAGAGCTTCGTTGACCGCGTTGATCGCCGCCTGGACGCCGGCGTCGTTCGTGCCCGAGACGACCAGCGCCCTGCCGCGAGCGCGCCAGAGTCGATCAGCGAGGTCGCCGAGCGTCGCGTCCGCTTCCGGGGCTCCCGTGACGATGCGCCGTCCAGCGCGCGCTCCGACGAGGCCCGCGAGGCCGCCGACGAGCCCGGCGATCTCGTCGGGCCGCACGGGGATCCGCTCGTCCGCCTTCGCGCCGGTGAGCGAGAGGCGCGACTCGACCTGCACGACGGTCGACATTCGGTGCGGGTGGTTGTCCAGCACGCGCCCGGCCCGCCAGCCGGCAGTGAACTCGACCGGGGAGATCCAGGTGCCCAGGAAGTCCGCGTCGAAGCTCACGATGAGCTCTGCGCGCTCGAAGTGATAGCGGGGGAGGGCACGAACGCCGTGGGTACGAAGATGAGCGTCGAGGATCGCGGACGCCGAGAGCGCGTCGACCTCGACGAGCCTTCCGTCCGCGAAGGAGCCGAGGAACCGCTCGATGACGGCGCGCGTCGTCGGGCTCGTGATCGAGCAGGACAGGATCCGCACCGCGCCGCGCTCCTCGCGGATGCGCGCCAGCTTCTGGGTGATCGTCCGATCGACATCGGCCCAGCTCGACCTCTCGCGCCCGGCGGTCGGGTGATCCAGCCGCTGCGAGTCGTACAGAGAGAGGACCATCGCCTGACCGACCGCGCAGAGCCCTCCGCGAGAGACGGGATGGTCGCGGTTGCCCTCGAGCTTGATCGGACGCCCGTCGCGGGTCTTGGCGACGATGCCGCAGCCTGCCGTGCAGCCGCCGCAGGTCGAGGCGTAGTGGAGCGCCCGACCGGGCGTCAGCCCCTCGGGCTGGTCGAGCGTGGGCACGATGCGATGAGTCAGCGCGCGATCGCAACCAGCCACCGCGGCGCCCGCGAAGGCGAAGCCAGCGGCGCGGAGGAAAGATCGGCGGCTCACCGCGTGCTCGCCCGCCCCGGCGGCCGCCTCGGCCCGGCCGGCGTTCGGGTCCACGGCGTTCAGGTGCACCCGCCCGTCCTCGATTTGAGCGCGGGTGGGGCTAGCCCCCCCCGCGGGCCCCCCCCGCGTGAACGCTCGGTGAGCCCGCTCACTACGGCGGAGTCCCCTTCGGGGAGGATCTGAATCCGCCTCCGTTCGCTGCTCCTCGAGCCCATGGAGCACCTTCGTTCTCATTGGTGGCACACGACGCAGTCGGTGGACGCTCGGTGGGGATCGCGGTCGGCCTTGGCCCGGGCGTTGGAGTCGCGATGGCAGCTCAAGCACCAGCCCATCGACAGGTCCGAGGACTGGGACACGCGCTCCATCGTCTGGACGTCGCCGTGGCAGCTCTGGCACTCGACGCCGGCCGCGATGTGGCGGCGGTGGTCGAACGAGACGAAGTCGGGGACGTGGTGCACCCGGGTCCAGCGGATTGCCCTCTGGCTCTTGCTCGGATCGCGCTTGCCGTCGGTACCGAGGCCGAGCGCGTCGTACAGCTTGCGGATCTCGGGGGAGAAGACGGGCCGCGGGTCTCGCCCGGCCCGCCGCGCCGCGGCCTCCTCCTCCTGGACCTGCGCCTGCGTGGCCGTCACGAAGCGGTGGCAGTTCATGCAGACGCTGGCGGACGGAACTCCCGCGTGCCGGCTCTTCTCGGCGCCGGAGTGGCAGTACAGGCAAGGCACCTCGAGCTCGCCCGCGTGCAGCCGGTGCGAGTAGGCGATCGGCTGCACCGGCGAGTAGCCCTGGTCGTTGCCGGGCAGGCGCACCGTCGCCGCCTGGGCGAAGATCACCGCGCCCAGGGCCAGGCAGACGAGCACCACGATGATGACGGTCCTGCGCGTCACTAGCAGCGCACCTCCGCGCCCCGGCGCGTGTAGAACCACCAGCAGATCGCCAGGTTCGCCGCGTAGAAGACCGCGAGGACGATGAAGGCCGCGTTCACCGACGCGTACTTGCCCAGGGACCAGCTGAAGAGCATCGGGAGGATGAAGGAGCCGTAGGCCGCGGCGGCGGAGGTCCAGCCGAGCACCGGCCCGGCCTCCTTGGGCGGGAAGATCACCGGGATCATCCGGAACGTGGACCCATTTCCGATCCCGGCACCGAGGAAGAGGACGAGCATGATCGCGAGGAAAGGCCAGAAATCCGAGGCCGAGTGCGGCGCGGTGAAGGCCGTGATGGCGATCGATCCGCCGAGGAGCAACAGGCCGCTCAGGATCGTCACCTTCGCGCCGCCGACCTTGTCCGAGACCCAGCCCGCGATCGGCCGTGTCGTGGATCCGATGAGGGCGCCGAGGAAGGCGAACTTCAGCGGATCCGGCGCGCCTTCGACCTTTCCGAAGACCTCCCGGATGAGCAGCGCGAACGCGGCGGAGAGCCCGGAGAAGGACCCGAAGGTCATCATGTACAGGGAGGTCATCAGCCAGTTGTGCTTGCGCCGGAAGATGACGCTCTGCTCGCCCATCGTGGCCTTGACCGGGATGCTCTTGAGGCCCAGCGCCGCCGCGATCGTGAAGAAGGCGACCGGAAGCACCCAGATGAAGGCTGCGTTCTGGATGAAGATCGACTTGGTGCCGTTGGGCCCGGCCCAGTCCATGGGCTCGCCGCCGGTCGCGCCGAAGATGGAGGCGCCGATCACCGCGGGCGTCAGGAACTGGACGAGGCTCACGCCGAAGTTGCCGAGGCCGGCCTGGATCCCGAGCGCGGTGCCCTGCTTGGCCTTCGGGAAGAAGAAGCTCGTGCTCGACATGAAGGCGGCGAAGTTGCCGCCGCCGAAGCCGGCGCTCGCGGCGAGGGTCAGGAGGACCCAGTACGGTGTCTGGGGGTCCTGGACCGCGAGGCCCACGCCCACGCTGGGGACGAGGAGCGTCGCCGTCGCGAAGGTCACGACCGAGCGTGTCCCGAAGATCTGGACGACGAACGAGTACGGGATGCGCAGCGTCGCTCCGACCAGCCCCGGCAGGGCCGTCAGCCAGAAGCGCTGGCCCACCGACAGCGGGAAGCCGAGCTCCGGCAGGCGGACCACGATCGCGCTCCACATGAACCACGTGGCGAAGGAGAGCGTGAGCGAGCCGGTCGTGATCCAGAGCGTCCGGTTCGCGACCCGTGCTCCGCGTGCGGCCCAGAACTCCGCGTTCTCGGGCTCCCAGGCCGCGAGCCCGCCTGCCTTCGCCGCCGGTGTCGGGATGCTGGTCATGTACGTGCCTCCGTTGGCGCAGCGGCAACGACGGGCGGGACGCTGAGCCTCGCCAGGATCGGCTCGATCTCCTCCTCGGGCCCCTCGATGCCTTCCGCTGCCGACGTCCTGGTCATGCGCGTGACGACCACGTGCATCCATGCCAGGCAGATGCCGGCGACGCCGAGGAGGAACAGCCAGCAGGTCGTCCAGAGCCCGGTCGCCTCGAGCAGCTAGCCGAAGAGGAACGCGCAGACGAAGCCGCCCAGCCCGCCGATCACGCCCACGATCCCCCCGACCACCCCGACCTCTCGCGGGAAGTAGGTCGGGATGTGCTTGTAGACGGCCGCCTTCCCGATGCCGGTCGTGACTCCGATGACCATCACCAGGAACGTGAAGATCCAGACGTTCGCCTGGAAGAAGATGCTGGTGATCCCCCTGGCGAGGAGCTGCTTCTTCTTCACGTGCTCGCCGACCCGGACGACGGGCTCCTGCCAGGACTTGCTCCGCGGCCACACCAGGAGCCCCTGGGCGGTCTCGGCGGGACGGCGGCCGGTGCGAACCGCGACCGCATACCGAGTTTCGCCGACCACGACCTCGGACGGGGAGACGGAGGTGACGACTCCGCCTCGCTGGGCCATCACGCCCTGGCCCGGCGACTCGATCTCCATCCGCGGGATCAGGAGGAAGAAGAGCGCGACGATCGAGACCGCGAGGATCCAGTACATCGTCCGGCGCGCGCCGGCGCGGTCGGAGATGAATCCGCCCAGCGCGCGGATCACGCCCGAGGGGAGGCTGAAGCAGGCCGCCAGGAGGCCCGCGGTCGCGATCGACATCGAGTAGGCGTTCACGTAGTAGGGGATGAGCCACTGCGCGAGCGCGACGAACCCGCCGAACACGAAGAAGTAGTACAGGCCGAAGCGCCAGACGCGGACGTTCCGGAGCGGCGCGAGCTGCATCGCGATGGTCTTGGCCTTGGCGGCCTCGACCTTTCGCGTCTCGGTGAAGACGAAGAAGAGGACCGCGGTCACGACGAGCGCCGCGGCGTACAGCTTCGGCATCGTCCGCCACGCATCGACGTCCGCGCCGCCGTTCGTGAGGTGGCGCAGCAGGATCGGGCCTCCGATGCTGGTCAGCGCGGCGCCCGCGTTGCCCGCGCCGAAGACCCCGAGCGCCGTCCCCTGGTGCTCCTGGCGGAAGAAGAGGGAGGTGTACGCGATGCCCACGGCGAACGCGCCGCCCGCCAGCCCGAAGCCCAAGGCGCAGGCGAGGAAGCCCGCATAGCTCTGGGCGTGGCCGACGAGGTACATCGGCACCGCGGCGACGAGGAGCAAGAGGCCGTAGACGACCCGCCCCCCGAACCTGTCGGTGAGGACGCCCAGCGGCAGCCGGACGAGCGAGCCCGTCAGGACCGGCACGCCCAGGAGCCAGCCGATCTGCGCCTTGTTCCAGGCGAAGACCTGGTTGTCCACGAGGAAGGTCACCAGGACGCCGTTCAGCATCCAGCACGCGAAGCACACCATGAACGCGAAGGTGTTCATCGCGAGGACCGACGTCGCGCGGCGCTGGGAAGTCACGGCGCGCCTACTCCGCCCGGCGAATCGTCCGCCTGTCCCAGTACCACCGCACCATCTGCCACTTTCGCCAGAGGTAGGGGTTCGGGACGACGAGGATGTGGACCAGCCTCGAGAAGGGGAACAGGCCGATGAGCAGCCAGGCCCCGATCACGTGCAGCTTCACGAACCACGGCAAGGCCGTGACGTAGGAGACGTCGGGCTGGAGCGTCACGAGCGACCAGAGGTACGGCGAGGCGGAGCTCGCGAACCAGGAGGAGCCCCAGCCGTAGAACATGGCGGTGCCCAGACCCGTGACGGTCTGCGAGAGGAGCAGGAGGTAGACGGCCCAGTCGATCCCGGAGGTCACGATGCGCGACTTCGAGTCGGTCAGGCGGCGAACGACGATGTTCACCAGGCCCACGAGCGTGAGGAGCCCCGCGACGAAGGCCGCGACCTCGATGACGTAGAGGCGGACTGGAACGGCGTTCCAGGCCAGGACCGAGCGCGGTATCGCGAAGCCGACGAGGTGCCCGGCCGTGAGCGTCAGGATGCCGTAGTGGAAGGGCACCGACCCCCAGAAGTGATGCCGGTTCTCGAGGAACTGCGACGAGAGGCTCGAGTAGGTGAAGGCCTGCGATCGGTACCGATGGATCGTGCCGATCAGGCAGAGCGCCATGACGACGTAGGGCAAGGTCCCGAGCAGGATCCCGTCGAGCGAGGTGAGGAGCCCGTCAAGCATCGAGCTCTCCTCCCTTCTCGCGCGTGCGCCCTTCCGGGCACGCCGCGGCGACGAGGTCCCGGACCGCGGCGACGAGCGCGCGCGTCGGGCTCGACTCGGGCTGCCCGGCGATCATCTTGTCGATCGCTCGGAGCACCCTTGCAGCCAGCGGGGCGGCCTCCTGGGCGGGGAGCCGGCCGAGGACCTGGAGCACGTGGCTCAGGTGGTCGGGCAGCTCCGCGGACTCGGGGACCCCGAGCCGGCGCATCAGGCCCCGCATCGAGACCAGGAAGTCGCCTCGGGCGTAGCTCTCGCCAAACAGGTGCCAGCCGACCTCCAGGCAGGCCGAGGGGTTCATGTCGAAGGTCGCGGTGAAGTGCTCCTGGATCTCCTCGACCCGCGTCGTCCCGACCCACCTCGCGAAGGGCTCGAGCGTGAGCATCACGTCCGGCTGCACCTCGTGAAGCCTCTCTTGGGCGAGGGCGACCAGGGCGCCGTAACCGTTACCGGGGTAGACGAAGAGCGACCCGAGTCGCTCGTAGAGCTTGGAGTCGATCTTCACAGCCCCCTCCGCGGTGCGACACTGAGACCGAAACCCACCTCCTGCTTGTGCTGCAAGGGGTCCTTCATCATCTCGATCGCCTCTTCGCGGTGGGCGGGCGGGATGACGAAGCGGTCGTCGAAGGTCGCGAGCGAGGTGAGCCGGTAGATCGCGTCCGCCTCCTCGGGGCTCGAGCCGGCCTCGGCCAGCATCCGCTCGGCGGCGCTCTTCTCGACGTCGCCCACGGTCGCCGCCCGCCGGAAGCTGCGTACGGCGAGCTGCTTGCGTAGCGCGTAGCGCACGAGGCCCTCGTTGCCCGCGCCGAGGAGCCGCGCGAGATAGGCGATCGGCATCCGGGACTCGTCGGCGACGTGGAAGAGCCCGTCGGAGACGTTCGCGACCTTCCCGGTCTCGGCGCTCGACATGACGGGCAGGAGCGGCGGCACGTAGAACAGCATCGGCAGCGTGCGGAACTCGAGGTGAGGGGGCAGCGCGATCTTCCAGACCTTGACGAACTTGTAGACGGGCGACTGCTGGGCGGCCTCGATGGTCGAGTCGTGCAGCCCATTCGCGCGCGCCGCGGCGATGACCTCCGGGTCGAACGGATCGAGGACGAGCGAACGGTGCGCCTCGACGAGGTCCTCGTCGGGCCTGGTGGCGACCTCCTCGATCCGCGACGCGTCGTACAGCAGCACGCCGAGGTAGCGGATCCGGCCGACGCACGAGTGGAAGCAAGCGGGTGCCTGCCCGGTCTCGAGTCGCGGGAAGCAGAGGATGCACTTCTCGGATTTGCCGGTCTGCCAGTTGAAGTACGTCTTCTTGTACGGGCAGGCCGAGACGCAGGCGCGCCAGGCGCGGCAGCGCGTCTGGTCGAGGAGCACGATGCCGTCCTCGCCGCGCTTGTACAGAGCGCCCGAGGGGCACGAGGCCACGCACGAGGGGTTGAGGCAGTGGTTGCAGATGCGCGGGAAGTAGAAGAAGACGAGCCGCTCGATCGCGAAGAGCTGCTCGCGCTGCTCGGGCGTCAGCGCGGCGAGGTTTGGATCGTTCTCGGCGTAGACGGGCGAGCCCGAGAGGTCGTCGTCCCAGTTTGGACCCGCCTCGATGTCGATGTACTCGCCGGTGACCATGGAGATCGGTCGCGCCGTGGGCTGGTCGGGCCCCTCGGGCGCGTGGATCAGCTCCGAGTACTCGTAGGTCCAGGGCTCGTAGTAGTCGTCCATGCTCGGCATGGACGGGTTGTGGAAGATGTTGGTGATGATCTTGGCCTTGCCGTTGGCGCGCAGGCGGAGCTTGCCGCCGCGCACCTCCCAGCCGCCGCGGTACTCCTCCTGGTCCTCCCACCTCGTCGGGTAGCCCGTGCCGGGCTTGGTCTCGACGTTGTTCCACCACATGTACTCGGTGCCCTTGCGGTCGGTCCAGATGTTCTTGCAGGCGATGCTGCAGGTGTGGCACCCGATGCACTTGTCGAGGTGGAAGACCATCGAGATCTGAGATCGCACGTCCATCGGTCGCCTCGCTACCAGACCAGCTTCGGGAGCTTGCGCACGAGGACGTGGGTGTCCCGGTTGCAGCCCGTCGGCCCCCAGTAGTTGAAGTGGAATGTGAACTGGCCGTAGCCGCCGACCATCAGGTTCGGCTTGAGCCGCGTGCGCGTCAGGCTGTTGTGGCCCCCGGCGCGCCGCTCGCCCCTCAGCGGCGACTTGGGCACCGAGTAGGTGCGCTCGGGCGAGTGATAGATGATGCAGATCCCCCGCGGGATGCGCGCGCTCACGCAGGCGCGGGTCACGACCACGCCGTGGTCGTTGTGGACCTCGACCCAGTCGTTGTCCACGACGCCGATCTCCTCGGCGTCGTGGTCGTTGATCCAGAACGGCTCGACGCCGCGCGACAGCGTCGTCATCCGGTGGTTGTCGCCGTAGGTCGAGTGGATGTGCCACTTCCCGTGCGGCGTGAGGTAGTTGAGCATTATCGAGCCGGTGGGTGCCCTTCGGTCCCCCCCCGAAGCCCCCCGCTCGGCGGCATCCTCGGTCCACATCAGGTCCGCGTACTGGGTCGGAGTCGGCTTCGGCTTGTACGTCGGGAGGTGCTCGCCGAACTGGATGTAGCCGGGGTGGTCGAGGTACAGGTGCTGCCGGCCCGTCAGCGTGCGCCACGGGACGAGGCGCTCCTTGTTGTAAGTGAACGGCGAGTAGGCGCGCCCCTTGTCGATGAGGCCCGACCACATCGGGCTGTTGTGCAGCCGCCGCGGCTGCGACTGCAGATCCATGTGCGTCATCCGCACGTCGCGGACGCGCTCGGCGAGATCGGCGAGCGGCAGGCCGACCTTCGCCTCCATGTTCTTGTACGAGCGGTAGGCGAGCTCGCCGTTCGTGACGGAGGCGAGGCGGAGGATGGCGTTGCACACGTCGACGTCCATCCGGAGGGACGGATACCGCTTGCCGCCCCACTCCACGGAGCGGCTCGAGGCCTGCAATTCGTCGTAGAAGTCCTCGACCATGTAGTGCGTGCCGTGCGCGCCGAGGCCGTTGGCTCGCACCTGCGGACCGAGCGAGACGTACTGGTGGTAGAGGTTCCGGTAGTCCCGCTCGACGACGGCGAGGCCAGGCATGGTCTTGCCCGGTATCGGCGCGACCTCACCGGCCGTCCAGTCCAGGATGGCGGGCTGCGCGATCTCGGCCGGCGTGTCGTGAGCGAGCGGGGTCGCGACGAGGTCCTTGACCGGTCCCTGGAAGTGCCGCGGCGCGAGCTCGGAGAACTTCAGCGAGATGGCCTTGAAGATCTCCCAGTCGCTCTTGGACTCCCAGCAGGCGGGCACCGCGGCGGACAGCGGGTGGATGAAGCTGTGCATGTCCGTCGAGTTGAGGTCGTTCTTCTCGTACCAGGTGGCCGCCGGCAGGACGATGTCCGAGTAGAGCGCGGACGTGTCCATCCGGAAGTTCAGGTCGACGACGAGGTCCATCTTTCCCTGGGGCGCCTTCTCGAGCCACGTGACCTCGCGCACCGAGTCCTTCGCGACCTCCTTCGCGATGTCGTTGTGGTGCGTCCCGAGATAGTGGTTGAGGAAGTACTCGTGGCCCTTGCTCGAGGACATGAGCGCGTTGCCGCGCCAGATGAACCAGACGCGCGGCCAGTTCTCCTCGGCGTCCGGGTTCTCCACCGAGAAGCGGAGCTTCTTCGCGCAGAGCTGCTCGACCGCGTACTTGACGACCCCGGCGTCATCGGTCGCTCCGGCCGCGATGGCGTCCGTGACGACCTCGAGGCTCGAGCGGTCGAACTGGGGGTAGAAGGGCAGCCAGCCGCCCCGGACGGCCTTGACCTGCACGTCCATGGTGTGGCCGGTCGCGAGGCTCTTCGGATCGTGCTGCTCGGGGACCGTGTGGTAGTCGGTGAAGGACTTCTCGTACCGCCACTGGTCGGTGTGCACGTAGTGCCAGCTCGGCGCGTTCTGCAGGCGCGAGGCCTTGCACCAGTCCTTGCCGAAGGCGATGGCGCCCCACGACTCGCCGGGCGCCAGCTTCTCTTGACCGACGTAGTGTGCGAGGCCGCCGCCGTTGACGCCGACGCAGCCGCAGAAGATCAGCGCGTGGATTCCGGCCCGGTACATGAGGTTCGCGTGGTACCAGTGGTTGATCCCGGCGCCGAGGATGATGGTGCACTTGCCGTTCGTGAGCTCGGCGGTCGTGCCCCACTCGCGGGCGAACTTGATGAGGTTCTTCCTGTCGATCCCCGTGTACTTCTCGGCCCACGCCGGCGTGAACGGCGCCTCCGCGTCGTCGTAGTCGGCGGGGTACGCGCCGGCGAGGCCGCGCGGGACTCCGTACTGGGCCATCAAGAGGTCGTAGACCGTCGCGACGACGAGCTTCTTGCCGTCCGCGGTCTCGATCGTCCTCGTGGGCACACCTCGCGCGATCGCCCGGCCGTGGCCGAAGTCGTCGAGCTTGACCTGGTGGACGGCCGCGGAAGAATCGCCGAGGAGCGTCAAGGCCGGGCGGATGGGAGTCCCTTCCTGCGCGTCCTCGAGCTTGAGGTTCCACTTGCCCTTCTCCTGACCCCATCTGTGTCCGACCGCGCCGGCCGGCATCTTCGGCTGGCCGGTCAGCTCGTCCCAGACGAGGAACTTCCACTCGCCGTTCTCGGTCTGGGAGTAGCCCTTCAGCCGGTTCGCCCTGACGAGCTGTCCCGGCGAGTAGACGCCGCCCCTGTCCTCGAGCTCCACGAGGAACGGCGCGTCCGAGAACTGCCGCCCGTAGTCGAGGAAGTAGGGGACCTTCTTCTCGTGGTGGAGCTCCTTGAGGAGCACGTGGTTGACCGCCATCCAGAACGCGCCGTCCTGGCCGGCGTTCACCGCGATCCACTCGTCCGCGTACTTCGCGACCTGGTTGAAGTCGGGCGCGAAGACGACCATCTTCGTGCCGTTGTGGCGGGCCTCCGCCGCGAAGTGGCAGTCGGGCGTCCTGGTCATGTTCAGGTTCGAGCCCATGACCGCGAGGATCTTCGCGTTGTACCAGTCGGCCGACTCCTGCACGTCCGTCTGCTCGCCCCAGGTCTCGGGCGAGGCGCTCGGCAGGTCGCAGTACCAGTCGTAGAAAGAGAGGGACACGCCGCCCATGAGCTGGAGCATCCGCGCGCCCGCGGCGTAGCTGACCATCGACATGGCAGGGATCGGAGAGAAGCCCGCGATGCGGTCGGGGCCGCGCGTCTTGATGGTGTGGATCTCGGCGGCGGCGATGAGCTCGAGGACGGTGTCCCAGCTCGCGCGCCTGAAGCCGCCCTTGCCGCGCGCGCGCTGCCAGCGCGTCCGCGAGGCAGGGTCTCCGACGAGCGAGGCCCAGGCCTCCACCGGATCGTCGTGCTTGGTCCGGGCATCCTTCCAGAGGTCGAGGAGCGCGCCGCGGACCAGCGGGTACTTGATGCGAAGCGGGCTGTACAGGTACCACGAGAAGGAGATGCCCCGCTGGCATCCTCGCGGTTCGTACGGCGGGAGGGACGGGTCGAGCAAGGGGTAGTCGAGCCCCTGCATCTCCCAGGTCACGATCCCGTCCTTGACGTGGATCTGCCACGAGCAGCTCCCCGTGCAGTTCACGCCGTGGGTCGAGCGCACGATCTTGTCGTGCTGCCACCGGTGCCGGTAGAACTCCTCCCAGCGGCGGCCCTCGGGCGTGACGTCGTCACGGATCAGCGGAAGCGACCTTCCGTTGCCGTTGCCTTTCCCGTTGCCGCTCATTGCCTGCCTCCGTGGACCATGCGACGGCGAACAGGGCACCTTGCTGGTGGGGTCCTGCGGCCCCCCCCAGACCCCCCCCTCGCTACGGCGGAGTGAATCCGCCTCCGCTCGCCCGGGCCTCTGACGATCATCGCTTGCCTCCGGTGACCAGGGGGCGGCGCACGGCCCGGAAGCGGCGCCGCCAGGTGAAGTCGAACAGGACGAGGGAGAAGATCGAGCCCACGAGGCCGAGCAGGACGAAGTTCACGCTGCTGGTCTCTGCCGCGCCGCCTCGCGATCCGGCGCTCTTCAGGTAGGCGACGAGGCCGAGCGCCTCGTCGGGCGTGAGCGGATGCCCCTTGAAGACCGGCTGCATCGTCAGGCTGGGAGGCGAGGCGAGCCAGGTGGCGAGGGCCTGCTGGCCTCCCAGCTTCCCGTAGGTTCCGGTGAGATCCGGCCCCAGCCGTCCGCCGCCGAGCGCGCCGAGACCGCGCACGGTGTGGCAGGACATGCACGGCGGCCCACCTGCCTCCAGCCGCCGGGCGCCGCTGAAGAGCGCCCGACCCAGCGCCTCGTCCGCGCGCGTCAGCGGCCGCTGCGCCGACGCCATCCCTGCGAACTGCGAGCGCTCGAGCGCGCTCTCCGCCCTCATCAGATCGATGAGCTGGCCAACGACCGTCGGAGTCACGCCCGCCACTCGCGGCATGACGACTCCCCGCGCCTCTCGTTGCAGCTTCGTCGCCGTCGCGTCGCCGCTGGCGATCGTTCCGGGCGGGTCGAGGATGAACCGTTCGAGCCAGGCCCGGCTGCGGCGCTCGTGCGCGCCTTTCAGGTCGGGTCCGGTCGTTCGACCGCCACCTATGGTATGGCAGCTCGCGCAATTCTGGCGGAAGAAGGCCGCCGCATCTTGCGCGCTTGCGCGGCCCGAGAAACCCATGGTCACCAGGAAGAGCGCACCAATCGAGCCGGCCCGGACGGATCCCACGGCGACACCCACTATCAAGCACCGTGCCGTCAGGAAAGCGCGTTTTTTTCGGTTCTCCCGCCGAAGCATCGGCAAGCGTTGCGCCAGACACTCTCACGGGCGAGAAAATTGCGCGACTCTCTCGGGAGTGAGTGACTCGGATTGGGTGCGGCGGTCAGCTTCGGGCTTCGGGCCACTCGATTCGCGAAGGACCTGCGCGAAAACCGCGCGATTGCGGCGGCTCTTCTGCTTCCCTCGTCCCCGTCGCGCGCGAGCCCGAACGACTCGTAGAACCGCTCGAGGCAGGCCTGCAGCGGTTCGCGTCGATGCGGCGGGACGCCGTCAACGGGGGCGTCTCGACCGCCGCGCGCCAAGCCCGACGGCGATGGTCGCAGCGACCGCGACCAAGATCGCGGCGCTCGCGGCGCCGTGCCGGGTAGGGAGGCGGACGAGCGCGCAGCCGCCGCCGACTCCGCCGCCGGGGAAGATCATCTCCGACCAGGTGGAGACGATCTTCTGGCCGTTGCGGTCGCCGGCAGCGCCGTCCCAGATGGCGAGCGCGAAGGGCACGTGTGCGAGGCCCGCCATCTGGACGTCCAGACCGTTCTCTCCGTCCTTGCTCTCCAGGTTTCGGCGGAAGACGACCCTCCACTTGCCCTCGGCCCAGACGCCCTTGGCCTCGAGCTCCTGGCTCTCCTGCGGCTGGCTCGTGAGCGTGCCGGGGGCGGTCGCGTTGAGCTCCTCGCCCGCCGAGGTCCGCTTGGCCCTCGACAAGGGGTTCCCTGCGGCGCGACCGGTGTAGAACTGAGCGCGCTCCTCGGAGTCGCGCGGATACTGGCCCGTCGCGTTGCGCGGGTAGATGGCATCGAGGTCACGGACGCCGCGGCCCAGGTCCGCCTGCCAGTCTGCCTTCCAGTGCCAGATGTTCATGGCGCGGCTCCGCGCGCCCATCCCGTGGAAGGGCAGGTCGGCGGCGTTGATGGCCTCGCCGTCGACCGCGACCGGGAACTGGATCGCGATGGCGTCCCGGAAGTCCTGCGCCCGGAAGTTGTTCTGGTCGCGGCGGGCGTCCTCCCATTCGACCAGCACGGAGAGACGCAGGCCGTCGGTCACGGCGCGCACCGATGCCGTGTCTGCGTACTCGTCCCGGGACCAGAGCGGGCGCAGCTCGACGGTCGTCGCCGGACCCTCGCGCCAGATCCCGTCATTCGGATCGAGGGCCGCCTGCTCCACCTCGCGGACCTCGACCGGGCCCCGGGTGGGCGCGCGCGCTCCCCCGCGAGACAGCGACATCACGTACGCCACGAGAGGCCAGCGCTCGTCCTCGGGCACGGAATCCGCGAAGGAGGGCATGGGCGTGCCATCGACGCCGGTCATGAAGGTCCGGTAGATGTCGCGGGGCATCGAGCCTCCTCGCATCCTTGCTCCTCGCGTGAAGTCGAAGGGACGGCTCGGCACGCCCCAGTCGTCCTTGAGCGTGGCTGACGACGGCCCGTCGCCCCGGCCGCCCTGGCCGTGGCACTGGTAGCACTGCATCCGCTGGAACACGGCGCGGCCGCGCGTCGCGAGAGAGGACAGGTCGCCGGGCGGATCGGGGATGGCCACGGGGTGACCCTCGCGGGCGAACAGGCGGGGCGCGAACGACTTGACGACCTCGACGATCGCCCGCCGATCCGCCTCGGAGAAACCACGCCAGGAGGGCATGGCCGTTCCCGGCAGGCCGTTCGTCAGCGTGCGCATCAGGTCCGCGTCGGTCGGCGGCTCGCCCGAGGGCGTCGACCGGAACTTGAAGGAGCCCCGCGTGAAGTCGCGCGGCCTCGGGTACACGAGATAGGCGAGCTCGCCCTGCCCGTCGCCGGTTTCTCCGTGGCACGGAGCGCAGTGCTGCTTGTAGAGCTCGCGGCCGCGCGACTCGGCCGCCGCGACCGAGGGAACCAGGATTGCGACACCGACCAGGACACGGACGAGACACAGCGCTCTTTCCGCTCTCATGCCTCACCTCCCGCGACGCCGACGACGACGGGCGCGCTCCGGTGCCGGTGCTCCGCCTCGATCCCGCGCCGTTTCATGTCCCATGTCACCACGTCGGCCAGGAGCCGCACGACCTCCACGTACAGGGCGTCCCGCGCGGCCCTCGCGAATCGCTCCGCATAGAACGGCGCGAAGCCGCCGAGGTGCTCGACGAGGAACCTGTCGGCCGCCCTCGTGCAGAGCCCGACGAGGTCCTCCATAGAGCGGGGAGGCGGCTCGCTGCCGCTCGCGCCTCCCCGCACCCCACCTCGCTCCGGCGGGCGAAGCCCGCCTGCGCTCGCCCTTCTCGCAACGGCCCCAGAATCCTCGCACGGCGCGACGATTCCCGAAGGCACTAGGTCAGGGGCGGCGGCCTCCTTCTGGGCCAGGAAGCTCATGAACTCCGCCTCGACGCCGATGTGGTCCGGCCGCTCCTTGACGCCGCGGGCCCGGAGCCCCCAGGCGGAGTAGAAGCCGGCGACGTCGCCGAGATCGTTCGTCCTCAGGAACGGCTCCGAGCCGGAGTACTCGGTCTCGAACGGGGGCGCGGTCCCGACCAGCGCATGGTCGAAGGCCCGGAAGTAGCGCGCCTCGGGATCCTCGGTGTCCCGCGCGAAGAGCCAGATCCGCTCCGCTCGACCTCGCGGCGCGCCGGGGAGGATCGCGAGCGCCGCCTCGAGCTCGTCGCCGATCCGGCCGCAGCGGATGGCGCCGGCGGTCTCCTCGTCCGGCGGGAGGAGGAGCTTCGAGAGGCTTCCGTACAGGACGGCTCGCCCGACGGCCTCAGATCGAGTTTGCATGCCTGGCCTCTCGGACGTGGATCGGCTCCTCGACGGTGGTCCGCACGATCTCGTGGCCGCGCTTGTCGAAGCCGATGATGGTGTCGTTGTACATGGCCCAGGGTCGGCCGTTGATCTCCCGCTCGAAGACCTTGGGCCCTTCCTGGATCTCGAAGCGGTGGATGATCCGCTGCGTGGCGCGCACCAGCGAGAGGACCGCGAGGAGCTCCCGGGACGGCGCGGCGTATGCCTCGAGGGCATGGTCGACTCCCGGCCCGAACATCTGCCGCAGGTACGGCCGCGGAGCCCAGCGCGGCGGGATGTAGTAGCCGTTGGGCGAGGTCCCGAGCTGCGGGTACAGGGGCAGTCCGACCTTCGCCTCGTGCACGAGGAAGTAGATGGGGTTCTGGGGCTCGCGCGCCCAGGCGCCGTCCTCGCCGATCTCGACGAGGCCCTGGATCCGGATCTTTCCCACGCAGGACGTCATGCAGCGCGTCTCCATGGGCTGCCCCTCGGTCAGCGGATCCTGCCCGGTCACGCGCGGGTAGCAGGCGATGCACTTCTCCGACACGCGCGTCGTCGACCGGAACATGGGCTTCTTGTAGGGGCAGGCCTCGACGCAGCGCCGGTAGCCCCGGCACCGCTCCTGGTCGATCAGGACGATCCCGTCCTCCTTCCGCTTGTAGATCGCCTTGCGCGGGCATGCGGCCAGGCAAGCGGGGTACGTGCAGTGATTGCAGAGCCGCTGCAGGTAGAAGAACCAGGTCGCGTGCTCGGGAAGCTCGGCGCGCTGCGGGTAGCTGCGTGGGGCGGGCTCTGCCGTCCCGGTCTCGCGGGCGACGTCCTCGTAGATGTTCGGGAAGCGCCACTCCTCGTCGGTCGGCAGGTACCCGAGCACGCGCGCCCCCTCGGGTCGGGCCGAGGTCTGGGCGGCCTCGAAGATGGTCTTTCCTCGAAAAACGCCGTACGGCCCACCCTCCGCTTGCGCGTCCCAGACCTGCCCACCCGGATTCTGCCGGTCGAGCATCGACAGGATCTTCGCGTCCCAGTTCTGGGGGTAGCCGCCGTAGGGCTTCGTCTCGACGTTGTTCCACCACATCAGCTCCTGGCCGCGAGAGAACGTCCACGTGCTCTTGCAGGCCATCGTGCAGGTCTGGCAGGCGATGCAGCGGTTGGTGTTGAAGACGAAGGCAAACTGCCGCGCCGGGTACTTCGCCTCGTACGGATAGGCCATCTCGCGGCCGAGCTGCCAGTTCTTGACGGTGGGCATGACGCTCTCCCCGCTTTGGCAGGGCTGAAGCCCTGCCCCACCGATTCCGCTGAAGCCTCGCGTTCTGGCTTCGATGGGGCAGCCCTTCAGGGCTGCCTCATCGCAGCACTCTCAACATCCCGTTCGGGCCCACCAGCGGACCCGTGTCGTCGTGCCGCCGGTCGACATCGCGTCGGCGCCGGCGTCTTCGATGACCGTCTGGAACCGTCCCCAGACGCTGAGACTCTCGTCGATCAGACGCTCGATCTCCGCCTCGCCGAGGGCGTTGAGGGCGGCGTGCGCGCCGGCGTAGAACGAGCTCTGGAAG
>JACPQR010000046.1 GCA_016190375.1 Deltaproteobacteria bacterium
GTCGATCGGTCGCTCGCCGCGTCCCATCGCAGCGCGAAGCTCGAAGAGCCGGGCAACCTTGCGATGCGGATGGAACCCGGGCGGCAACGTCGTGGCCCGCGCCGCGATCTCCCCGAGCCGGCTCGCCTCGACTCCCGTGTCCGCCTCGAGCGCCCGCGCCTGGCCCGCGGGACCACCCGAGTAGCCCTCCCACACGCCCTGGAGCGTCGAGACCTCGGGACGCTCGTCCGCCGCGCGGGCCAGCTCCCACTCGCCTTCCAGCCACTGGGCGACGCGCACGAGCGTCGCGTCGACCTCCTCGCGCGTGACGGCGCCTTCGCCGATCAGCCGCTCGGCCCACAGGTCGTGCACCGATCGCTTCTCCTCGATGCGGCGGTACAGGAGCGGCTGCGTGAACGCGGGCTCGTCGGCCTCGTTGTGCCCGTACCTCCGGTAGCAGAAGAGGTCGATGACGACGTCGTTGCCGAAGGTCTGGCGGTAGGCCATCGCCACCTCGACCACGTGCGCCACCGCGCCGAGATCCTCGCCGTTGACGTGGAAGATCGGGCACTCGAGCATCTTCGCGACGTCGCTGCAGTACCTGGTGGAGCGCGACTCCTCCGGCGGGGTCGTGAAGCCGATCTGGTTGTTGATGATCACGTGAACGGTCCCACCCGTGCGGTAGCCGTGAAGCTCGGACAGGTTCAACGTCTCGGCCACGAGCCCCTGACCCGCGAACGCCGCGTCGCCATGGATGACGAGGCCCATCGCCTTCCTGCGCTCGCGATCGCGGAGGCGCCGTTGCTTGGCCCTCACCCGGCCCGCGACGACCGGATCGACCGCCTCAAGGTGGCTCGGGTTGTGAGCGAGCGACAGGTGCACCCCGTGCCCGCGCCGCGTGACGTGGTCCTTGGAGTAGCCCAGGTGGTACTTGACGTCCCCGGCGCCCAGCGTCGCCTCGGGGTGGATGTCCTCGAACTCGGAGAAGATCTCGCTGGGCCGCTTGCCCATGATTTGCACGAGGAGGTTCAGCCGGCCCCTGTGCGACATCCCGATCACGACCTCGACCACTCCGGCCGCCCCCGCGTGCTCGAGGACCATGTCGACCAGCGGCACGAGCGTCTCGCAGCCCTCGAGCGAGAAGCGCTTGGTGCCGACGTACCTCGCGTGCAGGAACCGCTCGAGCGACTGGGCAGAGGCGATCTGCTCGAGGACGAGCCGAGCGCCGGCGGCGTCGAGCCACGGGGGGCTCGAGCCCTCGAGCCGCTCGCAGAGCCAGGCCCGCTTGAGCGGCGAGGTGACGTGCATCAGCTCGGCGCCGATCGATCGCGCGTAGGTCTCCCGGAGGTGATCGAGGACCCAGCTCAGCTCCGCCCTCCCCTCGCCGCCGCCCCAGAGCGCCGGGATGGGCACGAGCCGCTCGAGGTCCGGCTCGGTCAACCCGTAGCGCGCCGGGTCCAGCTCCGCCGGCGCGTCGACCTTTCGCATCCCCAGCGGGTCGAGGTCGGCGGCGAGATGGCCCACGGTGCGGAACGCGGCGAGGAGCTGGTGGACCGCGGCGATGAGCAGGCTCTCGCCCAGGTCCCACGTCAGAAGCGGCGACGGAGTACGGGCCGCGGCCTGGGCTCGCTCCGAGATCGGAGGCGCGGATCTCGGCTCGACCCCGCGAGCGGGCACGGGCTCGAAGAGCGCACGCCAGGAAGGATCGACGGAGGAAGGATCGCGTCGCCATCTCTGCCACATCTCGTCGACGAGCTGGAGGTTGGGCGCCAGCGCCTCGAGGTCCCGCATGCCCTCATTGAATCTCGAACGAGTACACGACGCCACCGTTCGACAGCGCAAAGGCCCTCCGGCCTAGCGCAATTGGAGTGGCGTTGAAACCGTCGCCCGGATTCACGATGGTCACGACGTTGCGCGACGAGCGCGAGATGGCGTAGAGGTTTCCACCCTCGCTCGATCCGACCAGGACGAGGTCCCTCGCGACCACGGGCGAGGTCAGCGACGTCGAGCCACGGCGCAGCCTGACCTCGAAACGCGTCAGGCCCGTCGCGGGGGCGAGCGCGACGATACCGGTCCGGCTCGACGCCGCGTACAGCTCCGATCGCGCCAGAGCCAGGCCGCCCACGCCCTGCAGGTCATCGCGGCGCCAGCGGACGCCTCCCCCGCGCTCGTCGAGCGCGTATATGCCGGCAGCCTGCGAGGCCGCCCAGACCATGCCGTCGCGGACGACGGGCGTCGTGTCCACGTCGAGGTACTGCGGCAAGGACGAGTCTTCGTCGGCGGGCTCGAGGTCCGCGGACGTGTCCCGCTCCCAGACCACGCTTCCGTCGGAGGAGTCGAGCGCGGCCACGGTGCCGTCGCTGAAGCCGGCGAAGACGCGCCGCTCGCGCAGGGCGACGCCGGCGTGACCCTCGACCGCGAAGCCCTCGGGCGAGTCCCGCTTGTAGAGCCACAGCCTCCGCCCGCTGTCGCGGTCGAGCGCGAGGACCAGGTCGCTCCCGCTGGCGACGTAGAGGGCCTCCGGTGTCAGGGCCGGGCGCCGCCGCACCTCGCCGCGCGCAGAGGCGCGCCACTTCTGAGCGCCGGTGTCCGCGTCGACCGCGTAGACGAAGCCGTCGTCGGTGCCGAAGTAGACCATCTTCGACGCTGCGTCGTACGCGACCTCCGACGCGACCGCTCCGCGAGCCTTGAAACGCCAGAGCGTCGATCCGTCGGAGGCCCTGAGCGCGTACAGATGCTCGTCGGAGCTGCCGATGAACAGGCGGTTCCCCTCGGGGTCGAGCGCCGGCGTGGAACGCTCGATCGGGGTGAACGGCATCGTGAGCCGGTCCGCCACGCTCCGCCGCCACAGGAGCCTCAGCGCGTGATCCGGCAACGCCTGCCGGCCATCGCTTGGCGGGCGAGACATCGCGCACCCAGCGGTCACGGCCGCGAGGACGACGGCCATGCGGGACATTCGACTACCCCCCGTCCTCGTCCTGAGCACGAGA
>JACPQR010000002.1 GCA_016190375.1 Deltaproteobacteria bacterium
CGGTGGGACAAGGGGCGATGGGCGATCCGCGTCGAGCTGGCGGTCGAGCAGGCAGCGGCGCTGTCGCAGCCGCTCGGGTCCCGAACTTGATTCTGATGTGGTCCACATCGAGGTTCACGTCGGTGAACCTGGAGGCTCAGACGTCTGAGCCTCGGGGCTCACGCGGGTGAACCTGGGCCTGGAAAACCGAGAAACCGTGATCCGTCCCCTCTCGCCCCGACCAGTCGAACGAGGACAGGCCGCCCAGTTCGACCTCGGAGCTCGCGAAGATGGACGCCAGGGTGCACGACCTCGTCGTGGGCTGACGGATCAGGAGCGGCGCCGAGGGCGGGCCCGCTTGCGGATCGGCGCACGGCGCACCGGTCGCTCGCCTTCCGCGGGATCGGGCGGACCCAGCCGATCGATCTCCGCCCAGAGCGAATCGAGGTCCAGCGACAGGCCGGGGCAGCCTGGCACCTTCGCGATCCGGCCGCCGATCGCGCCGAGATCGCGGACGTACCGGCCGTGCTCGAGGTGCCAGATCTCGAACATGCGCGCCTCCGGGTCGACGAGCCAGTACCAGGGGACGCCGAACACCGCATACTCGTCGGCCTTCTCGAGACGGTCCCGCCGGTGGTCACTCGGGGCCGCCGACACGACCTCGATCAGCACGTCCACGGGCCTGCGCAGAGCTCCCGTCCGCGGCGGCATCGGCGAAGGCGGCACGACCATCGCGATATCCGGTTTGCGACCGCGTCCTGGCCGCAGCAAGAACTTGACGTCAGGCGCCAGTGTCCCGCCCAGGGGGATCAACCACGAGCCCAGGGCTCGGAGCAGCCACCCCACGACAGCTCCATGCATCCAGGTCGGCATCTCCTCCTCCACGAGGATGCCATCGACGAGCTCGCCCTCCTCGTCCTCGTCCATCGCGCACCACTCGGCATCCGTCATGCGGCGAACGTCGCCTGTGCCCGCGAGCGCGACCGTGGGACGACTGGCCATCTCGGGAACGATAGCACGCGGCGGACTCACCGCCGGTGAGCTCGACGCGCAAGTGGACCCTTCCGGAGCCGTCACGGCATGGGACAGGCCACGACCGAACCGTCCGCGCCGCCGACGAGCGCCTCCCCACTCCGGGTCGCGAGCGCCGTCGGCGAAAGGCCGTCCGGCAGCGCGACGACCGGCCGCCACGCGCCGGCGTCCAGACGGAGCACCTCCCGCCCGTCGCGCGCGATCGCGACCGGCGCGGCCGAGGTGCCGGCGTAGATCCCGTCGGCGCCGGGGACGGAGGGCACCTCGCGCAGGCCGTCGGCCGCCACGATCGCCGTGCGGATCTCCTGCGTCTCGACCACGAGCCCGTCGTCGAGCTGGTGGACTTGCCGCGGCGCGACGCGCGGCACGGGCCCGCACGCGCTGAGCGCCGCCCCCGCCTCGACGCAGCCGAGTCGGCGGTGGCGATCGGCGACGCGCACCCGACCGTCCGCGCCGCCGAACGCGCCGAGCGGGAACGCGACGGGAGTCGGCGTGTCCGCCTGGTCGAGCTCCTGGATCCGGCCCGCGACGCGGAGCGACTCGCCGTCGCCCGCGAGGATCTCTCCCGTGAGGGTCGCGGCCACCCATCTCGTGCCGCCGCCGGACGCGAGGCCCATCAGCTCGCCGAGCGCCCGTCCGTCCGGAGCGCGCGCCAGGTCCAGCCGCCTCGGGCCCGCGGTCGTCACGAGCCGCGCCTCGGAGTGCTGCGCGACGAGCGCCCCGTCGCTTCCCACCGCCGCGACCAGGAGCGGCGCCGCCGCAGTGGGATCCAGCGATTCGATCCAGGCGGCCTCGGCCGCCACCGGCCGGACCGCGCCATGTGCCGGCGCGACCAGGAGCGCGTCGTGGCGCACGACGAGAACGGCGCCGTCGCGGAGCGGGAGCAGGCGCAGGACGCGTCGCGCGTCCGCGTGAACGATGGGCCGGACCACCTCTGCGCCGAGCATCGTGTCGAGGGACACCCGGACGAGCCCGCCGGCGCGCGTCGCGACGAACGCTTCCTCCGCCACGGCGACGAGCGCGACCGCGTCCGGCGGGGCCGTTCCCTGGGCGCGCAGCCAGCCGGGGTCATGGGGCTCCTCGATCCAGCCATGACCGACGCCGGCGACATCCCGCTCTCGCAGCACCGTTCGTCGGCGGCGCCACACGGCGATCTCGCCTCGGCCGTCGAGCACCACGACGGCACCGTCCCGGGTCCGCACCGCCCGGACGACGTCGGCGATCGGGCAGCCCGGCGGCAGAGAAGGATCCGGCAGGGCGGACGGGGGGCGCGGCGCCGCCTCGCCCGCACCGAGCGGCTCCCAGCGGTCGCGCGCGAGCCGGTAGGCGCGACCGCCCGCCGCGAGCGCGAAGACGTGCGCCGGATCGGGGACGACGAGCGCCGTCAGGCCGAGCGGCACGGGCGCGGGGATCCGCCAGCGGCACGTCGACCCGGAGGCCGGCACCGCCACGGGCTCGGGCGCCGCCGCCGCGACCGGTTCAGCGGGCGGCGCGCTCGGGCCGCTCCCCTCGGACACCGGCGGGGCGCGGCGCACGGGGTCGCCGGCGCCGCAGGCCCAGAGAGCCGCTGCAACGCCGGCCAAGGCGAGCCCGCCGGTGTGAAGCGTCTCACGCAGGCGAGCACTCGCGGTTCGTCGTCCATCGGCAGCCGTCGCTCGGACCCCGCCTGACCATAACGCGGAGAGGACGGCGTGGCGCAGGATAGGTCGGATGAAGGGAGTGGAGCACGTCGACGGGGTCGGCCGGGAGTTGACGTGACGCTCATTCGACGAAGTAGGCAGCTCGGGGAGCGCCGGGGCGCTGCCATCCTACGCCATCTTAGGTCGAGCCAAGTCGCTGACCGCGTGGCGCAAGCCATCCGGATGAATGTACGCGACGTGCACGCGCCCGTCGGCGTCCAGAGCGATGGCGATGGAGTGCGCGTCTTGCCAGTCTGGGCTCGTCGCGCGGTCCACCTCTTCGATCCGCCACGTTCCCGCCGCGTTCGTGGCGTAGCGGTGGTGCCATTCGGCGCCGACGGCAAGCTCGCGGAACGCGTACGCCACGTGCACCTCCTCGCGCGAGCCCACGGCCACCGACGTGCTGCCGACCAACCCGCAGTCGACAGTCTCCTCGACCCACTCGCCGGTCGCGTGCACGAGGCCCTCGTTGGGCCAGCGCTCGCGAGCGTACGTCACGTGCGCCTCACCGCTCGGCCCGAGCGCGACGGAGGGGTACTGACGGGCGGGATCACGGTGCGGGAGGCGTCAGTGCGCGATGTTGTCGCCACCACGCACCGCGTCCTCGGCGATGGGCCAGCGAACCCGGCGGACCGCGAGCGAGCTGCAGCGGAAGTTGCGGAAGCGGGTGGCCGGGCACGCCGTGGCGAGGCCGCGGTGGGACAAGGGGCGATGGGCGATCCGCGTCGAGCTGGCGGTCGAGCAGGCAGCGGCGCTGTCGCAGCCGCTCGGGTCCCGAACTTGATTCTGATGTGGTCCACATCGAGGTTCACGTGGGTGAACCTGGAGGTTCACGTGGGTGAACCTCGACGTTCACGTGGGTGAACCTGGAGGCTCAGACGTCTGAGCTTCGGGGTTCACGCGGGTGAACCTGGGCCTGGAAAACCGAGAAACCGTGATCCGTCCCCTCTTCCTCGACCCGCAAGGCATCGCGCGAATCCTGCGTCGTCGGTTCGTTGCCCAGGCGTCTGCACCGGGCTATCCTGATGGTGATGTCACCGCTGAAGGCGACGGTTCGACGCGGAAGGCTGGTCCTGGACGAGGCCACTACTCTCCCTGACGGCACCGAGGTCGAGCTGATGCCCGCCGACGGGTGGGACGATCTGGACGATGACGAGCGAGCTCGGCTGCACGAAGCTCTGGAAGCCTCCGAGGAGGACATCGCAGCGGGGCGGGTGCTCACCACCGACGAGCTCTTGGCCAGGTTGGATCGCGCGCGCCAGTGACCTCCTACCGCGTTCTCGTGGCCGCGCGTGTGGAGGACCAGATCCGGAAGGCCAGACAGCGCGTACGAACACGGCGCCGTCGCGTGGACGCGGACCGCGGCTCGGCTGATCACGGTGGTGTCTGGTGGACCTCCATTGGCGTGCGGTGCGAGGACCATCCCGGCTGGCGCCGGAGGCACGCGTCGGCCTCGGCGGTGCTGGTGGGGTTGCGTGGGGCAGAGTACTCTACGATCCGTCTTGGAGGGGCTGGTCCTCGGAGGGAAGTACCGGTTGCTCCGGCCGATCGCCGAGGGTGGGATGGGCGTCGTGTGGGAGGCCGAGCACGTCCAGATCGGCCGCAAGCTCGCCGTCAAGGTGCTGCAGGGACACCTCGCGAAGAACCCCGAGGCGGTCCTCCGGTTCCAGCGGGAAGCGCAGATCGCCGGGACGCTGGGGCATGATCACATCTGCCCCGTCCTCGACATCGGCGAGACCGAGACCGGCCAGCACTACCTGGTGATGGAGCTCCTGCGCGGACGCTCGCTCGGCGAGACGCTCGAGGCCTCCGGCGCGCTCGCGGTGGACCGGGCGCTCGATATCGCCGGGCAGATCCTCGACGCGCTGGCCGCGGCGCACTCGGCCGGCGTCGTGCACCGGGATCTGAAGCCCGGGAACGTCTTCCTGTCGCGGGTCGGCGATCGCGACGACTTCGTGCGGGTGCTGGACTTCGGGATCTCGAAGGTGACGTCCGACGGCGGGCAGGAGGCGACGTCGCTGACGAGGACCGGGATCGTGATGGGCACTGCCCACTACATGGCTCCCGAGCAGGCGCGGGGTCACCGTGACATCGACTCACGCGTGGACCTCTACGCGACGGGTGCGATTCTCTACGAGATGCTCACCGGCCGGGTCCCCTACGACGGCGAGTCGAGCAACGAGATCATCATCAAGCTCGCGACCGAGCCATTCGTCCCGCCGCGGGAGCACCGCCCGGACCTGCCCGAGGAGGTCCAGGCGATCGTCCTTCGTGCGATGGCTCGTCGCCGTGAGGACCGCTTCGCCACGGCGGCCGAGATGCGCGAGAAGGTCCTGGGGGCGAGGTCCACTCTCGGTGCGAGCGACCAGCCCGCGCACGCCGCGATGCCGCCGGCCGTGGCGAGCCCTTCGACGCTGATCGGCGTCGCACGGAGCTCCCCGGCACCGCTCGCGACGGCTCCGAGCGCCAGCTTCCGGGCCTGGCGCCTGCCACGATCGCGGCTCCCGCTCGTCGCGGCAGCGCTCGCGCTCGTGGCCGCCGCGGTGGGGCTCGTGGTCTGGCTCGGTGGCGGCGAGCGCGGCGAGGACGGTGGCGGCGAGGCGCACGCGACGCCCGCGGTGCACGCGACGCCGTTTGCGCCGGCACATCCCGCGACTCCTGCTCCGTCCATCGCGGCTTCGCCTACCCCCCCCCCCCCGACACACACGCGCCATTGGCGCTCCCGGTGCCGGCGGCTGAGCCCGCTGCGAAGCTACCCATCCGTTCCAGGCTGAGGGCTCCGTCGAAGACGAGGACCGGAGCGGTCCCCGAGAAGGGCCCGCCGGCCCGGGAGGTCCCGGATCTGGTGCGCGACCGGCCCGGGCGGGACATCGACATCGTGAGGTGAACGAGCGTGCACACCCGTCCATGGCTTGCCGTGACCTTCGCCTCGTTCCTGTCGTCGGCAGGGACAGCGCGAGCCCAGGATCTCCCACCCGGCGCGCAGGCGCACTTCGATCGAGCCGTCGAGCTCGCGGATGCCGCGGACTACGAGCGAGCGCTCGCCGAGTTCGAGAGAGCGGCGGCGATCCGCGAGACGCCGAAGGTCGTCTACAACGTCGCCTCGTGTCTCCGCGCGCTCGGGCGCCATGCCCTGGCGCTTGCGGCGTTCGAGCGGGTCATGCAGCTCGACGCCGGGTCACTGCCGCCCGCGAGCCGCGACAACCTGGCGCGCTACATCGCGGAGCTCCGCTCCGAGGTCGCGCTCCTCAGCGTGCGCACCAACGTGCCCGACGCCGCGCTCACCGTCGACGGGCATCCGCTGGTCCACCAGCCTCATCCGGTGGAGCCCGGCGACGAGATCGTCGTGGTGGCTCGGCGAGCGGGCTATCGACAGGCACGCACGACGGCGCGGCCGCGGGCACCCGGGCCTTTCGAGGTCTCGCTGGCGCTCGAGCCCGAGCCTGCGGTGCCAGAGCCGTCCGTCCAGCGCGACGAGGAGGCGGGGCGGCCGCCGGCGTGGTCGCCCTGGATCGCGATGGGCGTCGCCGTCGCAGCGGCGGGGGCGGGGGCTTTCTTCGGGTCGCGAGTGCTCGACCGGGACGCGGCGGAGGACGAGGCGGACTCGGCTGCCACGGGCGCGACGGTGTCGTTCTCGGTGGCAGGCGCGGCGGCGGCCTCCGGCGTGGGCCTCTGGATCTGGCGGCAATGAGGAGGGACGTGATGAAGAGGATCGGAACGGGGACGCTCGTGATCGCGCTCGTTGCCTATGGGCTGCTCGCCTGCTCGGTCGACCGGAGCCGGACAGCCGACCCGGCCGAGGTGCCGACGGCGTCGGCGCTCGGCTGCGGGGATGGACAGCTCGTCGAGTGGCGGGACGGCGCCTGGGCCTGCGCCACGCCCGCGGCGGGGGACTACAGCGCCTTCGGGTCGTGCGTGGACGCGGGCGACAAGGTCGTCGGCATCGACCCGGCGAGCGGAGAGGTCATCTGCTCGGCGGAGCCCGAGGACACGGACACGCTCGGCGAGCTCGCCTGCGGTGACGGCCAGGTGCCGAAGTGGGACGGTGAGACGTGGGACTGCGGCGACGACCTTCAGACCGACCCCGAGACCGACTCGCTCGCGGCGGTGGGCGCGTGCGCCGATGAGCAGGTGCTCGAGTGGCAGGGCGGCGCATGGGGGTGCGGCGAGGACGACGACACCGGGCTCGACCAGGCCGCGGTCGAGGCGATCGTCGCGAACGCCGGCCACGCTTCGGTGGAGGCGCTCGCCGCGGTCGATGTCGATGTCGCCGCGGTCGAGGGCGAGGTCGAGACCGCTCGCGGAGGCCAGGCCAGCCTCGACGCGCGCCTGGCGGCCGTTGAAGCTCGCCTGGCCGCCAACGAAGCTCGTCTGGTCGTGCTCGAGGATGCGCTCTGCCCGCCGGGCTTCACGTACGCGCCGGTCGACGGCTACGACATCTGCACGAGGACGGTCGACTTCGGCGAAGGCGCGGTGACCGACGAGATGGTCAAGGTCGGCGACTTCTGGATCGACCGCTACGAGGTCAGCGCGTGTCCGGGCTCCGGCTCCCTCGGCGGCGTGTCGGGCGGCGATGAGAACGGTGGCCTGACGACGTACGCGGCGGCATGCTCGGTGGCGCTCGCGACGCCGCAGGCGAGCATCACCTGGTTCCAGGCCGCGCAGATGTGCGCGAACGCGGGCAAGCACCTGTGCACGAACGCCGAGTGGCAGACCGCCGCCTCGGGCACTCCCGACCCCGGCGGGACGACGCAGGGGGAGGAGTGCAACGTTTCGAGCGACGGGACGCCGGCGGCGACGGGGTCGCACACCGATTGCGTGAGCCGGTTCGGCGCGTACGACATGGCGGGAAACCTCTGGGAGTGGGTGACCGACTGGCACGGCAAGGACTCGGCGGCGAACGGGCTGCTGGCGAACGCGACGTACGGCGACGACTGGATGTACGACGTCTCGCCGGCAAGCAACCAGGGCGGAGCGCAGAACTTCCCGGCCGCGGCGCTCCGCGGCGGCGACTGGAACGATGGGACGGACGAGGGCGCGTTCGCACTGAACCTGGGCACCGCGCCGTCGGTCTCGGCCACGACCCTGGGCGCGCGCTGCTGCGCAGGCGCGGGACGTTGATCTTCGATCCCCGAGCCCTGGGAGCCTCAGCGGATTCGCCGGGCGACACGGACCGCGTCGTCGAGGCGCGGCAAGAGGGCGCTCACGTCGAGCGCAGCCTGAAGGAGCTGCAGCGTCTCGCGGACACGGTCGAGATCGAGCGAGCTTCCCTGCGCCGCGATCACGCTCGTGGCGTCCTCGTCCTTCGCTCGCCCCGCCAGGATCTTCATGGACACGATGTCCTCGGCGCAGTTCGCGGAGGCCACCCCGAGGCGCGGCCGCCCCCTTGCTGGAAGAGCCGGATCCCCCGCCGGAGGTCCACCGGCCAGGCGGACCTCTTCGAGACATAGCTCGCCCGTGACCGACCCGGACAGCATCGCCCGCTACCTCCGCCACCTCGGCGAGCCCACCGAGCCGCCGAGGCCTCGCCTGCGGTGGCCGCGGGGGAGACGGGGTAGAACGAGACCCAACCGGATGCTACCCTAAGCAACGACATGCGACAGTACACGGTGGTGCTCGAGCGCGAGGAGGACGGCGGCTATTCGGTCTACGTCCCTGACCTCCCTGGGTGTGCGTCACAGGGCGACAACGAGCAGGAGGCCCTCGCGAACATCCAGGAAGCGATCACGGGATACATCGAGGCCCACCGGTCGGAGGGGATCCCGCTGCCCGAGCCCCGCGCGAGAATCGCGACCGTCCGCGTCCAAGCAGCTTGACCCGTCTCCCGCAGGTCAGCGGCGCTCGCGTCAAGAGGGCGCTCGAGCGAGCAGGGTTCGTTCAGGTTCGGCAGCAGGGGAGCCACGCGATCATGCGCCACCCTGATGACGCCCGCAGGTGGGCCACGGTGCCGATCCATGGAGGGGGAAACGTGAAGCCAGGCACGCTGCGGTCCATCCTCGCCGGTGCCGGGCTCACGGTCGAGGAGTTGCTCCAACTGCTCTGAGCACGTCGCGCCGTCCCGCAGGGCCATGAAACCTTCCGTGCTCTCGCCTGGGTCCTGCGCTTCTGCGGCCAGCTCGCCGGCCCCGTCGCGCCGGCCGATCCCGCGTCGTCGATCTTCTTCCGACTTCTCGGGTAGCGGCTGTCTGCTCCGACGAGCGCTGAAGAACTGAGCGATGCTATCCCTCGGTCATGAGTGAGTACAAGGTCCTCCCCCGGCGCGAGGACGAAGGTGGCTATTCCGTCACCGTACCGGACCTGCCCGGATGCGTATCGCAGCTCGCCTCGCCGGCTGAACCCGTCAGCGCGGAGCGGCGCGCTCGAGGCCGAGCACCGTCAGGCCCGCTTCGCCGTCCGCCACGCAGGCGAAGCGCCCGTCCGTCGCGACCTCGCGGGCGAAGTCGCGGGTCGGCAGGGTCGCGGCGAGGACGGGGGCCTCGGGATTCCACCTGTCGAGCAGTGTGACGGCGGCGCCGCCGTGGGCCACGAGCACGCGGTCCTCGCTCCACGTCAGGCAATCGGCGAAGCCCGGCGTGTCGTGACGCTCATTCGACGAAGTAGGGTCGATTCGACTCCTCCTCCCCGAGCCAGGAGTGATCCTCGGCCGCGAGGTCAGGCAGGGAACCCTCCGCAGGCTCAGGCTCACCCGCCTCGGATCGGCGGGCCTGCTCGGCGGCGTGACCCTGGCGCAGATGCTCGTGGCCACGGTGCAGACCGTCCTCATCTTCCTCGGAGCGCTGGCGGTCGGCTACCACGCGCAGGGATCGATCGTC
>JACPQR010000003.1 GCA_016190375.1 Deltaproteobacteria bacterium
CAATCCACCGACCCGGCGGCCGACCGCAAGGCCGGTGCCGTATCCGGACCCGGATCGGGCACGGGCACGGGCACGGGCACGTGTACGGGCGGATCCGGATCGCCGCGCAACCCCTGGCCAAATCTGCGCCGCGCGGTACTAGTGCAACGCACCCAGAAGCTGCTGGGGTTCCATGGGGCGCCGTAGCCGCTGAGCAGAAGCTGCTCGCAGATGGACGTCGACCCCGGGCTTCCGATACCATGCCCCGGGACGGTGAGGCCACAGATGGGAACCGAGACGCGGAAGACGGCCAAGATCGAGATGATTCTGGACTACAAGTCCGTGACGACCGACCCGAAGGTGGCCGGACGTTTCGCGCGCAGGCTCGTCGACGAGGCGGCGCGGCTCGTGCCCGAGAAGGAGTGGACGGTGGAGGACGTGAGGGACGTCCTCTCCTTCGCCGCCTCGGGCGATGACGCGGCGGTCCCGGTCCTCGACGCGCGGCAGTACCGCAAGCGCCTCCGCGAGGAGGTCGCGCGGGCCGAGCGTTACAAGCAGACGTTCAGCACCATGATCGTCGGGGTGGACGGCACCGACGGAGGGGACGAGGTCTACTCGTCGGTCCTCGACGCGCTGATCGAGCGGCTTCGCAAGACCGACATGGTCTTCCTGTACAAGCGCCACCTCGCCATCATCATGCCGCACACCGCCGCGCCGGTCCTGTCCACCCTCGTCGGACGGATCCGCGCGCTCATAGCCGCGGTGGCCGCGACCGAGGTCGAGCAGGTCCTGATCGACGCGACGAGCTTCCCCTCGCGCGACTTCGCCTCGGGCCAGGCCTTCCTGGAATGGGCCGACGGTAAGCTCAAGGATTGAGGTTCGGCGGACCGCCGTCCGTCTGCGCTAGTCTTCCGCCGCACATGCGCGACCGTTACGACCCACTCGAGATCGAGCCACGCTGGCAAGAGCGCTGGAAGCAGGCGAACGCATTCCGGCTGAAGGGGGGGCGGCCGAAGCTCTACGTCCTCGAGATGCTCCCGTACCCGTCCGGCCGGATCCACATGGGGCACGTGCGCAACTACTCGATCGGCGACGCACTGGCCCGCTTCCGACGGATGCAGGGCTTCGACGTCCTTCACCCGATGGGCTGGGACGCCTTCGGCCTTCCCGCGGAGAACGCGGCGATCAAGCAGAAGACCCACCCGGCGAGGTGGACGTGGTCGAACATCGCTCACATGCGCTCGCAGCTCCGGCGCATGGGGTACTCGTACGACTGGGACCGCGAGGTCGCGACCTGCCACGCCGGCTACTACCGCTGGCAGCAGTCGATCTTCATCAGGATGTTCGAAAAGGGGCTCGTGTACCGGAAGGGCGGCAGCGTCAACTACTGCCCGAAGGACGCGACCGTGCTCGCCAACGAGCAGGTGGTGGGCGGACGCTGCTGGCGCTGCGGCACGGGCGTGGAGGAGCGCGACCTCGAGCAGTGGTTCGTGCGGATCACGGACTACGCCGAGCGGCTCCTGGAAGGTCTCGACACGCTCGAGGGGTGCTGGCCCGACGCGATCGTCACGATGCAACGCAACTGGATCGGCAAGAGCGTCGGCTGCGAGATCCGCTTCCCGCTCGAGGCGTCCCTGGACGGGCAAGCGGAAATCGCGGTGTTCACGACCCGACCCGACACGCTCTTCGGCGTCACCTCGCTGTCCCTCGCGGCCGAGCATCCGATGGCGCTGCCGCTGGCCCGCCAGGGGGGGCACGAGGACGACGTTCGCGCCTTCGCCCAGAGGGCGAGGAAGGCTGGCGCGCAGGCGCGGGAGGCGGGCGAGGTCCCGATCGAGGGTGTCTCGACGGGCGCCTTCGCGCGGCACCCGCTGACCGGCGAGCGCCTGCCCGTGTACGTCGCGAGCTTCGTCCTCATGCAGTACGGGACGGGCGCCGTCATGGCGGTGCCGGCGCACGACAGTCGCGACTTCGTGCTCGCGAGGACGCTGGGGCTGCCCGTCAAGGTTGTCATCCAGCCGCCGGAGGGACCGCTGGACCCGGCGACCATGATGGACGCCTACGAAGGACCCGGCACGATGGCGGCGTCCGCCGGGTTCGATGGGCTTCCAAGCGAGGAGGGCAAGCTCGCGGTCATCGAGGAGCTGGAGCGCCAGGGCAAGGGACGAAAGGCGGTGCGCTTCCGCATTCGCGACTGGCTCATTTCGCGCCAGCGGTTCTGGGGCGCCCCCATCCCGATGCTGTACTGCGAACGGTGCGGGATCGTGCCCGAGCGCGAGGACCGGCTTCCCATCATCCTGCCCGAGGACGTCGAGTTCACCGGTGTGGGCGGCTCGCCGCTGGCCCAGCACCCGACGTTCACCAAGGCCGAGTGCCCTCGCTGCTCCGGCCCCGCTCGCCGCGAGACCGACACGATGGACACCTTCGTGGATTCTTCGTGGTACTTCCTGCGTTACCTGTCGCCCAGGTACGAGAAGGGTCCGGTCGACCCGGGGGCGGCGGCGGCGCTGATGCCCATCGACCAGTACATCGGCGGCGCCGAGCACGCGACCGGGCACCTCATCTACAGCCGCTTCTTCCACCGAATGCTTCGCGACATGGGCATCGTCCCCGCGAACCTTCCCGAGGAGCCCTTCACGCGCCTGGTCTGTCAGGGGATGGTGTGCATGTTCTGTGGGCGCGAGGGGTGCGGGCGCGTCCACGCGATGTCGAAGAGCCACGGCAACCTGGTCGAGCCCGACGCGATCTACGAGAAGTACGGGGCGGACACGGCGCGGGTCTTCATCCTCTTCGCCGGCCCGACCGACAAGGACATCGACTGGACCGACACCGGCGTCGAGGGCGCACACCGCTTCCTGCAGCGCGTCTGGCGATACGTCGGCGACAACCTCGAGGCGCTGAAGGCGGCGGGCCCCGTCGATCCGACCATCGCCGCAGCGACCCCGGCACGGCGGGCGCTCCGCAGGATCACGCACCAGACGATCCGCCGCGTCGAGACGGACATCGAGCGCTTCCAGGCGAACACCGCGATCTCCGCGATCATGGAGCTCGTGAACGCGATGTACGCGTTTTCGCCGGCCGACGACGGCGACCGGGCGGTCCAGCGCGAGGCAGTCGATGTCGTCGTGCAAGCGCTCTCGCCCTTCGCGCCGCATCTCGCGGACGAGCTCTTCTCCCAGCTCGGCGGCGAGGGATTCCTGATCGACCGCCCCTGGCCCCGCTTCGACGCCGACGCCGCCCGCGAGGATCTCCTCGAGATCCCGGTGCAGGTCAACGGCAAGCTCCGCGGCCGCATCACCGCCGAGCGCGAGGAAGGGGAGGACGCCATCAAGGCTCGGGCCCTCGGCGAGCCCAATGTCGCGGCGCATCTCGCGGGAAGGCCCGTGAAGAAGGTCGTGTACGTCCCGGGCAAGATCGTCTCGATCGTGGTCTGAGCGGGTCCCGGAGGAATGAAACAGGAAGGCGAGAAGGCAGTGCTCCTCGCGGCGATCCACATGCTCATCGCTCCTTGCGGTTACGCTCCGCCGCGGTCGGAGGCACCCGAGGGGATCCGCACGATCGCGGTCGAGACCTTCACGACCCGCGTCGCCCATGTGGCCGTCGGGTCGTGGGTCGCGGAGGCGGTGCGCCGCGAGATCCTCGTCGCGCGCTCCCTCCGGCTCGCGCCTGGGTCGCGGGCCGACGCGACACTTCGGGGCGAGGTGCTGGCCATCGATGACGGTGTGACGGCCCTCGGGACAGGCGACTCGGGACCGGTCGCGGCGCTGTCGGGCGCAGCGATCGTGGTGCGGCTCCGGCTGATCCGGCGGGACGGCGAGGTGGTGGCCGACCTCGGCGAGATCCGCGCGCGAGCCGTCCGGTCGGTGTCGCGGTTTGCAGACGACGACACGGCTCGGTCGGACCGGGCGCTCAGGGATGCGGCGCAGGAGCTGGGGCGGCGAATCGTGCGGGTGCTGCTCGAAGGTCCCTGACGACTTGCCCGCCTTCCGGTCGACGTGAGAGCATCACGCGCGCCATGTCGACGAGGGTCGAGGTGTTCGCCTCTCCAGGGTGGGAGGCCGAAGTGGACACCGACTGGGCCGAGGGGCTGTTCGCGGTCTTCCTTCGCTCGGCGAGGGGCCGCAGGCGCGGGCCGAAGGGCACGACGAAGGTGATCTCGCCGGGCGACGTCAGTGACGGCGTGATTCTCCTGACCGTGCGCAAGGAGGGCGCCCAGGATGGGGCCGGCGCGGCGGTCGCCGATGGCGACGACACGACGCCGAGGGGCTCGAAGGCGTCCGACACCAGACGGAGCAAGAGACCCCGGAAGGTGGACGAAAGGACCGCGAAGCTCAGCCCGGAGGCGCTCGCCCGCTCGAGGTCGGGGACGGGTCGCAAGTCGAGGGGCACGGGCTCGCGCCACGCTCAGCCGCCGGCGCCGCCGCCTCCCGCTCGCCCGATGACGCTCCGGGCCGCGGTGCCGCCCCCGGCGCCGACCCGGTCGCAGACGACCCGGCGCGCCGCGACGCCAGCGCCACCGGCCCGCCAGGTCGTCCCGCCGCCCGGACCGACCCAGAAGATCGAGCGACCCACGGTCCCCGCCGCCGAGCCCGGCAGGGGCATGCCCTCCGAGGGGATCGGGGCGTTCTTCGCGGAGATGGCGACGCTGGTGAAGTACGGCCATGTGGCCCAGGTCCGCTCCGAGGTCGACCGCATGCTCGTCCAGTGGCCCGACGACCTCAGAGTCCGCGGGCTCATCATCGATTTCTTCCGCGAAAAGGGCCTGATCTCCGAGGCGATCGACGGCCTGTTCGGGCTGGCCACCGTCCATTTCGATCGGCGCGAGATGTCCCAGATGCGGCTCTGCCTCGACGAGGTGCTCAGGCTCGACCCCGACAGCCGGAGGGCCAGGCGCATGCGCGAGCTCCTCGATCGCCGTCCGGGCCGGCCCAGACCGGGATGACGCGACACCCCGCGACTTGCGTCTGGGCCCCGATGCCGTCACCTTTCTAGGGTGAGGCTCGCCTTCCTCACTCGGCCTGCGATGGCGGTCGGCCTGGCTCTTCTGGGCCTGGGTCGGCCGGTGGGGGCCGACATCCAGGCAGACGTGCCCGCAAGAGAGTGGCTGCGCCGCGGCGGTGCCGTGCTCGTCCTCGACGTGGTCCCGAAGCAGGCGCGCATCGAGATCGACGGGGACGTCAAGAGAGATGGGCCATGGCTCGTCACGGCCGGAGTCCATCTCGTGGTGGCCAGCGCGCCGGGCCGGCAGACGTTCAGGGAGGTGCTTCGCGTGCCGGCCGGGCGCCGGACGATGCGCCGGATTGACCTGCGCGCGCAGCCGGTGATGGGCCACCTCGACGTCCGCACGACGCCCCGCAGGGCACGCCTCATCATCGATGGAAGACTGCGCGGCGAGACTCCGCGAGTGGTCGAGCTGGCGGCCGGCCGCCACCGGTTGCTCGTCGCGGCCCTCGGGTACCGCAGCGCCCGCAGGGTCGTCCGCGTCCCGCGGGCCGCGACGCTGACCATACGTATCACGCTGCTCGCGGAGCGTCGGCGCTTCCGGCGACCGCGCCTGGCCTTCCTTTCGCCACGATAGCTGCACGAATGCAGCTCGGGTGCGGACCGACTGGCAGCTCGTGGCGCGCCGTGGCAGCTGTAGGGCGTGGAGAACACCGACGTCGCGCGAATCCTGTTCGAGATGGGCGATCTGCTCGAGCTGCTCGACGAGAACCAGTTCAAGGTCCGCGCCTATCGACAGGCCGCCCAGGTGATCGACACGCTGCCCACGCCCGTGTCCGAGCTGGTGCGGGACGGTACGCTCACGGCGCTTCCCGGAATCGGTGAGGGGATCGCCGGGAGGATCGCCGAGCTCGTCGAGCACGGCACGTTCGAGGAGCACGATCGCCTCGCCGCGCGCGTTCCCCCGGGGGTGCTGGAGCTGCTCGAGATCGAGGGCGTCGGCCCCAAGACCGTCTCCTCCGTCTGGATGGGTCTGGGCATCAGGGACATCGATGCGCTCGAGGTGGCATGCAGGAGCGGCAGGATCCTCGAGGCGCCCAGGATGGGAGAGCTGCGCGCCCGGGCGATCTTGCAGGCGATAGCTCGCCACCGGGCGCGCAAGGGCAGGATGCTCCTGCACAGGGCGCTGTGGATCGCGGACGAGATCGTCGCTCGCCTCCGCGAGGTCCATGGCGCCCTTCGCGTCGAGGCATGCGGCAGCGTGAGGCGCAGGCTCGAGACCGTCGGCGACCTCGACGTCCTGGTCGGGTCGAAGGATCCCGGCCCCGTGACTCGCACCTTCGTCGGCATGCCCGAGGTTGCCTCCGTGGTCTCCGAAGGTCCGACGAAGAGCTCGGTGCGCTTGAAGGTGGGCTTGCAGGTCGATCTCAGGATCGTCGCGCCCGAGACCTTCGGCGCCGCCCTGCACTACTTCACCGGCAGCAAGGCGCACAACATCGCGCTGCGCACCCGCGCTCTCAGGCGTGGGATCAAGTTGTCGGAGTACGGCGTCTTCGACCGCGAGGGGCGAAGGCTGGGTGGCGCCGAGGAGAAGGACGTCTTCGAGATCGTGGGCCTGCCCTGGATCCCGCCGGAGATCCGCGAGGGATCGGGCGAGATCGAGGCCGCCGAAGCGGGCAAGCTCCCCCGGCTCATCGAGGAGAAGGACGTCCTCGGCGACATGCACGTCCATTCGGACGCCTCCTCCGACGGACAGTCGAGCCTCGACGAGCTGGCGGACGAGGGCAAGAAGCTCGGGAGGAGGTACCTCGCCATAACGGACCACTCGAGGTCGCGGCCGCTCGGGCTCGACGCCGATGCGCTTCGCGCTCACGCGCGTCAGGTCGCGTCGGTCGACCGCAAGCGGGGCGGTCGCCCGAAGCTCCTGAGGGGCGTCGAGGTGGACATCCTGCCGGACGGATCGCTCGATCTGCCCAGAGACGTCCTGACCGAGCTCGACTGGGTCGTGGCGAGCGTGCACTCGCACTTCACCGATCCGGAGGAGCGGATGACCGATCGGATCGTGCGAGCGCTCGAGAGCGGCGTCGTCGACGTGCTCGGCCACCCCAGCGGCCGCCTGATCGGCCGCCGGGACCCGTACGCCTTCGACCTCCAGCGGGTCATCGACGTCGCGAAGAAGCGCGGGGTTGCGCTGGAGATCAACGCGCAGCCCGAGCGGCTCGACCTGTCGGACAAGGCCTGCCGTCTGGCGCGCGACGCGGGCGTTGCCCTGGTCATCTCCTCGGACTCGCACGCGGCGAACCACCTGGCGAACCTGCGCTTCGGCGTGTGGGCGGCACGCCGCGGCTGGATCGAGGCCGGCGACGTGCTGAACACGCGGCCGTGGCCTTGGGATGGAGGGGAGCGGAATTCCGAGCGAAGGCGGATTCACTCGGAGAAACGCGAGGCGCGAGCGAGGGGGGGTCCGGGTGGGACCGAAGGGTCCCCTCGGCGAAATGAGCGCTGAAGCGGCACAGCCGGCGAGAGCCGAGGCGACGACGCGAGGAGGAGCCGAGGCACGTGCTCGCGTCGAGGAGCTCAGGGAGCAGATCCGCCATCACGACTACGCGTACTACGTGCTCGACCAGCCGGAGATCCCGGACGCCGAGTACGACGAGCTCGTGCAGGAGCTTCAGGCTCTGGAGGCCCGCCACCCCGAGCTCGTGACGCCCGACAGCCCAACGCAGCGGGTGGCGGGGAAGCCCACGGAGCTGTTCGCGCCCGTCAGGCACCTGTCGCCGATGCTCTCGCTCGACAACGCGTTCTCGAAGGAGGAGCTTCTGGCCTGGAAGAAGCGCGTGGAGCGCGCAATCGGATCCGGCGCCACCTACGTGTGCGAGCTCAAGGTCGACGGGCTCGCGGTCTCGCTGGTGTACGAGCGCGGCGTCTTCGTCCGCGGCGCGACCCGAGGCGACGGGGAGGTCGGCGAGGACGTCACGCCGAACCTCCGGACCGTTCGCTGGCTGCCCGCGCGCCTCTCGGGCTCGGGCCACCCCAGGGTGATGGAAGTTCGCGGCGAGGTCTTCTTGCGGGTCTCCCTCTTCGAGCGCCTCAACGAGGAGCTGATCGCGCGCGGTCAGAGGCCGTTCGCCAACCCGCGGAACGCCGCCGCGGGAAGCCTGCGCCAGAAGGACCCGGCCGTCACGGCGAAGCGGCCGCTGGGCCTGTGGTGCTACGGAACGGGCCATGTCGAGGGGCGCCGCGAGGACAGGCACTCGGAGGAGCTCGCGGCGCTCGCGCGGTGGGGCCTTCCCGTGAGCCCCGAGGTCCGCACGGCGCGGACGATCGACGAGGTGCTGGCCTACTGCAGGACGTGGCAAGAGCGCCGCCACGAGGTCGACCACGCGATCGATGGAGTGGTCGTCAAGGTCGACTCCCTGTCTCACCGCGAGGAGCTCGGCGCGACGAGCCACGCTCCGCGGTGGGCCGTGGCGTTCAAGTTCCCGCCCGAGGAGCGCACCACGGTCGTCAAGGCGATCGAGGTGCACACGGGTCGGACCGGGAGGGTGACCCCGTACGCCGTCCTCGAGCCCGTGCTCGTTGGAGGGGTCACGATCGGGTACGCGGGCCTGCACAACGAGGACGAGGTGCGGCGCAAGGACGTCCGGGAGCGCGACACGGTGATCGTGCGGCGGGCCGGCGAGGTCATCCCGGAGATCGTCGGTCCCGTGCTGCCGAAGCGGTCAGCCGGGTCGCGGCCCTGGAGATTCCCGGAGCAATGTCCGTCGTGCGGGACCAAGCTCGAGCGCAGGGCCGGTGAGGCAGACTGGCGATGCCCGAACCGGCGCGGCTGCCCGTCGCAGGGGATCGAGTGGCTGTTCCACTTCGCGTCGTCGGACGCCATGGACATCCCGCACCTCGGCTACGCCACGGGGGTCGCGCTCCTCGAACGCGCCATGGTGAGCGACCCGGCCGACGTCTACTTCCTGAAGGAGGAAGAGCTGCGAAGGCTCCCAGGGTTCGCGGAGAAATCGGCCCGGAATCTCTTCGACGCGATCCAGGCAGCGAAGGACCGCCCGCTGTGGCGGCTGCTCGCGGGGCTCAACATCCCGCACGTCGGGCCACACGTGGCACGCCTGATGTCGAACGCGATGCCCTCGATCGACCAGCTCGGGGCCGCATCACTGGGCGAGCTGGAAGGGATAGAGGGAATCGGGCCCGAGATCGCGAGGGGCGCATACGAGTGGTTCCGGCACCCCGGGCACAGGACTCTCGTCGCGAAGCTGAAGCGCGCGGGAGTCCGCACGGTCGACGAGCGGCCTGGCCGGCCCGAACGCGGGCCTCTGGTGGGGAAGACCATCGTCCTGACGGGCGCGCTCGGATCGATGAGCCGGGACGATGCCACGGCGGCCGCCCAGGGCAAGGGCGCACGGGTCTCGGGCTCCGTTTCGCGCAAGACCGACTTCGTGGTCGCCGGCAAGGATCCGGGCTCAAAGCTCGACCGGGCGAGGGAGCTGGGCGTGGAGGTCGTCGACGAGAAGGAGTTCCTCAGGCGGCTGGGTTAGCCCCCCGAGCCCGTCACGGCTGTTTCCACGGGCGTTTGGCCTGAAAAAGAGTATGGTCCGTCTTCCACAAAGGAGACCCCATGGGCACCGCGCGTTTGTATGTAGGAAACCTGTCGTTCAACACCACGGAGGAGACCCTCCGTGCCGCATTCGGGAAGGACGGCAGCCCGGTGCTGGAGGTCAAGATCGTTAAGGACCGTGAGACGGGACAGCCGCGAGGCTTCGGCTTCGTCGAGATGGCCAGCCCGTCCGATGCCCAGAAGGCCATCGCGACGTGGAACGGTCAGGAGCTCGACGGCCGCGCCATCATCGTCAACGAGGCTCAGGAACGGGCCGACCGTGGCGGCGGTCGCGGCGGTGGCGGCGGCGGCGGCGGTCGCGGCGGCGGCGGCGGTGGCGGCGGCGGCTGGGGCGGCGGCGGCGGCGGCGGCGGCGGCGGTCGCCGTGGTGGCCGCCGGTAGGCGCGTCCCGTAACGTCCGGCGGAGGTCGGGCCTGCTTCGTCGGCCTGACAGTCGTCATATCGCCGTCGTGACGCAATCGTGGCGAGCAAGCGACGCCGGCCTGACGGTGCGCCGGTAACAGTGGCCCACCATGGGCCATCGCAGGCATCGAGTCCTTCTGACCAGCGTCACGCGTCCCTTCGGTGGACCCGGGGAGGGCGCCTCGGTCGGCGCCGAGCTATTCCACGCACAGGTCACGCGGGCGCAGGGAGCGTTCAGCCTCCGGCAGGTCATCCGCGTGTGGGGACTGGACCTGATCGCCGCCAACATCGAGGCCCCGTCGGTCGTCCTGCACTACCCGTCGATGGACGAGCTCGCGCAGGAGCTCGCGGGCGCCGAGTGGACGCACGTGGGCGTCAACTTCGTGGTCGCGACCTTCCACAAGGTCCGGCAGATGGTCTCGCTGATCCGCCGGCTGGCGCCCCGCGCGAAGATCGTGCTCGGCGGCTACGGCACGGTGCTCCCCGACGAGCTCCTCGTGCCGCTGTCGGACGCGGTCTGTCGCGAGGAGGGGGTGCGCTTCATGCGCCGGCTGCTCGGCGAGGATTCGCTCCGGCCGGTCATCCCGGCCCACTCGCCCGTGCCGTCCAACGCGGTGCTCGGGTATCAGCAGAAGACCGTCGTGGGCCACGTTGCGGCGGGCCTGGGCTGTGCGAACGGCTGCGACTTCTGCTGCACCTCGCACTTCTTCCGGCGCCGATACGTCCCGCTCCGCGGCAGCGGCGCCGAGATCTACGACGCAATGATGGAGACGAAGGCCCGCGCCGAGCGCGACGGCTACCGCATGGACTCCTTCGCGCTGATCGACGAGGACTTCTTCCTCCAGCGCCGCCGCGGTGAGCAGTTCCTCGAGGCGGTTCGCCGTGGAGGCAAGCCACTCTCGATCTTCGGCTTCGGAAGCATCAAGGGGCTGTCGCAGTTCACGGCCGACGAGATCGCCGAGATGGGGTTCGATCTGATCTGGACCGCCTTCGAGGGGAAACGCTCGGGCTATGCCAAGCTCGACGGCCGTCCCATCGGCGAGCTCTACGCCGATCTGCGCAGCCGCGGCGTTGCGGTCCTGAGCTCGATGATCATCGGCTTCCCTTACCAGGACGAGGCCACCGTACGCTCCGAGTTCGAGGACCTGATGCGGCTCGAGCCTGCCATGGCCCAGATCCTCATCTACTTCGCGTTTCCGGGGACGCCGTTCTTCGAGGACGTGCTCCGAGAGGGGCGCTTCTTGCCGCAGTACCGCAAGAGCCCCGACCTCCGACGCTGGGACGGCTTCGCGCTCCACGTCGAGCACCCGCATTTCACGCCCGCGTCGCTCGAGCGTCTGCAGCGCGAGCTCTACCGCGACGACTTCCGCCGCCTCGGCCCCTCGCTGTACCGCCTCGGCCGCGCGTGGCTGCGAGGCGCCGAGGTTCTCGCGTCCTCGCCGAACCCGCTGCTCAGCGCCCGCGCCGCGCGGCTGGCGTCGGCCGCGCGCGCGATGTTGCCGACCTTCGGCGCAGCACGCATCCTCCTGCCCACGCGAGAGGCGCGGGGGCGGGCTGCGGCCCTCAGGCGCGACATAGTCCGCGTGACGGGCCGCCCGTCGCTGCTCGATCGGCTCGCCTCGCCCCTCGTCGTGGGCATGGGGACCGCGACCTGGCTCGCAGATCGTCTGGGCGTCCTCCAACAGCCTGCGCTACTTCGGGAGGAGCACGGCGATGGAGGCGTGCTCGTTCGCTCGGACCCCGTGCACCGGCTGCACGGTCGCGGCGCACCGCTGGGCGCGCGCCTCCGGGAGGATGCGCGCCACTTGCTCCTGGATCCCCTGCGGCGCGCGCCGCTCGAGCCCGTGCTGACGACCGATGGCTGGAAGCCGATCCCCTCCGACCGCGGCTCGCTCTTCGATGAGCCGTCGTGCGCAGCCGGAGCGTGACGTCACCTCTGGATCGCGAAGATCATCCCCTCGTCGAAGAGCCGCTCGAGGGCGGATACCGCGTCCTTGCGGCTCTTCCCGGAGGTCAGGAGGGCGTCGACGATCTGCTCCATCCGGATGGGCCCCTCGCGTACCTCTCCGAGGTAGAGCCCATCGTCGGGTTGCAGGTGGAACGACTCGGCCCAGGCGAGCCGAGCCGAGTCGTAGGAGGCTCGCCCCTCCTCGGTGCGCGAGGCGATGATCGTCGATCTGTAGGATGACTCGGCGGCGGTGCCCCTCTCGGACAGCTTGAACTGCTGCGAGCGAGGCCAGCGACGAGGGGACGGTGGATCCTGGAACAAGGTCACGACTCTAGCACATCGCGAGGCTCAATCGAGGAGCGCGCGAAGGTCCGCCGAGCGGCCCTTCTGCCGCAGCTTCGCGAGGGCCTTCGCCTCGATCTGCCGGATGCGCTCGCGCGTGACGCCGAACTCGCGACCTACCTCTTCGAGAGTGTGCTCGCCGGTGCCGATGCCGAAGCGCATGCGCAGGATCGCCTGGTCGCGTGCCGGAAGGGTGGCGAGCACGAGCTGCATGCGATCGGACACGTTCGTGGCGATCGCGGACTCGGCTGGTGAGACCGCGGATCGATCAGGGATCGCGTCGCCGAGGGACATGTCCGAATCCGACCCGATCGGCGTCTCGAGCGCGATCGGTTGCTTGACGAGCCGAGCGATCAGCCGGACGCGCTCGAGCGGCAGATCGAGCTCCTCCGCGATCTCCTCGGTCGTGGGCTCCCGCCCCAGCCGGCCGCTGAGCGAACGGGAGGCGCGGGCCAGCTTGTGGATGCGCTCGTGAATGTGGACGGGGACCCGGATGGTCCTTGCCTGGTCGGCGATCGCACGGCTGATGGCCTGCCGGACCCACCAGGTCGCGTAGGTCGAGAGCTTGTAGCCACGGCGGTGATCGAACTTCTCGATCCCTCGCATCAGGCCGATGTTCCCCTCCTGGATCAGATCGAGGAACTGCAGCCCGCGGTTCGCATACTTCTTGGCGATCGAGACCACCAGGCGGAGGTTCGCTCCTATGAACTCGCTCCTGGCGCGGTCGGCCTGCCGGCGCCCCTCGTTCATCTGCGCGTGCAGCATGCGCTGCCTGGGCGCCGACATGCGGCCGGACGAGACGACCGCGGCGATCCGGGCGCGCGCGTCCTCGACGACGCCTCCCATCTGCTCGAGCTCGACGGAGGTGAGCCCGAGCTTCCTCGAGACCGCGGTGCGTGAGGCGCCGCGCGCGGGCGCCATGAGCGCACGGAGCTCGGCGGACGACAGACCGGTGCGTCGCTCGCACTCCGCGATCTCGGCGTCGGCCCGCTCCAGGCGTCGGAACAGGAGCGCCAGCTTCGACTCGATGGAGTGGATCGTCTTCCGGTTGAGCCTCAGGCCCGAGAGGGCCGCGAGGGCCCCATCCCCGAGCGCGCTCGTGCTTCGGCCCCTCCTCGCCCGGTCGCGCACTCGATCCAGCCCGCGGATGAGGCGAGCGAGATGCAACGACTCGTCGAATCCCGGGTCGTCATCGACGTCGGAACAAACGTCGCGGACCCGCAGCTTCCCTCGGGCGAGGGTGTCTCGCAGGCGCCCGAGCTCGTCCATCGCCACCGGGCTCTGCAGCACGGCCTCGAGGACGCGCCGCTCACCCTCCTCGATCTGACGCGACAGCTCGAGCTCGCCTTCTCGGGTCAGGAGCGGGACGAGCGCGATCTTGCGCAGATACGCCCGGAGCGGATCAGGTCCAACTACCGGGAGAGCTGCCTCGGCCACCTCGACGTCCACACCGCGGCAGTAGCACGAATCTCGAAGTAATGCGCCACCGACGTTTGCCGCGCGACGAGCTGCGAACGAGGTCGCCCGTGAACGACCGGGCTAGTACCGGCCGGCGCAGATCCGACCAGAGGTTAGTCCGCCCGTGAACGTGCCCGTGCCCGTGCCCCTGCCCGGCTTTCTCCGGCAGGTTCGGGAAGGCACCGCCTATCCACCGGCCCGGCGGCTGACCGCAAGGCCGGTGCCGGATCCGGACTCGGATCGGGCACAGGCACGGGCACGGGCACGTGTACGGGCGGATCCGGATCGCCGCGCAACCCCTGGCGGAACCTGCGCCGTGCGGTACTAGCCCCGGGGCTTCTGCGGCATCGGCGCCATCTCGCACATGTGCGTGTCGTCGGGTGGCTGGGGAGGGGGAACCTCGACCTGGACCGTGATCTGGCCCGAGCCGCCCTCGTGGACGGCGCTGTACTGCTTCTCGGTGATCGCCCTGCAGAGTTCCCGAGCGAAGACGTCGTCGCCGGCCAGCCTGACCTCGCAGTCGAGCACGTCACCCTGCCCGTTCACGAGGATGTCGATGGGGACGGGCGTGGTCAGGAGCTGGAACTGCCCGAAGAGGTGGCGCAGGCCCGTCCTGGCCAGCTCGTTGATCTGCTCCGTGAGCGCTGCCCGCTCGTGGGCAGGCATGGGCGAGGTCACGGCCTCCCGTGGCGGCGGCGCCATCTCGCACATGTGCGTGGACTGCTCGGTGCCGCCGCACGCTGGCGTGGTGGCGACGAGCGCCGCGGCCGCGCCGGCCGCGACGGCGGTCTGCAGGAACGTGCGCCTCTCGGGCACCGCCGCGGCGAGGCCCTCGATCACGCGGACCACGTCCGTGATGCGGCCGCCGATGGAGAGGTCGGCGGCCCGGCGAGCCGCGCACAGAGCCTCGATCTCGGCGGCCACGGCGGCGGGGTCGCTCCACCGCGACGACGCCGCGAGCCCGAGGATGCGGTCCATCAGCTCCGCGCTGTTCGCGTTGAGGTCGCGGACGATCCCTTTCACCCGCCTCTCGAGCGGGCGCGACGCGCGCTCGGGGTGGAAATGGCGCAGGAGGTGGAACACGTAGTCGGCCTTCATGACCTCGTGCTGCAGGCCTCCCGGTCCGAAATTACGGGGCCAGAACACCTCACGGAACACCTGGAAGGCGAGCTCCGCGCGCGGGTCGGCGATGGCGTACGAGTAGCCGCGGTAGTCGCCGACGAGCCTCCCTTCCTTGCGCAGGCGCGCCTCGATCGCCGTTCCTCCGTAGACCTCGACTCGACAGAAGTTCAGGGGGAACCAGGACTGGCGGCGCATGAAGTCGACGTTCTGCTGGAGCGCGTCGAGCGTCGACTCGGGGTCGAAGATGAGGAGGTTGAAGCACGTGTGCACCCCGCGGCGCCTCAGGATCGCGAGGGCACGGTGGTTCTGCTCTCGCTCGATTCCCCGCCCGAGCGTCTTCAGGCCGACGACGGCGTCGGTCTCGATGCCCAGGAAGAAGCGAAAAAGGCCCATCGACTGCAACAGCTCCACCACCTCGTCGTCGACGCAGTCGGGCCTCGTCTTGGCCTGGATCGCGATGCGGCCCACGCCGCGCTCCCTGAGCGCCTCACGGAGCCCTGCCATGCGCTCGAGGTTCGCTCGCTTGCTCGGGACGAGGAAGTTGTCGTCCTGGAAGTTGTAGATCCTGGCTCCGCGGTCGTGGAAGAGGTGCGCCATCTCGTCGGCGACCGCGTCGATGCGCCGCTGCCGGTAACGCTTTCCGCCGCCGCACTGGCTGTGGAAGGCGAGGATCGAGCAGAAGTGGCAGCTCGCCCAGCATCCTCGGCTCGCGAGCAGGCTCGCGATGCCGCGACCGAGGTACTGGTGAAAGCGATCGGGGCGAATCGACCAGGGTCTCGCGTCCAGGTCATCGATGCTCGGCCGTGGCGCGGTCCTCACGGTCTCGCCGCCGGCGCCGCGCACGGTGAGCCCAGGTACGCGCGCCGCCGCGGCGTGGTCCCTGGCCAGCTCGACCATGGGCTCCTCGCCCTCTCCGGCGACGATCGAGTCCAGGGCCGGGCAGTCGCGGAGGATCTCGGCGGCGTGCAGCGCGGCGAAGTGACCGCCGGCCGTGAGGTGGCCGCGGTAGCCGACGGAGCGAAGGGCCGCCGCGAGGTCGACGAGCTCGTCCGAGCGCGCCGTGAAGATCATCGACAGGCCCACGAGCTCGGGCGCCCACCGGGTGATCGCCAGGGCCAGCTCGGGGATCTGCGCGGCCTCGCGGAAGTCGAAGATCCGCGGTTCGTGGCCCGCGGCCTTCAGGCTCGCCGCGATCGAACGAAGCGCCAGGTTCTCCTCGATCTCGGGACCGACCAGACCAACCCTCATGCGCGCACCTCCCGTGCGCATCATGCACGAAGTCGTCCTGGCGGTGTTAGCTCTCGATCCCCGGCGCCATGGCTGCGAGACGGTCGATCTTGGCGGCCAGGACGAAGTCGCTCTCGGTGAGCCCGTCGATCTTGTGTGTCCAGGTCTCGATCGCGACCTTCCCCCACGACAGGTGGATGTCTGGATGGTGGCCCTGCTCCTCGGCGAGGGCGCCCACGCGATCGACGAAGGCGAGCGCCGTCGCGAAATCCCGGAAGACGAAGGCGCGAGCGAGGTGGTGATCCGCGACGACGTTCCAGCCGGGCACGCCGGGTCGGATTCGGGCGATCTCTTCCTGGCCCATGGGGGGAGTGCCACCGCGGCAGGGCACGCAGGCCTTGGCCGCCAGCTCCTCTCGAAGCGGTTCCATGCGAGGGAACGTAGGGCGCCGGACCCGGGCGTCAACGGGTGGCGCTACCAGGCGTGAAGTGTCGAATCCCCCTCCGATGCGTCCACGAAGGCGCCGTGCTCACCCTCCACTCCGCTCGTCCGTGCCTGCGAGGTGTCGTCCGCCAGAGGCTTGCCGGCGCCTTGCGGGACGTCGTACGTGTCCTGCCCGCCGGCGTCGATGAACACCGCGCCCGTGAGGGCTGGGGTGCGCCAGTCCACGCATTCGCCGCTCACGTGGGCGTGACCGAAGCTGTCGGGGGTCGTGCTGCGGTAGGAATCGTCGCCGCCGTTGTCGATGAGGAGTCCAATGCCGTTGCAGTTGCCGTCGCCGGCGCCGTTTCCGGACGCGAAGTAGCGATCGGCGCCCGACTCGTCGACGAGGAGGCCGAGCGAGTAGTCGTGCCCGCTTCCGACCGCTACCCCGACCGTCCACTCCCGTTCGTTGTAGACGTCGTCACCGCCGCCGTCGGTGAGGATGCCGACGGCGTAGTGGGCGGCGGCTCCCTGGACGTACCAGATCGCGTCGTAGTGGTCGTTGCCCGCCCCATCGGAGAGGAGCCCGATGCCTTCCCAGTACCCGGTCCCCTGGCCGAAGACCCCCGCTTCGTAGCGATCGTCGCCGGCGCGATCGCGCACGAGGCCCAGCCCGCCGGCGAGGAAGGTCGGGGGGTCGTAGGAGTCGCCGCGCATGCCGAGAGCGGCTCCCTGGCAGAAGCTCCCGTTCGCGTCGCCCGCGCCTCGCTGCGGCGAGCAGTACATCGTGTCCCCGCCCGCCGACGGGATCCCGCTGTCGCAGACGTACGAGTCGTCGCCGGCCGCATCCAGGAGGAACCCCGCCCCGCCGATGTACGCGAACCCCTGGCTCTCGAAGTACGAGACGTACTCGTCCTGGCCCCCACCGTCCAGGAGGAGGCCGATGCCCAGGGTGGCGGCGCCCTGTGAGTGCGCCTCCGCGGTGTACAGGTCGTCGCCTCCGTCGTCGAAGAGGACGCCGACTCCGCCGGCGCCGAACCCCTGGCTGCCCTTGAGCGACGAGTACGTGTCGTTCGAGCCGCCGAGGTCGGCGAGGATCCCCACGCCCACGACGCCGGCTCCCTGCCTGGAGTCGCGTGACAGCGAGATCGGGCCCAGGTACTGAACGCCGTCCTGGTACACGCAGTAGGGGCCGGGGCCCGCGTCGTTGCGGCCCCAGCCGTCGGCAGGGAGGCGATGGCCGACGTCGTCGTACTTGGTCGGGAACTCGTCGTAGGCGTAGGTGTCGTTGCCGCCCGCGTCGATCACGATCGACACGGGGACGGGGCATGTCTCGCGCGGGAACGCGGTGGTGGCGCCGGCGGCGCAGCGATACTCGTCGTCCCCGCCGGTGTCGACGAGCAGCGCGACCGGGTCCAGCTCGAGCCCATGGGTCTCGGAGGCGTCGTCCCGGACGAGGATCTTGCCAACGGGAGTGTCGAGGTCGAACGCGAAGCCCTCGCCGAAGCCGCCGGCGACGAGGAGGTCCCTGGCGTGATCGACGGCGACCGCCACGTCGCGTGCTGCCTGGGCCAGGACGAGCCGCCAGTCCTCGAGGACGTCGTCCTGAGCATCGGCGGTGACGATCCAGGCCCCCGCGCTGGCGGAGAAGCCCGCGAGCAGGCCGGCGTTCGCGCAGATGTCCTCGACGGCGCCGTCGCCGAGCTGATCGATCGCGTACTGCCGCGCGAACAGGACCTGGCTCATGCCGGCCAGGATGCGCGCGATCGCGCCCTGCAAGGGCAGGGGGACGTCGGCGGCGTCGTCGAGGACGGCCGACTCGTCGGGGTCGCCGCCGGCGTAGCGGGCGAAGGCGAGGGCCTGGCGGCCGAGCGGTGGATCGCCGCAGACGACCGAGTCGTCGACCTCGGGCTCGCCGGACAGGTCGAGAGGCGTTCCGAGACGCGCGGCGGCCTCTGCGATGGTCCTCGAGAGGGCGTGGCCGCTCGCTGCGGCGTCGTCGAGCCGGAGCGACAGGTCGGCCGCGAAGCACGGCGCACCGGCCGGATCATCGTGCGTCGCGGCGTACGCGGGCAGGACGAAGGCGTCCCCGAGGTAGTCGCGGTAGTTCGCCCTGCTCCAGTCGTCCGCGTTCCAGACCAGCGGCCGGTCCAGGCCCGCGACGGAGCGCGCCTCGGCGAAGAGGTCCTCTCCGTCGGGTCCGGGGCACTCGAAGGGCTCCGCTTCCTCATCGTCGACGTGCTCGGGGTAGCAGCGTGCGGCCGGAGCATCCGGAGGCGCGTCCGGCGCCGCGTCGACGGCGCTCGCGTCGATCCCCGAGTCGAGCTCGGTGCCGTCGTCGTCGTCGCCACAGGCGCAGGCGGCGATCGAGAGGCAAGAGGAAGCAATCAGGAGGAAACGCATGCGCGAGACTGTATCATTCACCGGTCGTGCTCAGACCGCTCGTGCTCGCCGTCCTGCCCGCGATCCTCTCGGGCGTCGCTTGCGGCGGACGGGCGGCGGACTCGGTCGCCGTCCACGACATCCGGCCCGAGGCTCAGGTGGTCGTGTTCCGCGACCGGCAAGGCGAAGCCGAGAAGGTCGACGCCAGGATCTTGCGCAACAAGGTCATCCGCGCGATGGCCAAGGCCAGGCACCTGGTGTATTCGCCAGGCGCCGAGCCGCCATCGTCGCGATTGCGGGTGGAGGCGATCCTCGAGGTCGACGCCGACGTCCGGGAGGGGCGGGCCGTGGTGGCCATGCGGACCGAGCGCGACGAGCTGCCCCTCTCCGTGACCGTCGCTGCCCAGGGCACCGTCAGCTCGCCGGCGGACCGGGCGCTCCTCGACCGCGCCATCCTCGACGCGGTTCACGCGCTCGACGGACAGGCGAAGCTCCGGGCCGCGACCGACGCCGATCTCCTCCGCGCGCTCGCCGCGCGCGACGACGACGTGAAGATCACCGCTGCCCGCCTCCTCGCCCTCCGGCGCACCAGGGGCGCGGGCGCGAAGATCACGAAGCTCCTCTCGAGCCCCCGCTCCCAGGTCCGCGACGCCGCCATCGGCGCGCTGATCGAGCTCAAGGACCAGAGCGCCGTGCGCCCGCTGATCGAGAGCGCCCGTTCGGACGACCCCGACGCGCAGCTCCGGATCGTCGAGGCCCTCGGCGCCATCGGCGGCACCGAGTCCGCCGCCTACCTCGAGCTCCTCGCCTCGGGCACGGACGAGCCCCAGCTCCGCGAAGCCGCCGCCCGCGCCCGTGCCAGGATCAGATGAGGCAGGCGGCGGCGCGGCCGCGGGGGCGGGAACGGGGGCGGGGGCGGGACGACGGTCGACCGGCCCTCCGGAGCCCTGAAAG
>JACPQR010000055.1 GCA_016190375.1 Deltaproteobacteria bacterium
GCGCTCCAGGACCGCACGTTCCAGCGTGACCAGCGCGGCCGCAGTCACCGAGAGGCCGACCCCGAAGGTCCCATCGGATTCCTGGGGAAGTGTGTCGGAGATCACCAAGTCTGCCGCCGTCAGCACCGTGCCTTCGCCGAGGGCCCACACGCCGACCGCCTCGCATCCCGCGACCTCAGATCGATCGAGCGTGACGCGTGCACCCCCCGAGGCACTGAGCCCGTCACCGGACAGCACAAGGTTCTCCGCCATCAGCGCTGTCCCCTGATCCTCGACACCCACTCCAATCACCTGGCCCCGCTCGACCTCGACCACCGTCCGCCGCAGGGTCACCTGCGCTCCGCCCAGGGCTGCAACGCCCCAGCCGTACTGCGTGTCTGCGACGACCAAGCCCGCGGCCGCCAGCGCGGTGCCTTCGTCTCTGGCTCGCACTCCTCTCCTGATGCTCCGCTCGATTGCTGCTCGCTCCAGCCTGACCTGCGCACCCCCAGAGGCATCGAGGCCGACGCCCGCCTCGAGACGGGGTTCGATCAGCCCGCTCGCCGTCTCGCGGATAGCGAGCTCCATGGCATCGATCGTCGCTCGGGACCCCACGTTCACGCCCACCTTGGTCGCCTCTCGTACCAGCACGGAGTCCAACTCGGCCGTCCCGTTCGTTTCCAGTGCATCGATCCCCGGACCGGCACCTCCGACCTGCAGATTCCGCACGACCGTTGCCGCCCTCAACGTCAGGGCCGCGGGCTGCGCACCCGTCTCCGACGGCGCGATCCGCGTCTCGAGCACGCACGCGCCGAGCAGCGTCACCGCTCGATCGATCCGCACCTCCTCATCGAACAGGCCCTTGGACAGCGCGATCACGTCCCCGTCGCTCGCGTCGGCCACCGCCTCCGAAATCCAACCAAACGGTCGCTCGCGGGTGCCGTCGCCACCCTCCGGCTCACCAGCCCTCACGTACAGCACGCGGGCGTCTGCGGGGATCTCGGCGGGCCATTCGCCATCGGGGCACGGCGGGCCGATCCGCTCGCAGCCGGGACCGCCGGGGAAGTGTGCCTCGTCCTCGGCACAGCTCTGTTGCCCGCCCTCGGGCCAAGGGTCGCAGGTCACGAGCGCCGCGATGTCCGGGTCGACCTTCTCCCGCCAGCCCTCCGGGCACGGTGTCATGCGCGGCAGTTCGGGAGGCGTTGGCGGAGCCGGTGACGCAGGTGGCTCGGGTGGGGCGGGCTCTGCGATGTCAGGGCTCCACGCCGACCCGTCCTCACCCGGCCCCGCGTCGTCACCGCCGTTGGTGGCTTCGCCATCCGAGCAGGCCGGTGCCGTCGAAGCCGCCGCCACGAGTGCGGCCGCAATCATCAAGACGGCCGTCGATCCGGCGACCCTCGCGACCCATGCCCTCATGAAGACCCCGGAGCGAAGTCCAGGGCACCGGGGGGCTCGGGCAGTGCGATTCGACTCGTGTCGCTGTTCACGTCGTTGTCGACGTAGATCACATCATCCTGCAACCGGCCGAGGTCGTAATCGTCGATCTGGATGTTCGCGCCGATCCGGTTGCCGGAGACGACGCCATCGTGCAGGTCCAGGTCGGATTCGCTCGCTACGAGAACTCCGACCAATGCGTTGTCGGACGAGCGGAAGCGCCGGACGTCGAGGATCGCACCGCTCTCCGCTGCGAGCCCGAAGCCAGCCGTCGCGTTGTCGCAGACGTCGACCCCGCACTCCTGCTCCACGGTCCGTTCCACGACGATGTCGACCGCCGTGACGGTCGACCCGGTCCCATAGACGCGAACGCCGTAACCTCGGTTGTCGAGCATTCGTGCTCTCGACAGCTCCACCGTCGGCCCGCCAATGACCGCCAGCCCGACGCCGTGTCGGCCGTCGCTCTCCCGCGCCTGCGTGTCCAAGACCGCAAGGTGGAGCGCTGTCAGCACTGTGCCTTCGTGCATGGCCGCCACTCCGCCCGTCCGGTTTCCTCGAAATACCGCCCGCTCGAGCGTCACGTGCGCCCCTCCATTCGCCGCGAGCCCGACGCCAAGAGCACCGTCGCTTTCCTGTGCCTGCGTGTCGGAGACAACGAGGTCCGTCGCCGCGACGACGGTGCCGTCTTCCGTGGCCGCGGCTCCAGCACCACGGTTGCGCTCGAGCGCCACCCGGTCGAGCACCACGTGCGCGCCGCGGGTGGCCTCGAGGCCGTACCCGAAGAAGCCGTCGCTTTCCCGCGGCTGAGTATCCGACACCACCATGTCCATGGCCGCCAGTGTCGTGCCCTCGTCTCCCAGCAGCACTCCGATCGATCGATTCCGCTCGAGGAGAGCTCGCTCGAGCGTGACCTGCGCAGCGCCGGAAACGTCCAGCCCATAGCCGGCGTCACCGTCGCTCTCCTGCGCCTGTGTCCCCGAGACCACCAGATCCGACGCAGCCAGAACCGTCCCTTCGCCGCCGACCTGAACGCCGACCCCACGGTCACGCTGGAGAACTGCTCGCTCGAGCGTGACGCGTGCGCCCTGGATGGCCTCGAGCCCAAGGCCCCCCTGGCGGTCGGCCTCCCGCGCGCTCGTGTCCGAGACAACCAGGTCCGTGGCCCCGAGCACCGTGCCTTCCTCGTGGACAAACAGTCCGGCGGTGCGGTTCCGCTGGAACAACGCTCGCTCGAGCGTCACCAGCGCACCGCCGCGGACCTCGAGCCCGTAGCCAAGAGTGCGGTCGCTCTCCTGCACCTGGGTGTCAGAGACCACCACGTCAGTGGCATTGAGCGCCGTGCCTCCTCCTGCCACCAACGCTCCGACCCCGCGGTTTCGCTCGAGGACGACCCGCTCGAGCGTCACTTCTGCCCCGCCAGACACTTCGAGGCCGTGGCCGAAGGCGCCGCCGCTCTCCCAGGCGCCCGTGTCCGAGAGCACGACATCCGTCCCCGTCAGCGCCGTGCCTCCTTCTGCCACCCTCGCTCCGACACCGCGGTTTCGCTCGAGGACGGCGCGCTCGAACGAGACTTCCGCGCCACCAGACGCGTCGAGGCCGTATCCGAAGGCGCCCTCATCGCTGGCCGTCTCCCTTACCACCAGGTCCGTCGCCGCGAGCGTCCCTCGGAATGACGCAACCAGACCAAACTGAGTCGCCTCGCGCACCAGAACGGAGTGGAGCTCGGCCGTCCCGTCCGTCCGCGACACGTCGACTCCCACCTCAGCGCCGCCGACCTGCAGGTCCCGGACGACTGCCGCAGCCCTCAGGGTGAGCGTCGCGGGCTCCGCACCCGGAACCGACGGAGCGATCCGCGTCTCGAGCACGCAGGCACCCAGCAGCGTCACCGCTCGATCGATCCACACCTCCTCGTCGAACAGTCCCTTGGACAGCGCGATCACGTCGCCGTCGTTCGCCGCGGCTACGGCGTCCGCGATCCAGCCGAAGGGCTGCTCGCGGGTTCCGCCACCTCCCTCCCGCTCACCCGCCCTCACGTACAGGACGCGCGCATCCTCGGGGATCTCGACGGGCCATTCGCCCTCCGGGCACGGCGGGCCGATCCGCTCGCAACCGGGACGGCCGGGGAAGTGCGCCTCGTCCTCAGCGCATTCCTGCCGGCCTCCCTCTGGCCACGGGTCGCAGGTCACGAGCGCCGGGTCGTCCGGGTCGACCTTCTCCCGCCAGCCCTCCGGGCAGGGTGTCATGCGCGGCAACTCGGGGGGCGCCGGCGGTGCCGGCGGCTCGGGCTCGGCAATCTCGGGAGCCCACGCCGACGCGTCCTCGCCGGCTCCCGCGTCGTCGAGGCCGCGCGGGCCTTCGCCCGCAGAACACCCCTGCCCCGCCACGGCAGTGGCTCCGGCGATCGAGCATGCCACGAGCATGATCTTCCCCGTCATCGATCCTCCAGATCGAAGTCCAGCATCTCGAGCGGCCCGGGCAGCGCCATTCGGGTCGTATCGCTGTTCACGGCGTTGTCGGCGTAGATCACCTCGTCCTGCAAACGGGCAAGGTCGTATTCACCGACCTGGACGTTCGCGCCGATCCGGTTGCCCGAGACGACGCCCTCGTGCAAGTCGAGTTCGGCGCCGCTGGCGACCAGGACCCCGACCAGCGCGTTGTCCGCGGACCGGAACCTGCGGACGTCGAGAGCGGCGCTATCCTCGGACGCGATCCCGAAGCCGCCTGTCGCATCGCTGCAACTGTCGATCGCGCACGCCTGCTCGCTTGCCCGCTCGACCACGAGGTCGACGGCAGCGACGGTCGTCCCCCTGCCCGCGGCCCGAAGGGCATACGCGTGGTTATCGAGCATTCGCGATCTCGTGATCAGTGCGGTCCCTCCGTCCACGGCACCGAATGCGAGCCCGAAGCGACCGTCGCTGTCCTGCGAGAGCGTGTCCGAGACCACGAGGTCCGACGCAGTGAGCGCCGAGCCTTGATTGCCTACCAATGCTCCCATTCCGCGGTTTCGCCGGAAGATTGCCCGCTCGATCGTGGCCACCGCACCTCCCTGGAGCTGTAGGCCGTAGCCGCCACCTCCGTCGCTCTCCTGCGGCTGCGTGTCCGAGATCAGAAGATCTGCTGCCGTCAGCGTGCTGCCTTCGGCTTTGAGCGCGACTCCGACCTCGCGGTTTCGCTCGAAACTCGCTCTCTCGAGCGAAACCTGCGCGCCGCTGATGATGGCGAGCCCGTAGCCGCCGGTTCCGTCACTCTCTTGCGCCTGCGTATTCGAGACGACGACGTCCGTGGCCATGAGCGTCGTGCCCTCATGCGCCAGCCCAACTCCAACCGTCCTGTTTTCCCCGAAAGCGGCCCGCTCGAGCGTGACCTCCGCAGCAAGCGTCACCTCCAAGCCGTAACCGAAAGCGCCATCGCTCTCCTGCGCCCGCGTTCCCGAGATCACGAGGTCTGCCGCGGTCACTACGGTGCCTTCGTCCGTCACCCACATTCCGGACGAGCGGTTTCGCTCTAGCACGGCGCGGTCCAGCGCGACCACCGCGCCAATAGCCGCCTCCAGCCCGTAGCCGTCGGTGCCATCGCTCTCCTGCGCTTCGGTGTCGGACACGACCAGATCGTCCGCTCTCACCGTTCCGGCTCCGGCGAGCAGTCCGACGGTCCGGTTTCGCTGGAGCACGGCCCGGAGCAGTCTGACATCTGCGCCGCTGACGACCTCGAGCCCGTAGCCTCCGGAGTCGTCAGTCTCATGCGGCGAAGTGTCCGAGACGACGATGTCCGCCGCCGCCAGCGTCGTGCCGTCGCCGTGGAGGAGCACGCCGAGTGTGTGGTTTCGCTCGAGCACGACCCTTTCGAGCGTGACCTGCGCGCCCGAGGTCGCCTCGAGCCCCCAGCCGCCATTGCCATCGCCCGCCTGCGCCAACGTGTCCCTGACCACCAGGTCTGTTCCAGTGACCGCCGTGCCAGCCTCGTAGGCTTGCAGTCCTACTCCTCGGTTTCGCTCCAGCACAGCTCGCTCGAGCGTCACCTGCGCACCGTCGGTGAGCTCCACCCCCAAGCCGAATGCGCCCCACTCGTCGCTCGCGGTGTCGCGGACAACCAGCTCCGTCGCACGTAGCGCCCCTCGGACGCGAACGCTCACGCCAGCCACCGTCGCCTCGCGCACCAGGACGGAGTGGAGCTCCGCCGTCCCGTCCGTCCGAGACACGTCGACACCTACCTCCGCGCCGCCGACCTGCAGGTCCCGGACGACCGCCGCCGCCCTGAGCGTCACGGCCGCAGGCTGCGCACCTGGCGCCGACGGAGCGATTCGCGTCTCGAGGACGCACGCACCGAGCAGCCTCACCGCTCGATCGATCCGCACCTCCTCGTCGAACAGTCCCTTCGACAGCGCGATCACGTCGCCGTCGTTCGCCGCGGCCACCGCGTCCGCGATCCAGCCGTACGGTCGCTCGCGGGTCCCGTCGCCTCCCTCCGGCTCACCCGCCCTCACGTACACGACGCGGGCATCCTCCGGGAGCTCGGCGGGCCATTCGCCTTCCGGGCACGCGGGGCCGATCCGCTCGCAACCGGGACGGCCGGGGAAGTGCGCCTCGTCCTCGGCGCATTCCTGCCGGCCTCCCTCGGGCCACGGGTCGCAGGTCACGACCGCCGCGTTGTCCGGGTCGACCTCCTCCCGCCAGCCATCGGGGCAGGGCGTCATACGCGGAAGCTCGGGCGGCGTAGGCGGCACCGGCGGCGCAGGCGGCCCGGGCTCCGCGATCTCGGGAACCCACGCCGACGCGTCCTCGCCCGGCCCACCGTCGTCCGCGCCGCGCGGGCGCCCTGCGTCCGAGCAGCCCACTACCAGCGCCACCGCGGCGGCGAGCCGTCCGACAACCGGCACGGTCCTTTCCTTCATCGTTCCTCCGGATCGAAGTCCAGCGCCTCCGGCGGCTCGGGAACCTTGAACCGCGTCGAGTCGGTGTTCACGCCGTTGTCTGCGTAGAACACCTCGTCCTGCAAACGCGCGAGGTCGTAGCCGTCTACTTGCACGTTCGCCCCGATCCGGTTGTACGAGACGATCCCCTCATGCAGGTCCAGGGCAGAACCGCTCGCGACCAGCACCCCGACCAGCGCGTTGTCGGCCGACCTGAAGCGCCTGACGTCCAGCGTCGCGCCTCCCTCCGACGCGAGCCCGAAACCGCCCGTCGCATCGCTGCAGGTGTCGATCGCACACGCCTGCTCGGCCGTCCGCTCGACTGCGATGTCGACCGCCGTCACGGTCGTGTCCGTACCGAAGGCGCGAAGCGCGTACCCGCGGTTGTCGAGCATGCGTGTTCTCTCGAGCTCTGCGCTGGCCCCCGCCAGAATGATGACCGCATCGCCGTCGCGGCCGTCGCTCTCCTGGGAGAGCGTGTCCGACACCACCAGGTCCGTCGCTAGGAGTGCCGTGCCATCAAGCGCGGCAAACACCCCAAACGCGCGATTCCTGTCGAGCACCGCCCGCTCGAGCGTCACCCGCGCACCCCAGAACACACCCAGGCCGTAGCCCCGAGTACCGTCGCTTCCCCGAGACAGTGTGTCCGAGATCGCCACGTCCACCGCCGTCAGCACGGTGCCTTCTCCTTGAATCACCACTCCTAACTCACGGTTGCGCTCGAGCACGGCCCGATCGAGCGTGACCTGCGCACCGCCTTCGGCGGAGAGCCCGTAGCCGGCCGTGCGGTCGCTCTGCATCTCGTGCGTGTCCGAGACGGCCAGGTTCGTCGCCATCAGCACCGTGGCTTCGTCTTCGACGACCAGTCCGACCCCACGGTTCCGCGAGAGCATGGCCCGATCGAGTGTGACCTGAGCACCGCCCCAGGCATAAAGCCCGTAGCCCCCGGAGCCGTCGCTCTCCCGCGCCTGCGTGTCCAGTACCAGCAGGTCCGTCGCCGTCAGCACGGTGCCTTCTCCTTGGCTCAGCGCTCCGAACATCCGGTTGCGCTCGAGGACGGCCCGCTCGAGTGTGACCTGCGCAGCGAACCCGGCCACGAGCCCGTAGCCCCCGGAGTCGTCGCTCTCCCGCGCCTGCGTGTCCAGTACCAGCAGGTCCGTCGCCGTCAGCACGGTGCCTTCTTCTTGGACCACCACTCCGAACATCCGGTTGCGCTCGAGGACGGCCCGCTCGAGTGTGACGTGCGCACCGCCCCCGGCCCAGAGCCCCTCGCCGCCAAGGGCATCGCTCTCCCGCGTGAGCGTGTCCGCCACCACGAGGTTCGCCGCCGTCAGCGCAGTGCCTTCCTCAGCGACCGACACTCCCGACGTGCGGCTCCGCTCGAGCACGGCTCGGTCGAGCATCACCTCCGCGCCACCGCTGGCCTCGACCCCGTGGCCGAGGCGGCCATCGCCCTCCGCAATCTCGCGGACCAGTAGGTCAGTGGCCTGGAGCCTCCCGCGGAACGAAACGCGGACACCCACGCTCGTCGACTCTCTGACCACCACGGAATCGAGCTCTGCCATGCCGGCCGCCCGCGACACGTCCACTCCCCCCTCGGCACCGCCGACCTGTAGGTTTCGTACGACCACCGCAGCCCTCAGGGTCAGCGCCGCGGGCTGCGCACCCGGAACCGACGGAGCGATCCGCGTCTCGAGCACGCAGGCACCCAGCAGCGTCACCGCTCGATCGATCCGGACCTCCTCGTCGAACAGGCCCTTCGAGAGCGCGATCACGTCGCCGTCGTTCGCCGCGGCCACCGCGTCCGCGATCCAGCCGAAGGGCTGCTCGCGGGTTCCGCCACCTCCCTCCGGCTCGCCCGCCCTCACGTACAGGACGCGCGCGTCCTCGGGGATCTTGGCGGCCCATTCGCCCTCCGGGCACGGCGGGCCGATCCGCTCGCAACCGGGACGGCCGGGGAAGTGCGCCTCATCCTCGGCGCAGTCCTGCCGGCCTCCCTCCGGCCACGGGTCGCAGGTGACGAGCGCGGCGTTGTCCGGATCGACGTTCTCCCGCCAGCCATCGGGGCATGGCGTCATGCGCGGGAGCTCGGGTGGCTCGGGCGGCGCCGGAGGCTCGGGCTCGGCTATGTCGGGACCCCACACCGACGCGTCCTGGCCTGGTCGCGCGTCGGCGACGCCACCCGGAACCTCTGCCTCCGAGCAGCCGAAAGCCACCGGGCCCGCCGCTGCGCACCATGTGACGACCACGACGATCCGCCCCATCATGGGTGCTCCGGGACCAGGCCCACCATCCCGGGTGGCTCGGAAAGATCGAACCGCGTGGTGTCGGTGTTCTCGCCGCTCTCGACATAGATGACCTGACCCTGCAAGCGCCTGCGGTCGTAGTCGTCGATCTGGACGTTCGCGCCGATCCGGTTCCCCGACACGATCCCCTCGTGGAGATCCAGCTCCGAGCCGGTCGCCACCAGCACCCCGACCAGCGCGTTGTCGACCGATCGGAACCGCCTGACGCCGAGCGTCGCCCCGTCCTCCGACGCGAGTCCGAGACCGCCGCCGGTACGCGTGCAGGTGTCGACTGCACACGAGTGCTGGGCCGTTCGCTCGACGACGAGGTCGACCGCCGTCACGATGGTTCCCGCTCCGACGGCGCGGGGCGGCCCCTCGGCCTCCGAGCGACCCGGAGACACCTGGGCCGGTAGAGCCGACGCGGCCATCAACACCGCAAACGGTCCCAACAACGGCGCGAGCCTTCCCGCCATGGAGGTTCCGGACGGACGAGGTCCTGGAAGCCGCGCGGGCTCGAACTGCGCCGAGTAACTGTTCACTCCGTCTTCTGCGTAATTCGCCTGGTCTCGCAACCGACCCAGGTCGGTGGCGTCGATATGGCCGCCGCGCAGGGCGATCTTCACCGCGTCGCCTCCTGAGGTCGGAGGGCTTTTCTCAAGGACTCGACCATGTCCAGGGTCGAAGGCACCGACCCGGGCGCGCCGGTCTGGGTCACCGGCGACGGGCGGTAGTGCTCGCACTCGCGCGACAGATCGACTGCACGCAGCAGATGACCCGCGAGCTCAAGGCCGGGGTAGCGAAGTCGGAGGGTCGCTAGGTGGAACCTAGGACGTTCATTCCCCGCGGCATGAACCACTCCCGCCAGGTCCTCCCTGAAGAGCTCAGAGTCATTCTCCTCACCGACCGACAACAGGGCCCCATAGTGCCGACCAGTCTTCTCCTTCAACTTCTGCCGCTCGGACGGGGGCAGCCGTCCAATGAGCTCTGACAGGCGGATTCTGTCCTCGTGATCGCTCAGGCCGGGCCACGTGTTGGCCGGTGGAGCCGTCTCCTCGGAGAACGTCCTCGAGGTGGCAGTCGAGGCCAGCCGATCGAGCACGGCGGCCAACTGCGTGGAGGGAGTCCGGCAAATCCTGGCGTTTGGCGGAAGCCGTCCAGGATACGGAGGTAGCTGACTCACGACATGTCTCTCCGCCAACCACCCCGCAAGGACCATGCATGCGAGGCTGGCGAGCTGGATCCCCGCCCAGGCGATCCCATCTGTTCCTCGTGCGAGTCTGATGGCGATGGCGGCCACGAGAATGACTACGAGGCCGGTGACCACTAGGTTCGGTAGAGCCGTCTGCGCCCAGAGGATCTGGCTGGGGAGCAGCTGCTCGTAGACGTGCGCCGTTCCTCTTGGCGACGAGTACGAGCGCTCACCGCATTCCGCCCGCACAACAGCGAGCAGGGTGAGTGCGAGCCCGACGCGCCCCAGGACGTCCAGGAGACGCTTGCCAGCTCCAACGCCAACCGTGTCGTCATTCATGAGAGCCTCCCTCCAAACCGTCCTGCCCGCTCGATGTGTCGAATCGGCTGACCTGATTCTCGAGCAGGCGCCGGGCTGTCCACGCTCCCGAGCACGCAGGTGGTTTCGAAGGTCAGCGGCACCGCGCTTGTTGATCGCGACGCGCCGCTCGATGTGCGCGCCTTGGCGATGGACGCCCTGATCATCGCCCGCATACAGGTCCTTGGAGTCGGTGCTCGAAGAGGAGCGCGTGCTCCTCCGCGCGGGGAATCATCCGCACCATGAGTGCCTTCGCGTTCCGGGCAGCCCGAAACACGAGCCGCCGCGCTGGCGCGCCCCCTGGCAACCTGCACGATCCTCGCGATCATGGATGCTCCGGAGGAACGACGTTGAGCGTCTCGGGCGCCTCGGACAGCTCGAACCGTGTCGTGTCGCTGTTGACGTCGTTGCCGACGTAGACCACCTGATCCTGCAAGCGACCGAGGTCGTAGTCGTTGATCTGGACGTTCGCGCCGATCCGGTTGCCGGACACGATCCCCTCGTGCAGGTCGAGCTCCGATCCGCTCGCGACCAGCACCCCGACCGCCGCGTTGTCTATCGACCGGAACCGCCGGACCTCGAGTGTCGCTCCGCTCACCGAGGTGAGACCGAACCCTGCCTCCATGTGCGTGCAGAGTCCGACTGCGCACGTCTGCTCCATCGTCCGCTCGATGGCAAGATCCGCAACTCTGACGGTCGAGCCCGCTCCTTGGACGCGAAGGCCGTAGCCCTGGTTGTCGAGGATGCGCACCCTCTCGACACTTGCGGTGGCTCCGCCCCAGACGAAGGTCGCCGCGCCAGCGCGGCCGTCGGCCAACCAGGAGTGCGTGTCCGACACCAGCAAGTCGGTTGCCGTGAGCGCAGCGCCTTCACCTGTAATATTGAGTCCGATCTCGGCGTTTCGTTCGAGCACCGCCCGCTCGAGCGTGACCTGCGCGCTGGAAAAGGCCCAAAGCCCCGTGCCGAGCAGACCGTAGGTTGCCTGCGCCAGCGACGCCAGCGTGTCCATTATTGCCAGGTCCGTTGCCGTGAGCACCGTGCCTTCATCTAGCGCCACTAAGCCGACCGTGCGATTTCGCTCAAGCACGGCCCGCTCGAGCGTCACCCTCGCGCCGCCCGAGACCTGCGCGCCGAAACCGAAGCCGCCATCGCTCTCCTGCCCCCGCGTGTCCGACACCACCAGGTCCGTTGCCGTCAGCACGGTGCCTCCTTTCCTGGCCAACACGCCGGCGGCGCGGTTTCGCTCGAGCGCCGCCCGCTCGAGCCTCACCTGCGCTCCGCCCGAGACATTGAGCC
>JACPQR010000047.1 GCA_016190375.1 Deltaproteobacteria bacterium
AGCATTGCCACAACGCCCTCGAGCAACTGGATGCCCTGTTCGTAGCGCTGCTGCGCGATCAGCTTCCTCGACTTCAGTACGTCCAGCGAGGCCGCACACCCCATCGCAGGGGACGCGATTATCCCAGTAGAAGCAGCCCTCCCCATCCGGCTCGCTCCGCAACCGCCGCCATTTGCGGGCTCCCGATGCCTGCAAACCGGGAACTGCACCCATCAGAGAGATGCGCTCTAGTCCGGCCAGGGAGCGTCTTCGCAGCGCGGCTCCGCTCCGCTGACGCACACCTGGCCATCGGCGCATCCCGCTCCGTCCCCGCAGTTCGAGAAGCCGTGGCACGCGCAGCCGCCGCCCTCGCCGCACTCGCAGAACGTGAAGCGGTCGCCACACTCGCCGGTCCTGCCGCACTCGAACGGCGAGCAGGCGCAGTCGTCCTGGGCGCAGACGCAGAGCTCGGACCCGCTGCATGCCCCGTCGCACCCGTCGGCGTCACCGGAGACACAGCCGCACTGCTGAGCGCGGCACTGACACACGTGCCCTGCCGGGCAAGCACCGCGCTGGTTGCCCTCGCAGGCCTGGTCGGGAGCGCAGCCGGCGCCGCCCTCGACGCAGGACATCCCGTCGGGACAGGGCGGTTCGCAGTCGGCGTCGGCGTCCGAATCCGTGTCGCCGTCGGCGTCCGAATCCGTGTCGCCGTCGGCGTCGGCGTCCGCATCCGCATCGGTGTCGACGTCCGCGTCGGAATCGGCGTCGGCATCCGAATCGACATCCGAATCGCCGTCGCCCCCCGTGGAGATGCACAGGCCGCTCCTCCACTCGGTCCCCGGCGGGCAGCCCGGCCCGGCATCGCCGTCGTCTCCGCAAGCCGAGGCGACCAGCGCGACGCAGAGAAGACTCACGCGCATTGGCGCAATTGTCGCCCAGGATCGGACGGCGCGGAAGATCCCCCCAAGCAACCGATCAGGCGGGCGAGACGCCGGCGGCGGGCTCCTCGACCGTGACCGGCAAGCCCTGCCGCAGGCGGAACCCGCTGCATCCGCTCGCACCGAAGACGACCAGCTCGAACTTCTTCAGCTCTGGGTGGTTGCAGTGTGCCTCCTCGGTCGGCAGTGGAATGCGTGCGGGGCTCGCGAAGTAATTGCAGTTCTGGCAATGCCCCCAGCTCTTGTCGTTCGAGGAAACCGTCTTCAGCTGCTTCGGCATGGGATCCTCCCGTTTTCACAACGAAAGATGAGCCCCAATGCCGGCGGCGCAAGGGCGCTCAGCGCCGCTCGAGAACGGTGAGCCCGTCTCCGGTGACGAACCAGACCCGGTTCGATCCGTCGACGCGGATGTCGGTGAGCTGCTCGGAGAGGAGGCCATCTCCCCTGCCGATCCGGCGCCAGGTCTGACCGTTGCCGTAGAGGGCGCCGCGCGATCCGCCGGCCCACACGTGACCCTGGCCATCGATGGCGAGCGCGATCGGATGGAACTGCGTCACGACCGAGTTGCGCTCGAATCCCCAGCGTGTCCCCTCGAAGTGACCGATGCCTTCAGGGGTCGCGATGTAGGGCACGCCTCCCGGCGCGACGTCGAGATCGCCGACCAGCTCGCCTTCGAGCCCCTGGCTCTCGCCGAAGCGCGTGATCTCGCCGCCGGCGATCCGCGCGGCGCCGTCGAGGCCCGCAAGCCAGATCTCCCCGTTCTGCGCGAACGCGATCGCCGAGACGGAGTCGGGGATCCGCATCGCGCCCTGGCCGTCCGTCGCGGGGTTCGCTCTCGAGTGGTGATAGACGACCGACGGCGAGTTCGCATCGATCACGGCAGCACCTCGCTCGACGATCGCTCCGCTCTGCATTCGTGCCTTGATCCCGAGCCAGAACCTGCCGCCGCTGTCCACGGCGAAGAACGAGACGTCGGTCACTCCCGTCTCGGCCTGGAGCTGGCGTTCCACGACCAGACGGAAGGCGCCGCCCTCGCTCCGGTAGCAGCGCCACCAGTCCGTGTTGGCCGCGTGGCCGAGCGCGAAGACCGCGCCAGGGCCGCTCGTGAAGGCCATCATCTTGATCGCGGGGTCGGGATCGACGATTACCCGCTCGATGCGCTCGCCATCGAAGCGGGCGGCCTCGTGGGCCCTCGTGAGGATCCAGCTCTGCCCGGACGGGTCGCTCCCGATGCTGAAGGGGCGGTCCGTGACCACGAGGTCCCGGGTGCGGTACGGCGTCTCGCGTCGCCCCTCGAAGCGCGACACGCCGAGCCCGAGCGTGGCAACGTACACCGCGCTCCCGCGGGCGCGAACCAGCATGATCTTCGCCAGAGGGCTCGATCCCTCGTCGGTCACGAGCCAGCGCGGCGCTTCGAACTCCTGCCCCTCGGCAGGTGCCAGCGGTCTGACTGCCGGCGCGAGGGTCTCGGCCGCCGCCGGGGCCGCGGGCGGGGCCGCGATCTCGGACGGAACGAGGCCGGCCGCGTAGTCCGCGGCCTCGGGGGCAGCTTCGGCGGGCGCGGCGGGTCCTACTGGCGCCGCACGTCCCGCGGCGGGTGCTCGACCCGCAGGCACGGGTGTCTGCCCGGCGGCCGGCGCTCGACCTGCTGCTCCCTGCGTCGCCTGGCCGTCCGGCGCAAGAGAACGCAGGCCGCCGGCCGGCGCTGCGCCCCGTGCCGGTGTCGCGGGGCCTGCCGCTGGCCGCGCGGGCGGAGCCTCGACGGCAGGGGGCTCGGGCGGAGCGGCCGGCGTCGCCGAGGCGGAGGAGCCGGGCTGCACCGCCTCGGGGCGGGCCCGGAACTGGCGCGCGTTGCCCTCGCCGGGGTTGGCGATCGGGATGAGCTGGGTGCCCTCGTCCTCCTCCGTGCGCGCGATCCGATAGAGCCGGTTCGTCGTGTACACGACGGGCTTGGCATCGAGGACCGTGAGGCCGAGGAGAGGCTGCTCGACCGGCACCGTGTACGAGTACCACCTCGTCCCGTCGAACCACCCGAGCGAGGACCCCGAAGCGGTCTGGCACAGCGCGAAGGCCTGGCCACTTCCGAGCGAGACGACCGATCGAACGAAGTTCGCCGGGAGCCCGATCGAGATCGTGTGCTCGAAGAAGACACCGTTCGAGAGGCGCACGGCCCCGCTCTGCTTCGTTCCCAGCCAGATGCCGCCGGCCTCGGTGGCGATCGAGGTCACGTGATACCGGTCGGTGTACTTCTGCCACGTGGTGCCGTCGCCCCGCCCGAGGCCCGCGGTGCCGCCGACCCAGATCGCGCCGTCGTCTCCGATCGCCAGGGCCGTGGGCGTCCCGACCGCGGGCGTGTCGGGCAAGCGCTCGACGCCGTTCGCGCCGATCTTGACCAGGCCGGCGGGCGTGGCGGCCCACGCCGCCGTGTCGTTCGCGGCGATCGCCACGACGTCCGGGGACGGCAGCCCTTCCGCCTCCCCGATCCGCACGGGATCACCGCCGCTCAGCGGATGGCGGACGATCCCCCGGGAGGTCGCGACCCAGAGATCGGTGCTGGTCGTGGCGATGTCCTGGATGACGTCCACGTCGCTGAGCAGGTGAAAGGTCCCGATGGACGGGGGCGGTGCGGGGGCCTGTGGCTGACTGCCGAACAGCGAGCACCCGGCGAGCATGGCGGTCGGGAACAGGAAGGCGGCGCGCATGGTCCGAGCGGTAGCAGCCAGCTCCCCTTGCGGTCAAGCGCCGGAGAACCTCTCGTGAGCTTGTTAACTCCGTCCCCGGACCCTATCTTCTGGAGCGATGCTCCTGGTGGTGGCCGTCGGAATCGGCGTGGGTGTGCTTCTCATCCTGCTCATCGCCCGCTATGGGCCACCGGTCGAGCAGTTCGCGCGGATGTCGTCGGCCCCCCAGATCACCCCCGCGGAGTTCGAGGATCTGATCACGGACCTCGTCCGGGCGCTCGGTCTCGGGGTCGTGTTCATCTCGCGAGGCACGGGCTCCGTCATCGACGCCACGCTGCGCGATGCCAAGCCCCTCGCCGGTGGGCGGCTGCTCCTGCACGCGAGCCCCGTCCTGGACCACGGCAAGATCGAGGCATCCGAGGTCCTCGGCTTCGCCGACTCCGTGCGCTCCGACACGGGGACGATCAAGGGGGTCTTCATCGCGCTCGCGGGCTTCACCGACGAGGCGAGGAGCGCGGCCCGAGGGTCGCCTGCTCCGCTCGACCTTCTCGACGGCCCGGCCCTGCTCGAGATCGTCCGGGACGTGCTCCCGGATCGAGTCGCCCTTCTCCGCGGATACCGCGGGTTCGTGCCGGCCTAGACCCCTTCGGGCAGGTGCCCGTGCCTCACGGTCACGGTCGTCTGTATCCCGCCGCGCACTGCGAAGTGGCCCACGACCTCGATGTAGCGGGGCTCGGCCGCGCGGACGAGGTCGTCGCAGATCCGGTTCACGACCGCCTCGTGGAATGCCCCTTCCTGGCGATACGACCAGAGGTAGAGCTTGAGCGACTTGAGCTCGACACAGCGGCGGTCGGGGACGTAACGGACCCCGATGCGCGCGAAGTCGGGCTGTGCCGTGAGGGGGCACAGACAGGTGAACTCGGGACAGTCGAACGAGATCAGGTACGGGCGAGTCGGCTCCGGGTTGTCGAACGTGTCCAGTCGCTTCGAGGGCTGGCTCGGCATTCGCGCGTCACTCGCCGGCGAGCGCCACGACGTGGGACGCGAGCGTTCCGACGCCGGGCGTCCGGTCGCCGTCCAGCACCGTTCCGACGCGGATCTCCGTGGTCCCGTCGACCTCGGAGCTCCAGCTCGCAGTGAACCTGTGGTCCCGCCCCAGCGACCGCGCCCACGTGTCCGTCCTGCCGGCCAGGCTGGAGGCCGGCAGATCTCCGCGCAGCTCGCGCAGGGCGATGAGGCCGCACGAGAGGGCGGCGAGCGGGGGCGGTACGAGCGACAGAGCCAGCTTCTTGCCACGTTGAGCCACCGCGCGGGTCCCCTCCACCCAGGTCTTTCCAGGCGCCAGCGGATCCACGAGGAGGACCATCACGGAGTCGACGCACGGCATGCCGTTCCAGGCGCGGTCCCGCTTCATCGTCTCCGAGGCCAGGAGGTCCGCCGGGAACCACGTCGGAAACCGAGAAGCGATGGCGCGAAACGTCGCGGGCTCTTCCTTGGTCGTGACGCGCACTCGACTGAACACCGGGAAGCCGATGAGGCGGAGGTCTGCCGCGACCGCCGGCGTGATCCGCGCCTTTCGCAGCGCGGCCGCGAGCGCGCCAAAGGCAGAATCGAACGCCGCGGCCTCGGCGCGCGTCAATCTCAGGCCGAACAGGGGCGCAGCCTCCGAGGCGGAAATCGCTCTTTCCGGCCCCAAAACCTCGCTCAGCGCGGGAGGCTGTACGGACATCGCCGGGAATCGTTACGCGCCAGGGCCCAAGAGTCAACCTGCATCCCGCGTTTCCGACCGCGCGAGAAGGCGCCTTTCAGGGGCGAGACTCGCCGGGGTGATGGCATCGGGAAAGCCTTGACCAGGGGGTGGCCCTGACGATAGGCCGATGCTCCGAGATGAGGGGAGCTTTGGATCAGGGTTGCGGCTGCTTTCCGACCGGAGGTCCGTGGCCCGGGCTCGTGAGCGATTCGTCGGCCGCGATCGCGGGGCTGATCGCGGGCCTCGATCCTCGGGGGGAATGGGGCTCGATGGCTCTGGCGGCCGTGGACGTGGAGACCACCGGGCTCGACGCCAACGCCGACCGCGTCGTGGAGCTGGGGATCGTCCTCATCGACGGCGGCGAGATCTCGGGGCGGAGGAGCTGGCTCCTGAACCCCGGAACCCAGGTCCCGAAGGAAGCGCTCGCGGTCCATGGTCTGACCGACGCAGACCTCGCCGGGGCGCCTCGATTCGCCGAGATCCTGCCCGAGGTCAGGGCGACGCTCGAGGGGCGGCTTCCCGTTGCCTACAATGCTCCCTTCGATCGCGGCTTCCTCGCGGCCGAGATCCTGCGCCTGGGTGAGGAGCTACCCGGGACCTTTCGCGAGACGACGGAGTGGATCGATCCCTTGGTCTGGGCTCGAGCGAGGCTACCCAGGGATGGGAGCTTCAAGCTCTCCGAGCTGACCAAGAGGCTCGGGATCGAGCTGACCAACGCGCACCGGGCGCTCGCGGACGCGGAGGCCGCGGCGAGGGTCCTCTTGCGGCTGCAACCCGAGCTACCGCCCAGCTACATCCGGCTGGTGAGGGCCCAGCGCGATCTGGCCGCGTCCCAGAGCTCCGACCAGGCCTCGTGGCGATACGGCTCCCGCAAATAGAAACGGGCGGCCGGATCGACCGACCGCCCGCCGTTTCCGACCCTCGAATGGGTCAGCGCAGTTCTGCCTCCATTCGAAGGTCACTGGTACTTTGCACGATGATCTCCCTCCCCCGGCTCATGCCGGCACCCGGCGCACCGCGCGGTCGCGCGCTTCCCCGGGCGTTCGATGAAGGCCGCGCTCGGAAAGAAGCCGCGCAGGCCAGGATTTGCCGGTGCAAAAAAGCGCTGATTGCACGCCTTTCGGCTGAATTGCCGGGGTTCGTGAAGGATCCCACTGCACCGGCGATGCGACTACCGTAGCATGAATCCGGGTGTTGCAAGCGCATTCTTGCGGAAACGGCCAAAATGAGGCCCCCGACAGCAACCGTCCTTGCCGGTTTCTTGGCGCTTCTGGCCAGTTGCGGGCCGAGTGGTGGCCTCGAGTCGCTCGAGGTCGTCAGCCGGTCGCCGCAAGGGCACTGGCGCGTGGAGTTGCTCCTCGAGACGCGACCGCGGGCCAGTGACAGGTGGGTCGCGCGCCTGAGCGGGTCGGGCCGGACGGCCGACCTCGACCTGCCGAGCGTGGCCTCGAAGGACGGGGAGCGCCGAGTGTCCCGAAGGAAGCCGCGGCTCTTCTGGGCGAGCGACGAGGAGCGCCTCCTCGTCGAGACGATCGGCTCCGGCTTCGTCATGGTGTACCTCCCCACCGATTCCGCCCCGTTCGTTTGCGACCACAGGGTGCTCAGCGCCGAAGACGTCTCGGCGGCATTCCGGCGGACGCCGACCTTGGAGGGGCTGGCGGCCGAGGTCCTGGGCGACCCCGCCAGGCCCCACGGCCGCGCCGAGCAGGAGTGGGTGCTCGGTCGAATCGAGAGAGCAGGGCCCGCCTCGGGGGCCGGCGCTCCTCTCGTGGCGGCGGTGCTCGCCGCCTCGGACGCGCTCGATCCCGCGCGCGTCGATCGTCTCGTCGTGGCGCGCCTCCGATCGAAAAGCGGCCTTCCGGAGGGGGCCCGGGGCGCCGATCTGGGTCGCCTGCGCCTGACGCTCGATCGTTTCGTCGCAGAGCCGACCCGCGACAACGCGAAGGTCCTTCGGCGCGCGTCAGGAGTGCTCGGCGCCCTCGACGATCGAGTGAGCGCCCCGCGGATCGCGCGAGCTCTCGAGGTCGCCGCCGAGCGCAGCGGCACCCCGCTCGAGGCGGCCGCGGTCGTCGATGCCGTGGCGCCGCTCTCGTGGCTCGCCGGACGCTGGCGCGTCGGTGAGGCCGGCGCCCCGCTCGCGACGTATCTGGCCTCGCGGCACGAGGTGCCGTGGAAGACCCGGGTCGCGCGCTGTCTGGCCATCTGGGCGGCGGTCCGGATCGGCCGGACCGAAGCCGTCGTCCCGCTCCTCGATCAGATGGACGAACTGACGGCGTGGTCGACCGGTGGACGCGGGACAGCCGTGCCCTCCGATCCCGACGCGGAGCGCTCCGCCTCGTGGGCCGACGACGTCCCGCTCGGGGTCGTCCTCGCCTGGGCGGCCGCCCGCGCGAGCGACCGGCGCGCGATCGCCCCGCTCACGGCGATCCTGGGCGAGCGTGACCTCCCGCCGCGGATGGCGGTCGTGGCGGCGCGTGCGCTCCTCTCGATCGACGGCCCCGCCGCGCGCCCGGTCATTCTGCGGGCCCCCTCGCTGGCGGACCGCGCTCGCCGAAAGTTGCTCGACGGGCCGTGAGCCCGTCGGGGGCCATCAAGACCGCGCGCCGCTTTTCAACGGAAGTCGGCTCGCGAGCTGCGGCGAGCTTTCTGTTCTCGGACGTCATCCAGTGCGGGCTCGACGTGCCCAGCCATTCCGCGCGCGGGCCCGTGCGGGCAGGGCGCATCTCGCGTTGAGGAGACGGCCCTGCTCCTGCTCTCGTTGAGCCGGGACCGGAGCAGCTCGGGTCGCGTGCCAGCATGGACTGGCCGAGATCTTCGACGGGCTGTTCATCGAGGCTCCGGAACGAGGCCCAGCGACTCGAGCGGCTCGGGCGGCGAGGAGTGGTGCATCACCCCGCCGCCCGGCGCCTTGGGCGCTGTGCCTCGAGCCGTCTGGTGCGGGCTATGCTCGCCCCATCGGCGAGCCACCGCCGCAGCACCGCCTGGTAGGGGAGGCCGGTTCGCGCCGCGACGCGGCGCGCCTCCTCGATCTGCTCGACGCCGACCCGCAGCGTGATCTGGCGGAGTCGGCGGCGCGCCCGGACCTGCTCGACCAGCGAGGGATCGAGGTCCACCTCGACAGGCTCGACCCGGTCCCAGTCGATGTCAGCCAAGCTCACGGCGTCAGGATCGAGGCTTTCGGCGGCGCGTCGGCGCCGAGCGCCGCGCCCTGATTCGGTCGTACTGCTTCCACCACTTCTCACTGGTCGGCTCATACGCGGTCACCACCCTGACCCAGCAGGTCTCGCGGTCGTGCTCGAACACGACGAGGACGAACCGGCCGGCCGGCACGAAGCCCAGCGCGATCCAGCGCCGAGGATTGGACGGATGGCCGAAGACGAGCGGCTCGCCGGCTTCGAAGAGGTCCTCGACAGATTCGGCATCCAGGTCATGCGACTCCAGTTTCGCGCGGTTCACCCGGTCCCACTCGAATCCGAGGATCCGCATTGCGAAGTGTAGCTACAAGCGAGAGCTATGGCCAGGTCGCTAGTTTGCGGCGGCGATGGCGACGCGGAGGCCGCGGCCGGACGGTTGGACCTCGTAGTTTGCGAGCGGACCGTTCACGTAGACGATGAAACGGACGCCCGTGTCGCGGTTGAGGATCTTGACGAATCGGATCCGCGGGTCGTCCGAGGTGAGCTTCGTCGCGTCCCCGGGATGGCGAAGCTCCGGCACGTCGATGACGATGCCGTTCGGGTTTGCGAGCGGGTAGGTGTGAATCGGCCCGGGCGCGCCGCTCAGGTTGAGACGGAAGTCCGAGGTGCCGGGCGCGGCGCCGCCGGCGGCTCCCCTGTTCGTCGACGGGCTTGCGGGCGCCGGCGCTGCACTGCGCGCGCTGCCGTCCGCCCGGACCACGGTGCGGTTTTCCTGCCGTCCGGCGCCGTCGGCGCGGTTCTCGTGCCGGTCGCCCCGGGCTTCGGCGCGGTTCTCGTGCCGATCGCTCCGGGCTTCGGCGCGGTTCTCGTGCCGATCGCTCCGATCGGAGCGGCTTTCCTGCCGGCCGCCGCGCTCGGCGCGGGGCTCTTGCCGATCTGCTCGCGCCTCGGCACGACTCTCGTGCCGCTCTGCGCGGCTGGCCGGCCGCTGGGTACGACTCTCGTGCCGTTCGTCGCTGCCAGCCGCGCGGCTGGGGGACCGGCCGCCCTGCGACACGCGGCTCGACGGCTCGTCCGTATCGGCAACGCGATCCGCGTGGGACGCGACGACCGCTTCTGCGGCCTCGGGATCGACGACCATCGGTTCGGGCTCCGGCTCGCCGATCGCCGGCGGCTCGGGCAGCGGGATCTCGTCGGCCGAGGCCGCCGCGATCGGGCTCGGCGTGTCCGCGTCGGACGGCGCGGACCGGGACGCGGGCAGGCGCGGTGCGGCCGGGAGCGGTCGCGGCGTCTGGGAAGTGCCCTCGACGATCTCCTGGTCGGCTGGAGGCTCCAGAGGTGCGGGCATGAGCGGCGGGTCCCAGTAGGACCGGTTCGGATCTGCCGACGCAGCTTCGCTGCCGGCCTCTAGCGGCTCCTGGGCGGAACCCGAGCCCGACAGCAGCACGAAGAGGCCACTACCGACCAGGAGGACTACCGCCGAAGCAGCCAGGGCGAGCTGGACCCGGCGGTTCTTGAGCACGCCTGGAAGGGCGCCGATTCGGATCCTGGAGGTCGCCGACGTCACGAAGCGGCCCAGTCGTCGGGGCTTGCGAATGGCCCCGATCAGTCCACCGAGAGCTCCGCGACAGATCGCGAGGAGCGCCAGTCCACGCCGGCGTGCCTTCCCCATGAAGGCAGTCAGCCTGTGCAGCGGCGAGAAGGCCTGCAGCGCCTTCGAGTCGGTCGAGGCCTGAACGGTCTCGACCGAGGCGCGGGACGCAGGCGCCCGCATCATCCGTACCTCGGGCGAGGGCATGTCATCGAAGAGGACCTGCGAGTCGACCACGTCGACGTCGACGTCTTCCGCCGCCGCCGGCGCGGGCGGCGGGGTCGGATCGATCGGCAGGCTGAGCTGACCGGCTGCCTTCGGGACGGGGCGAGTCGCGAGCGCGGGCGCGGCGACCTTGTCGGTGGGAGGAGCGATAGCGGGAGGCTGCTCGGGCTCCTCGGGGCTCGGAACGCGCATGGGCTGCGTGTCGGACTCGGGCGCAGGAGACGGCGGGCCGCTCGCCTTGGAGGTCGTCCGGCTGACGCTCGCCAGCCACAGCGCCATCGCGGGCGTGAGCGCGGAGAACCGGATCCCGACCCGGTAGGCGCCATCTTCGTTGAGCTGCCAGGCGACCTCGCCGTGCGCCTCGAGGGCGCCTCCTCCGGTGTCGAGCCTGCAAAGGACGGCGGTGCGGTCGGCGATCCCGGCACCAGGCTCGAGGCACAGGCCCCCCGCACCGAGGTTCACGCTTCGCGCGGCGATCGGATCCCCCTTGCCCGCTGCGAGGAGCTCGACGGGAAGCTCTACTTCGTACCGGGGAGCGAACCGCTCGTCTTGCGTCACTATCATGACGCCAGTGTAGGGAAGACGAGTACCAGATCAACTTTTCGACAGAACCGAGGCTCTCAGATCGGATTGGGCGAGGTCGTTCCGTCGGGCGTGAAGGTGTCGGAAGCGGTGTCCATGCTGCCGGCGAGCCAGTAACGGTGGTCGGCGTCGAGCGCCTGGGTCGCCGAGTGAACGAGCGAGCCCTCCCAGTAGACCTCGATCGTCGCGTTCAGCGGATCGCCCCAGCTCGAGCTGTAGTAGTCGACCTCGATCCGGTAGGTATCATCGACCGGTGCGACGATGGCCGTGCGCTCGGGCCCGAAGGACGACGCGTCGCGCTCGAGCCGCGGGTCGTCGTCGGCGAACGCAGCGACGCCCCAGTCGGGGTTGCGGTTGGCATAGTAGCAGTCGCCCGGCGAGCTCCTGAACGCCGCCCCCGAGCGCATGAAGTGCAGGTCGACGTCGAACCCGGCGTCCCAGGTGAGCCTGGCGAGTAGCTGCGGCTCACCTCGGCCGCGCGGGGTCGGGGCTCCCGCCGTGAAGTCCACCGAGTTGTCGCCCGTGTCGGTGAACGAGGCGTTGCGCGAGATGCTCTGACCGGCCGGCGCGTCCACGGCCGGGCTGCCTTCGCCCGCGAACACCTCGCCCTCGCCGACGGTCCCGTAGCCGACCGCATCGACCTGCACGTCCCTGCAGACCAGCCGCAGGCTGTCGGGTCCGTTCTGCAGGTCGCCACCGGCGCTCACGAGGTCGGACAGCGCCGTCATCGTGTCGTTGGCGCCATCGTCGACGATGAGGAAGTAGCCGTCGGCGCCGATGCGCTGGCCGTCGAGATCGATGGTCGCGTAGACGCCGCCGTTGGCGCCGTTGACCGCCTCGAGGGCGCACTCGACCATGGCGGCACCCACGGTGCCATGGAGCTCGATGAAGACGTGCGCCCCGTCGCCGCCGGCCTCGTCGTAGTAGACCTCCGAGATCACCACCGCAGGCGGCGGACAGCCCTCGTCGCGACTGCCGTCGCAGTCGTTGTCGAGCCCGTCGCACCACGTCTCCTCGATCTGGTAGTTCCAGCCGTAGTCCCACTGGTCGCATGGAACCCACTCGCTGGCGACGCACGTTTGCTCCGCCCCGGCGCAGACGCCGAGCTGAAGCTCGCAGAGCGGGTGGATCATCGGCTCTTCGTTGACCTGATCGTCGCAGTCGTCGTCGAGGGCGTTGCAGTCCTCCGGGGAAGGACCGAGATCGTTCTCGCAGTCTCCCCAGTGACCGTCGACGCAGTGCTGCTCCCCGGAGACGCAGGCGCCGATGTCGCTGCCGCAAGCGCGGACGGCTCCCGGCGCGCACTCGCAGCCCTCGTCCGGGTCGCCATCGCAGTCGTTGTCGAGGCCGTCGCAAGCGGTCTCCTCCTCCTCGTAGTCGGCGCCGTACCTGGCCGCATCGCACTCGACGAAACCGTCCTCTCCGCCGCAGGCTTGCGTCGATCCCTGGCAGACGCCGGCCTGGAGCTCGCACGGCGGGCCAACCAGCTCCTCGTCCGTCTGTCCGTCGCAGTCGTCGTCGAGTGCGTTGCAGCGCTCGTCGGTCGGGCCGACGTCGTCCACGCAATCGCCCCACTCGCCGTCATCGCAGGTCCGGGTGCCCAGAGCGCAGCTTCCCTCGTCCGATCCGCAGGGCTCCACCTCGCCGTCGATGCACTCGCAGCCCTCGTCGACCGAGCCGTTGCAGTCGTTGTCGAGCCGGTCGCAGCTCACCTCCACGTCCTCGTACTCCTCGGGGTAGCTCCACCAGTCGCAGTCGGCCCACTCGCCCCCGTCGCAGGTCGCCACGGTGCCGGCGCAGACGCCTTCCTGCAGGGCGCAGGGCTCCCGCACCTCCATGTCCTCGTCCGTGTCGCCGTCGCAGTCGTCGTCCAGTCCGTTGCACTTCTCGTCGGAGGGCCCGACCGTGTTCATGCACTCGCCGTACTCGCCGCCCTCGCAGAGCTGCTCGCCTAATGCGCATGCGCCCTCGTCGGTCTCGCCGCATTCGATGGCCGTGCCCTCCTCGCACCCGCAGCCCTCGTCGACCGCGTCATCGCAGGAGTTGTCGATCTCGTCGCATTCCTCCGGCGCTCCTGGGTAGATGTCGATGTTCGTGTCGTCGCAGTCGGTCTGACCTTCGCATCCATCGCCGGTGCCGAAACCGTCCTCGTCGAGATCCGTGCAGTCGTCGGCGTCGCCGTCTCCGTCTCCGTCGGCATCGCCATCGCCATCGCCGTCGGCGTCGGCGTCGCCATCGCCGTCACCGTCCGCGTCGGCGTCGGCATCGCCATCGGCGTCGTCATCCCCGACGCTGCCGGATGCGCAGCCGGCGACGCAGAGGGCCAGAAGGACCAGCACGACATTCCCGAGCTTCACGAAGTCCATGACGACTACCTCCTCGGCGGACACGCGGACGGCCGGCGGTATGCGAAAAGATCGCCGGCGGTCCGGGCACCCTTCGTACGCCGGCTCGCGGTCAATCTTCTCTCGATTTCGTGCGATACTCGCCCCGTCATGTCCAGGGTCCTCATCGCTGACAAGCTGCCTGCCACCGCCGTCGAGGCGCTCATACGACTCGGTCTCGAGGTCGACGTCAAGCCCGGCATGAAGCCGGATGAGCTGGGGCCGGCCCTCGCCGGCGTCTCGGTCCTGATAGTCCGCTCGACCAAGGTCCCGCGCGACGTGATCCTGGGCGCCGAGAAGCTGGCGCTGATCGTTCGCGCCGGAGCGGGCGTCAACACCATCGACGTCGCCGCCGCGTCCGAGCGAGGCGTCTACGTCTCGAACTGCCCAGGGAAGAACGCGATCGCGGTGGCCGAGCTGGCGATGGGTATGATCTGCGCGGTCGACCGGCGGATCCCGGACAACGTCGTGGACTTCCGCAGAGGGCTCTGGAAGAAGGGCGAGTACGGCAAGGCCCGGGGCCTGTACGGGAGATCGCTCGGCCTCGCCGGGCTCGGCAGGATCGGCGAGGCGGTCGCCGAGCGTGCGGCGGCCTTCGGGATGCACGTCTCGGCCTGGAGCCGATCGCTCACGACCGAGATCGCGCGGGCGAAGCAGGTCGAGTTCGCCGGGACCCTGCGCGAGCTCGCCTCGCGCGTCGAGATCCTTTCGGTTCACCTGCCGCTCACGAACGAGACGCGTGGGATCATCGGAAGGCCGATCCTCGAGGCGCTCGGTCCGGGCAAGGTCCTCATCAACACCTCGCGCGCCGAGGTCGTCGACGAGCCCGCCCTGATCGAGGCCGTCAAGGATCGGGGGCTGCGGGCAGGCCTGGACGTGTTCGAAGGAGAGCCCACGGGATCGACAGGGGAGATCCACAGCCCGCTCGCCTCGCTCGCCGGCGTCTACGTGTCGCACCACATCGGCGCGTCCACCGAGCAAGCGCAGGAAGCGATCATGGAAGAGACCATCCGGATCGTCACGGCACACGCGCGGGGCACCCCGATCCCGAACTGCGTGAACATCGCGCGCCAGACTCCGGCTCGGTTCGCGCTCGTCGTCCGCCATCGCGACCGTCCGGGCGTCCTTGCCGCCGTCCTCGGGGCGCTGAAGTCGAGAACGATCAACGTCGAGCAGATGCAGAACGACGTGTTCGAGGGCGCGCGGGCCGCCTGCGCGCGGATCGGGCTGGACGAGGCCGCAGGCGACGACGTGCTCGCGGAGGTCCGGGCGCACCCCGAGGTCATCGACGCCACGGTGGTCGCGCTGTCGCATTGATGGAGCTCGAGCTCCTGGCCGGCGCGGCTCCGATCCTGGCCGGGGCCTCGTGGCTCCTCGACAGAGCCGAGCGGCTGCGGCGCGACGTCCGGTCCGCGTCCGAGGGCACGATCCGGGACCTGCGGAGGATGCGCGAAGGCCTGGTCGGGGTCGAGGGGAGGATCGAGGCGCTGGGCGCTCCCATCGACGACCCCGTGACCGGCGAGCCCGTCATCTACTACCGCTGGAGCGTCCAGCGCCCGGAGCAGTCGGGAAACGTCGAGCTCGCCGAGAGAGCGGACCGGGTCGCGTTCCTCGTCTCGGGCGACGGCGTATCGGTGACGGTCGAGCCGCATCGCGCCCAGATGCGGGTCGCCCAATCGGTCCATACCGTACCGATTGGCGTCGCGACGCGGCTGGCGCCCGTGGGCCGCACGGACGGTCCGACGCTTCAGGCCATCGGCGGGACGCTCCCGGTGGGCGCCCCCGTGTACGTCCTGGGCGTTTGCCATCGGATTCGGGGCCAGAAGGGCCCCTTCCGCGGCAGCCCCGACGCCTTCCGCATTCGCGCCGCCCGCGGATACCCGTTCGTCGTGTCCGCGGTGCCCGAGGACGAGCTCCTGAAATCGTGTCGAAGGACCGCGCACCGTGCCCTCGCCATCGGCGCGGGAGCCTTCCTCGCGGGCGCGGCCCTGCTCGTCGCCGGGATGGGCTGAGTGATCTCGGACGCTGCTGCTGTTCGTCCGCTACCATCGGCCCTGATGCGCTCGACGACCCGACCCGCTGAACGCCCCTGGGCCCTCGCGATCGCCGTCGCGCTGGCGCTCGGCGCCTGCCCTGACGACGAGCGCGGGCCCGATGACGACGCGGGCGCGGACGCCGACGCAGATGCGGACGCCGACACCGACGCGGACGGAGACGGCGACGCCGACGGCGACGGTGACTCGGACGGCGACGCCGATTCGGACCTGGACTGCGAGTGGATCTCGCCCCGGCCCGGGGCGGAGGTCGGGCTCGTCGAGGTCGCCGGCGGCTTCGACCATCCGATCCTGGTGTCCAGCCCGCGTCGCGACACCCGCCGCATCTTCGTGGTCCAGCAGACGGGCGTCGTCTGGATCATCGAGGATGGCATCGTCCTCGATGTTCCGTTCCTCGATATCTCGGAGCGCGTGAGGGACGACATCGAGGGCGACGACAGGGGAATGCTGGGCCTCGCGTTCCACCCCGACTTCCTCGACAACGGGCGCTTCTTCGTCGACTACGGCGACCTCGAGGGCGTCCAGCGCGTCTCGGAGCTCGAGGTAGGCGGCGACCCCGACGTCGCCGACCCGGACAGCGAGGTCGTGCTCCTCGAGATCCCGGCGGCCAACTCGCACAACGCCGGGATGCTTGCGTTCGGACCCGACGGGTATCTCTACGTCGCGGTCGGCGACGGACTGCCGCAGTGCCTCCCCGCGGCGGACCCGCAGGACCCGTCGGTCAGGCAGGGCAAGATCCACCGGATCGACGTCTCGGCGCCCGGGTTCTGGTCCGTTCCGCCCGACAACCCGTTCGGAAACGAGACCTGGGCGCTCGGGCTGCGCAACCCCTGGCGGTTCGGCTTCGACCGCGCGACGGGAGACCTGTGGATCGGGGACGTCGGCTTCGAGACCTGGGAGGAGGTCGACCTCCTTCCTTCGGGGACAGCGGGCGCGAACCTCGGCTGGCCGCTGATGGAGGGTCCGGAGTGCAACCCCTGCCGCGAGCCGCCGGACTGCGATCCGCCGGCCGGTCACGTGCCGCCCGTCTACTCCTACGGCCACGACGACGGGCTCTCGGTCGTGGGCGGCAACGTCTACCGGGGCCGCGCACTCCCCGACCTCGAGGGTCTCTACTTCTTCGCCGACTTCTACACGGGCGCCGTCTGGTCTCTCGATGCCGCCGACCCCGAGGGCAGCTTCCGGGAGTGGCCGATGGTGGTACCCGAGCTTTCTTCCTTCGGCGAGGACGCCTGCGGCGAGCTGTACGTCACGAGCCTGAGCGGGACGGTCTCCAGGCTCGCTCCACTCTGACGCCCGGCCCTGCTGTGCCAGCGAGGACGAACGACCGCGGCCGTGGCACAGGCCGGGGTGCGCCGAGCGTGCGAAATCGCTCGCAAGCCGTGGTGGCACGTGATGTGCTGGCCGGCGATGGCCATGACGAAACGGTGGACGATGATCGCGGCGTTCGTTGCGGGGTGCGGCGGGAACGGGGACTCGGACCTGCGATGTCTCGAGGGGCAGCACGTCGCCAACCCGGACGGGAGGGGCGAGCGGTGCATCGAGGACAGCTCCGTTTGCGATCGTGCGTCCAACTGCGCCCAACCCGGCGACCCGTGCTGCGCAGCGGCCTGTGCCGACCCGCGCGGCACCGGCGTCTACGAGTGCGTCCAGGATTGCGACTCGCCCGAGTGCACCCAGGGCTCCTGTCCCGCGGAACAGGTCTGCCAGGTGATCGACGAGTGCTCGGCCTTCTGCGTCCCCGAGGACGTCGAGTGCGCCGACGAGACCATCGCCGCGGATCCGACCGGGTCGGGGCAGTTCATCTGCGTCGACGCCGACAGCGAATGCCTCGCGCCGGGCGACTGCGCGGGCGCCGCGCCAATCGATCCTTGCTGCTCGGTGGCCTGCATGGACGCGGGCGACGCCCTCTTCCAGTGCAGGGATAGCTGCGCCGGAGCCGGAGCCGGGGTCGCCTGCCTCTGCACCACCGACGCGGACTGCGTGCGGGACAACGGGCCCGGCTGGACGTGCGAGATGGGCGGCGGCTGCCTCGGAGGCTGCTACTGCGCTCCGCCGTCCGACCCGAGCTGTCAGTGCGGCGCCGAGCGCGTTCCGGTCTGCGGCGTCGACGGGCTCACCTGGGACGCCGCCTGCGGCGAAGAGTGCATCCCGGTCGAGATCGAGTGCGAGGGCGAATGCCCGTGCCCGGACTGCGACTGCGCGGTGGGAGCGTACGTGCCGGTCTGCGGAATGGACGGCCAGACCTACGACGCCGCCTGCGGCGAGGAGTGCGTCCCGGTGGAGATCGCCTGCCAGGGCGAGTGCCCCTGCACAGAGTAGCCCCTCTTCTCAGTCGCATTCGGGGCAGCAGCACTCCTCGAACTGTGCGGGTGGGATGCACGCGGAGCGGGGGCCGCCGAGCGGGCAGTCGATGGTCTCGCCTGGACAGAGACCGTTGCCCACGTGCTCCGAGTAGTCGCATAGCGCCACCACGTCGCACTGGCCCGTGTGGGCGACGCCGACGCAGGCCGCGTGCGCGTCGCACTCGCTGCCGTACGTCTCGCCGTCGCAGCCGCAGACGGGGTCCCACTGATCGCACGCGATGTCGACCGTCACGCACTCTCCGCCCGGATCGATCTCGCTGCATCCCTGCAGGCAGCACTCGCCATCCCCGCAGTCCTCGGCGCAGAGCGCCACCGCATCGCACTGGCCCACGTGGGCGACGCCGACGCAGGCCGCGTGCGCGTCGCACTCGCTGCCGTACGTCTCGCCATCGCAGCCGCAGACGGGATCCCACTGATCGCACGCGATGTCGAGCGTCACGCACTCTCCACCCGGGTCGATGTCGCTGCACCCTTCGAGGCAGCATTCGCCTTCGCCGCAGTCCTCGGCGCAGAGCGCCACCGCGTCGCACATCCCGTCGTGGGCGATCGCGACGCAGGCCGCGTGGGCCTCGCAGGGGTTGCCGTAGGTGACGCCGTCGCACCCGCACACGGGCGCGCCTATCTCGGCGCAGAGCTCCGGCTGCTCGATGCACGCTCCACCGTCGTCCACTCCACCGCAGCCGTCGAGGCAGCACCAGCCCTGGGCGCACCGCACGGCGGCGCATTCGTCGGCGTCGGCGTCGGCGTCGGCGTCCGTGTCCGTATCCGAGTCCGTGTCCGTATCCGTGTCCGTGTCCGTATCCGTATCCGAGTCCGTATCCGTATCCGAGTCCGAGTCCGTATCCGAGTCCGTGTCCGTGTCCGAGTCCGAGTCCGTGTCCGCGTCAGCGTCGGCATCGGCGTCCGCGTCCGCGTCCGCATCCGAGTCGACGTCCGCGTCGCCGTCGGTCGCGTCGTCATCGTCCGCGCCTTCGCCGGTGCATGCCGGGAGAGACAGGACCAGCACCAGGGCCGCGAGGACGCAGAGGAACATCGCCATGTCGTCGATCAAGCCAGGCTTGCGCATCTAACACCTCCCGTGAAAGCGCACCATTTCGAAGGACGACGAGGCAAGCAACGTGCCGTGGCGCCGCCTCGCCGTGCGACCGGTTTTCCCTCTGATGTCGCGGCCCGCGCCCGAGCTGGCCGGTGAGGCGTCGCACCCCTGACCGACACCTCGACTTCTCATGCGGCGCCAACCCGCCGGGTCTTCAGAGGACACCCCTCTGGCGTCCCACCTTCTGGAAGGCGGCGATCGCCCGATCGACGTCCTCGGGGCCATGCGCGGCGGAGAGCTGGACCCGGATCCGGGCCTCGCCCTTTGGGACGACCGGGAAGCTGAAGCCGATGACGTAGATGCCCTCGTCGAGGAGGTCCGCGGCCATCTGCTGAGCGAGCCTGGCGTCGCCGAGCATCACGGGCACGATCGGATGCGTGCCGGGTTTCAGCGCGAAGCCAGCCCTGGTCATCCCGGCTCGGAAGCGCAGCGCGTTCGCGGCGACGCGCTCTCTGAGGTCGCTCGTCGTCTCGAGGAGCTCGAGGACCTTCAGCGAGGCACCCACGACCGCGGGGGCGACCGTGTTCGAGAAGAGGTACGGCCGCGACCTCTGGCGGAGCAGCTCCACGATCGGGGCCTTGGCCGCCACGAAGCCGCCGGCCGCGCCTCCGAGCGCCTTGCCCAGCGTGCTCGTCATCACGTCCACGCGACCCATCGCGCCGCAATGCTCGGCGCTGCCCCGGCCGGTCGGACCGACGAAGCCGGACGCGTGCGAGTCGTCCACCATGACGAGGGCGTCGTGCCGCTCGGCGAGGTCGCAGATGCGGTCGATCTTCGCGATGAAGCCGTCCATCGAGAAGACGCCGTCCGTCGCGATCAGCCTCAGACGGCACGAAGCAGCCTCCCGCAGCCGCGCTTCCAGCTCCACCATGTCGGAGCTCGCGTAGCGGAAGCGCTGCGCCTTGCAGAGCCGGATGCCGTCGATGATCGAAGCGTGGTTGAGCGCGTCCGAGATGACGGCGTCCTCCTCCCCGAGCAGCGTCTCGAACAGGCCGCCGTTCGCGTCGAAGCAGCTCGAGTACAGGATCGCGTCGTCGAACCCGAAGAACGCGGCGAGCCTGTGCTCCAGCTCCTTGTGGATCGTCTGGGTGCCGCAGATGAAGCGGACCGAGGACAGGCCGAATCCCCATCGATCGATGGCGGCCTTGGCCGCCGCGATCACCTCCGGGTGGCTCGAAAGGCCCAGGTAGTTGTTGGCGCAGAAGTTCAGGACCTCGCGGCCCTGCACCTGGATCCGCACCCCCTGCGGCGACGCGATCTCCCGCTCGCCCTTGGTCAGGCCCGCGTCCCGGATCTCGTCCAGGGTCTTCGCCCAGATTTCTTCCGCCTTCCCCAGCATGGCCTACTCCTCGAACTTCAGGACCACCTTCGGGTACGTCTGGATCTGCTTCTCGAAGCTCGCGGCGTCGAAGCTCCTGAACGGACAGATGGTCCCCTGCCCTCGGTTCAGGATCACGTCGTAGACGAGGTCGTGGATGTTCGGGTCCCGCGACTCGAGCAGGTTCTTCGTGATGTGCCAGGTCTCCCAGATGCGGCGGCCCACGACCGAGTGCAGCGAGATCCCGTCGATGATCACGCGGTCGAAGTCCTCGATGACGGCGTCGCCGCTCTTGAGGCCGAAGAGGATCACGTCGCCGCCGCGTCGCACGATGGCGATGGCGTTGTTGAGCGACGCGTTCGTGCCGCTCATCTCCATGGCCACGTCCACGCCGACGCCGCCCGTGATCCCGCGGACCTCCCGCGCGAGGCCGGGATCGTGCTCGAACTGGTCCACGTCGGTGAGCTTCGGGACGATCACCGCGTCGGCCCCGAGCTCGCGCGCGATCTCCGCGTGGCGGGCGACCGGCTCGATGCCGATGACCTTGTGGGCGCCGAGCGCGCGGGCGACGAGCACCGCGAACAGCCCGATCGTCCCGCAGCCGATGATCGCGACGGTCTTGCCTCGCAGGTTCACCTTGGTGCACGCATGGACGGCGTTGCCGAAGGGCTCCTGCAGCGCCGCCACCTCTGGGCGGATCTTGCGGGGGTCGACCCTCCACAGGACGCTCGCCGGAAGCTTCACGAGGTCGGCGAAGCAGCCGTCCTGCGAGATCCCGATGATCTTGTTGTCGACGCAGACGTGGTTGTCGCCGTGCCGGCACTGGTGACAGGTCCAGCAGATGATGTGGCTCTCGGTCGTGGTGACGTCGCCCGGCTGCAGGCCGAAGTCGCGCGCCGCGCGGGAGCCGACGGCGACCACCCTGCCGAATAGCTCGTGCCCGATGATCCGGACGTCCTTCTTCTCCCGATCGAGCGAGTCGTAGATCATGTCCTTGAAGGCGCGCCGGAACCAGATCCCGCGGTCGCTCCCGCAGAAGCCCGCGAAGCGCGTCTCGAGGAGCACCATCTCGGCGTCCCTGTGGTCGCGCGACTCGTCGAGGGTAGGCGCCTCGACCTCCTCGCGCCGCAGGCCGCGCGAGCTCTCCCATACGTCCACGCGACGGTCGTACACGAGCGCTTGCATCGTCTTCGCCATGCGGCGCGGAGGTTAGTCCCGTCGGGCGGCACGCGCCAGGGGAAGCGAAATCCCGCCGAACGTGGTAACAGAACCGCCCGTGGTGCAGGTCCGGGAGGCGGACGGATCGGTCAGCTTCGACGTGCGCGTCCAGCCGCGCTCGAGAAAGACGGCAATGACCGGCACGGAAGGTGACCGCGTGAAGATCGCGCTACAGGCGCCGCCAGTGGACGGCAAGGCCAACGAGGCGCTCGTCCGCTTCCTCGCCGAGGAGCTGGGCGTGGGGCGGAGCTCGGTGGAGATCCTGCGCGGCGAGACCGGCCGCAACAAGACCGTTCGGGTCTACGGAGTCACGAGAGAGAAGGTGGAGGCATGGCTCGCCAGCAAGTGATCTTGGCGGCGCTCGGCGCGCTGTTCGTCATCGGCTGCGACTGCGGCTCGACCAGCGGGGGCGCGGACGCGGCCACCGAGGCCGATGCCGCGGCGGACGCACCCGCCGACGCCGCGGCGGACGCGGAGGATCTGCCGGCCTACGATCCGACGCTGCCCGAGCTCGACGACCCGCCGGGATGCGACGCGACCTTCACGGACGAGGGCGACGTCAGGGTGATCGCCATGGGCGCCAAGCTCCTCGTCGCCGACGTCGAGTCGATCGAGACGTTCCGCGACGCGATGCACCGCTTCTTCAGGGTGCACGCGGCTGGCTGCCTGTCGGACGACCGTCCGAACCTCATCGTGTGGCCGGAGGACACGGGGCTGCATCTGGTGCTCCTGGGCTCGAGAGGCGCGGACGCCCGCCGGGCCTCGACGAGCGTGGGCGCGTACCTCGCCGTCATCGACGGGGTGTTCGCGCCCTTGCAGTTCTACGGCGAGCGCCTCGGCCTCGATCTGTTCGAGTACGCCGGGCTCCTGGTGATGCACGCCACCGGCGACGCGGCGTGGCGCGCGCTGGCGGACACGTTCTCCGCGATGGCCGAGCGCTACGGCGTCACGATGGTCGCGGGCACGAACCTCCCCGAGCTCGTGGAGTCCGACGATCCCGCGGTGGTCGATGCCTTGCGCGACCCCGATTATCGCCGACCCGAGTCGGTCATGGTCTCGGCGGACTCGCGCGTCTACAACTTCCAGTACGCCTGGGGTCCCGATGGCGAGCTCTTCTGGTCGGTGAAGAAGTCGTATCTCGTGCCGACGGAGGAGGATTCGCTGATGATGGCGTGGGGGCCGCTCCGGCAGATGCGGCCGCTGGAGCTCCCCTTCGGGCGCTTCGGCGTCGTGATCTCGAAGGACGCATGGATGCCTGACGTGCTCGGGCGGCTCGACGACCTCGGCGCCGACGCGCTGGTCCAGAGCGAGGCGTTCATGGGAGGCTGGGCCGTCCCGCCGCCCGAGGAGTGGCAGCCGGACATCGTCTTCGAGGCGAGCTGGAACCACACGCAGCGCTACGGCTCCGTTCGCGCGAGCGTCCTTCCCTGCATGACCGGCAACTACTTCGACCTCCCGATCGACGGTCAGAGCGCCGTCTTCGTCGACGCGGCGAGCGACGACGCGCCTGCAGGTTTCATCGGCCAGCCTGCGCGGCCGGGCTTCGCCACCGTCGGCCCCTGGGTGATGGAGGACCCCGGCGCGGCCCAGCCGGAGCTCACGATCGCGGAGCGACGGGCGATCCTCCTCGAGCGCGGCGCCGCGATGCTGCCCGGGTCGGGCGCGCCCGAGGAGAACGGCTACATCGCGTCGGTCGTCGGAGCCGACCTGGATCTGACCCCGGCGGCCAATGACCCTGGCGGAGTCGCGCCCGTGGACTTCTCGGCGTCGTTGCCGCTGACCGCATGGCAGGCCGGCGACGATACGCGCGAGAGGAACGCGGACCTCTGCGTCGACGATGAGGGCGGCGTACACTTGGCGTTCGAGAGCGGGCCCGTGGGAAACCGCGCGGTCATGCTCGTGTCCGGAAGCCTCGAGCGCGAGGATCCGTTCTCGGGCGCCGCGCCGGAGTCGACCATCTCCGGCAGCGACGCCCTGCAGCCCGCCGTCGCATGCACGAGCGAGGGCATCCTCGTGGCAGCCGTGCAGCGCGCTGGCGACGCGGAGCGGATCGTCCTCGCCGCCCCCGGCGCGGGCGAGGTCGCCGAGCTCGACGGTCAGGGCTCCTTCGCCCTGGTCAGCCGGCCGGCCCTGGCGGTCGACGCGCTGGACGCGTCGCGCGTGGCGCTCGTCTTCCACGCGGACGACGGAGCTGCCGCTCGCATCTGGATCGCGCGGAGCGAGGACGGCGGCGTGACGTTCGAGGCGCCCCGGCGAGTGGACGACTCGGAGCTCGACGGGCGCGGGCCGCGGGTCAACCAGTGGTCCCCCGCCGTGGCGTGGCGCGGCGACACGCTCGCCGTCTCCTACGTCGACTTCCGCGACTACTCGTGGGACGGCTACGCGATGATCTCGGAAGACGGCGGCGGAACCTTCCCGGCCGCGCCGGTCCGGGTGACGCCGGTGCTGGACGAGCGCGAGCGGCTCTACGAGGAGGTCCAGATCGTGCTCCTGCCGGACGGCGACGCGCTCGCGGCGTACGGAGGAACCCGCGAGCGCCGCCCCGACGCCGACGTCGCGATCGCCACCCTCACCCTGCCCGCGGCGACCACGGGACCCGAGACGACGCTGTCGGCCGACGCCGATCCGACCGCCCACAGCGAGTGGGCGATCGCGGCGAGCGCCCCGACCGCATCGGGCGAGGTGGGGCTCGCGTGGCAAGACGCGTCGACCGGTCGGCCAGGAGTCTTCTACGCGGAGCGGGCCGCGGACGGCACGATCGGCCCCGCGCTCCGAGTCGACGACAGCGCCGAGCCACGGACTCACGCGCTCGAGCCGATCGTCGTGCTCTCGGAGGAGCGGGCGCTCGTGATCTGGGAAGACTCGCGCGAGGGCGTCCCGCGACTGCGCCACGCCTCGCGTCAGCGGTGACAGGTTGCGGTCGAGGATCTGTCGACCCGAGTTGATGCAGCGCGTCACGACGAGAGCTCGATTGTCGTCTCCGAGAGGGCATCCGAGTTGCCATCGGAGCGGCCAGAGGCGCCGCCTCCGGGCCAGCCGTCGTGCCTCGGCTGCGATGTTTTCTCACGATTCCGGGCGGCGTCTCTGCCGGCACGCGTCTTGAGAGCCGCTCGAGCCCCATGCGGCGGTCAATCCTCCTGGGCCTTGGTTCGTACGTTCCCGATCGCGTCGTGACGAACGAGGAGATCCCCTACCTCGACGAACGGCACGAGCGACGCGCCGAGGTGCAGACGGAGACGAGCGACGCCTGGATCCGCACGCGGACGGGCGTCGAAGCGCGGCGATACGTGCCCGCGGGCGGCTCGATGGCCTGCAGCGACCTCGCACTCGAGGCCTCGCGACGCGCCATCGCCGACGCATCCATCGAGGCGCGAGAGATCGACTGCATCATCTACGCGACGCTCTCGCCCGACATCCACTTCCCGGGCACAGCCGTCTTCCTCCAGTCCAAGCTCGGAATCTCCGGCGAGGAGGGCTGCGCCTGCTATGACATCCGCCAGCAGTGCAGCGGCTTCGTCTACGGCCTCCAGATGGCGGATGCCCTCGTGCGCACCGGCACGTACCGGCGCGTGCTCCTGGTGGGCGCCGAGCTGCACAGCCACAGCCTCGACTACTCGACCCGCGGCCGCGACGTCATGGTGCTGTTCGGCGACGGCGCGGGGGCCGTGGTGATCGGCCCGTCCGAGACGGACGACGAACGCGCGGGAGTCCTGTACACCCGCGTGGGCGCCGACGGTACGGGCGCGTGGGACCTGTACCTGAAGGTCTTCGAGATCTCCAAGGCCCCGTACGTCTGGTACGACGCCGCCGACCGCGAGCAGAACCTCGTCAAGTATCCCCAGATGAACGGCAAGAGAGTGTTCCTCCACGCCGTACGGCACATGGTGCTCGCCTCTCAGCGCGCGCTGAGCGAGACGGGCCTGGGATGGAACGACATCGACTGGTTCGTCCCCCACCAGGCCAATCTCAGGATCAACGAGGCGGTGACCCAGTACGCCGAGATCCCGCCGGAGAAGGTCCTCAACAGCATCCAGCTCTACGGGAACACCACCGCCGCGAGCGTGCCGCTCACGCTCGACCATTGGCGCCGCGAAGGCAAGGTCCGCGAGCACGACCGCGTGCTCGCGACCGTGTTCGGCTCGGGCTACACCTGGGGCGCGGCCATCTTCCAGATCTGACCTTCCTCTCTTCCCGTCTTCCTGGCGACTCCCCTTCGGGGTCCGCGCCAGCTTCGTCCGGCGCCGTTTCGTGCGCTCAGCGCATGACGCGGATGCGGCTGACGAGCCAGCGGTCCCGGACACGCCGGAGCGTGACGTCGCAGGGCGTGACCTCGTCGCCGTCGAGGACGAAGTTGGCGATGACTCGCGCCTCGGCGCCGCTCACGGTGATCTGGCTCTGCCGGACCTCCACGCGACGGTCGCCGAGGTCGAGGTCGAGGTCGGCGGCTCGGGCCGAGAGGTCGTCGTAGTCCGACTCGTCGAAGCGCTCCACGTCGCGGCCGGCGCTCACTTCGAGCGGTACCGACTCCAGGTCGACGTGGCGAAGGATCGCCTCGGCCTTGCCCCGGGCGCTCGCCACTTCACGGAGCATCGAGTCGATGCGCTCCTCGTCCGTCTCGACGGCCAGGTCCGCCACGGCGGCGGAGGCCGTGCCGACGACTGCCAGGATGATTGCCCACAGGGCGATGCGGCGCATGGTCACCCGTTCCAACTGCAAGCGTCGAACCACTATTCCCGGCCCGCGATCGCAGGGAAATCGGCCCGAGAATGTCTTCGCCGGTCACCAACTTGTCCGGCGAGCATGGCCTGCGGTGACAAATTGGCAGGCGGGCGCCCCGGGCCGGCCTGAGATATCCTCCCGTCTCCGATGGCCTCCTGGGGCTTCGTCAAGATGCACGGTCTGTCGAACGACTTCGTCGTGGTCGACGAGCGAGACCACGAGCCGTTCCCCGTGGGAAGGGTGCCCGGGATCTGCGACCGGCACCGCGGGATAGGCGCCGACGGAGTCCTCGTGCTCTCGGAGCCGACGAGCCCGGACGCCCGCGCGCGGATGACGGTCTACAACGCGGACGGTAGCCTCGCGGAGATGTGCGGCAACGGGCTGCGCTGCGTCGCTCGCCTTCTGGCCTCCTCCGGCGCGCTGAGCGTCGAGACCGGCGCCGGGATCCTCCGCTGCTCCATACTCGGCGACGGCGAGGTCGAGGTCGAGATGGGACCGGCGACGATCGAGGGCGGTCTCGACTCCGTGGTGAAGGCCGGCGGGCACACGCTCAGGGCGACCCGGGTCAGAACGGGAAACCCTCACCTCGTCACGTTCGATCCCGTCGACGACGAGCGGGCGGCGGCCATCGCCCCCATCCTCGAGCACGCCTTCGCCGGCGGAACCAACGTGGAGCTCGCCGCGGTCGAGGCCGGCGGGATCCGCCTTCGGGTGTGGGAGCGCGGCGTCGGGTTCACCCGCGCCTGCGGAACGGGCGCCTGCGCGACAGTGGCGGCAGCGTGCGCGTCGGGAAGGGCTCGTCACGGCGAGACCGTTCGGGTCACGCTCGCAGGCGGCGATCTCGGAATCGTGGTTCCTGCCGGAGGCGGATCGATCAGGATGCGAGGCTCGGCGGTCCGGGTCTACGAGGGCAGGATCGATCTCTGACGGGTGCAGATCCCTCTTTACAATCAACAGGTTAGACAGCCGCGTCGCCGCGGTCGTATTCGTATTCGTTGACGTTGACCCTGACGTTGACCTTGACGGCGACGACGACTTGGACGTGGGCGTACTCCTCGTTGACGGCATCAGATCATCTTCGTCAACATGGCCACAACGCCCTCGAGCAGCCGGATGCCCTGTTCGTAGC
>JACPQR010000048.1 GCA_016190375.1 Deltaproteobacteria bacterium
CGGGCAATCGAGGACGGTGAACATCAGATGCTCGATCCACTCGGTTCTCGCCTCGTCAGTGTACTCGCGATCGGTCCACACGATCCCCAGCCGGTTGCCGCTCCGCGCCATCGGTGCCACCCGCCAGCCGTTCCAGAGCCGCGCGTCCTCACCAGCGCGCTCGCCTGTCGCGAGGTCGATTGGCGCCAGGTGCAGGCCACGCCACTCCACGTCGGGTTGCCCGGCGTCGTCGGGCACGTAGTAGTCCGCATCGCTCATCACCACCAGCCGGTCGGACGTCTCGAAGATCCCGTGCAGTTGGTCGCCGGTGTAGGCGTCGAAGGCCGGCCGATCTACCTGGAAGCTCCCGAGCGCCTGCCCGTCCTCGTCAAACCGGAATACGTCGGTAACGGCCGGCTCGCCCCAGTCTCCCCAGCCTTCGTTCCACGTGACCACCACACCGAACTCGCTCCCGTCCCAGCCGACGAGCACGGGCGAGCGCTCGTCGAGCCGCTGGCGGTCCTCGTCCCAGGAGAGCTCGGCGACGAACTGAGGCTCCAGGTCGAGAGGTTCGAGGTTCTCGTCGAAGCGCTGGAAGTAGACCCGGTCGGTCGTCGTGAAGCCCGGTTCGACGAACTGGCGGAAAGCCACTCCGAGAACCGAACCGGACCACGCGACCGACGCGGGCCCGCCGAGACCAGTTACGTTCAGGCCCAGGGTGACGTCATACGTTCCAGTCACTTCTCCCTCCCAGGAAACACGCGCAATGAGGCCTTCAGGTTGTGGTATCGCGACGCTGTCGAAACCCATCCGAGCGAGCTTCCCAGAACCGGTTCCGTTCGAGAAAACGCGAAAGTCTGTCGAAACCCAGTCACCGCCGTCATCAACGGTCCCGACCCAGAGACCCAGATCGCCGGTCAGGAGCAGCTTTCTGTCCTCCGCCACGAACATACCGCCACATTCGATCGGCCGCTCGAGGACCAGCTCGCCGTCGCCATCTAGTTCGCGGAGCTCGCAGCCTCCAGCTCGACTGGAGGCGAGCACAAAGAAGCCGTCGGCCGTTGCATCCAGCGACAGCCGTAGCTGATCCCACTCCGACACGAGGAGCTCGGTCAATAGCTCGCTGCAACCTAGCGAGGCGCGTTGCGGCGCGGCGGCCGCATCAATCTCGGCGTCAGCCTCGCCGTCAGCCATGCTCGCCGAATCCGAAAGGAGAGACGAGTCCACGGGAGGAGCGCTGGCGTCGGGGAGGTCCTGCGGTTCCTTGCAAGTCCAGCAACACAGGCCGACGAGTGCAATGCACGTCTCGCCTCTCATTGGCCGACCTTTGCCCGAACCGACAACGAAACCACGGGGGCGGCGCGGCCATTCTCGACTCGTGCCGCGTCGAAGTAGAAAACCACGTCTCTGTTGGAGACGATTCCACCGCCAGGCGCGGGCCGATAGATCGGTTCTGGGAAACGCGGGTCGTGCGGGACGTCGTCGAATCGGTCATCGACAGCATCGGTATCTTCCAGCGAGAAGAGCCGCTCGCGCGATCTAAGCTCGACGCCACCGCTCGCGGTCTCGGTGTCCATCACACCTGCCAGAAGTGGGGACCCGTCTGCCGGCCGGAACTCGAAGCCTAGGCGTCGACGCTGTACCGGCAAGAAGGGATCCGGGTCATCCGGCGGGGAGTCCGGATCGAACCGGCTCGGAAACACCACGAAGTGCAACGTCCCGCGCTGACTTCCCCTTGCAGGCCGGCTCCAGAGCGCGACGGGGCGGTCCGTCCAGGCGCGATACAGCGGCGGCCGGGGGCCGATCCCATCGGGATCCGGGGTTAGCGGCAAGACCTGCTCCGGCCCGAACTCCATGAGGCCGTCGAGCGTCCCTGCCTCGTTCGTCGAGTGTGTGACCGTGACCGCGCCGTCGTCGTCCGCACCGACCACGTAGATCCCGTGGCGAGCCCCGAACCCGTCACGGTACTGATGGGCCACCGCTGCCGGTGCGATGCTCGAGCTCATCACCGGCACCGGCTCGAGCTGGTCCGTCAGACACTGCCCGTTGCGGAAGACGCCGCCGAACAACTCGCACTCGGCCTCGGGGATCTCGGTGCGCTCTGCGACCAGGTCCCACGGGTGAATGAACACTTGTCCGCTCGGATCGCGCCAGACGAGGAAGAGCTCGGTTCGCGGGAAGGAGATGGAGACCTCGCGCAGGACTGACTGAGGTGCGCCCGCGGAGCCCAAGGGCAGGAGCTGCTGGACGATTCCGAGCTGCGCTTTCTGAGCCGAGCCCTCGTTCAACCCGGACCCGTCGAGCGCGTCGGCGAACAGGGCTCCGAACGAGGAGCCGAGCGGGAGCACTCCGGGTCCGCCGCCGGGCAGGTCGGATGGAGGCGGTGGCGGCGTGAGCGTGCCTCCCAGCGTGCTCGATTCGAGGGCGGCGCGAAGGCTCGAGTCGACCGACGCGTAGGGCAGGGGGTCGAACAGGATTCCTGGGCCGATCGCCTCCTCGGTACGACCCGGGGCCTCAGGATCGATGCCGAAGACAATGGTGGCGCGGACGGGATCGGGGTTGATCACCTCCTGGAAGATCCGCCCGAGCTCGGAGAACTCGTCGTCGATGAAAGGAATGCCCCCCGGGAACATCCGGCAATCCCAGCTCGCAGCCTCCGTTACCCCGACGCCCGCGAAGGGGAACGCCACATCGGGTGGGGCCTCGATGCTCAGACAGTGGGCACCTTCCGTCACGCCGCTGTCGGGAGGCGCGATCGGCACGTCGACCAGCGCGACCGGTCCCTGAACATGCAGGGAGTCGAAGCTGAAGAAATCGGGGAAAAGCTCGGCATCCTGAACAGCCGGAGACTTCGGTGCCGACCAGGAGCCCTCCGGAACGCAGTCGTCCGGGTTCTCGGGCAGCTCCGCGAAGGACCGGCTGTGCACTCGGCCTCCGAACCTGGACCCCTCGACCCAAGCCACCCAGAGCGAGTCCGATCGCGCAGCCGCCGTCGGCCCTTCCGCCGTGGCCGAGCCCGGCACCACGCAGTCTCCCTCCCGCGGGTGCCATTCGCCGTCGGCCAGCGGCGTCCCCAGATACCGGCTCGGCGAGACATCGAGCCAGCGATAGTGGACCGGAGCGTTGCCGAGCTCGTCGAGCTCGTCAGTCCCGCGGTAGAACACGTACACGCGCTCGCTCGCGCCGGGCGCGACGTACGAGACCGCCGCGAGCCGCTGACCCACCGCGGCTTCGGTGGAGGTCAGCTCGGTCGGTTCGGACCAGAGGCTGACTGCCGCCGCCGCGTCCGTGATCGCCTCGGCTCGGTCGTTGATCTCGAGATCGCAACCAGGGCCCTCGCCGAGCTCCGCTTCGAGATCACACGCAGCTTGAGCCAGTGAGCTGGCCCACAGCGACCAGCTTGCGGCGATTCCTGCTCCGTCCTCCTGGGTGTGCAGAATGTCCGAGACGATCGTGCCGAAGATCGTCGCCTCGAGCTCGGCGAAGCCCTGCGGCTCGACGCGGAACCCACGGCTTCGGCCTCCTTCCGTGAACAGGTACAGCATCCTGTTCCCGATTCCGAGGTTCGTGTGACCGAGGACGATGGCATCGCCTCGGGTTGCGATCTCGCCGTCGCTGGTCCCGGGCTCGTAGTACTGGGCGTAGGCCTCCCCGCCCGATTGCCACTCCTCGTTCAGACTCCCCGCGCCTGCGCAGTGCCCGCGGTTGCTGCGCCAGGGATAGGACAGCGACCGCCAGAGATCCTGCGGCCGGCGTGGGTCGTCCTCCGGAAGGTCCTCCGAGAAGACCAGGCGCTCCGGTGCGTCCTCGTCGCCGGCGAAGTCCAGCATCGAACAGGCGCGCTCGGCGTCGATGACGGCCTGCTCCACCAGAACCGCCGCACTCTCGGCCGTGCCGCCGTCGCTCCAGGCATCTGGCGGCTCATACCACTCGCCGAAGCCTTCGCCGAGAGCGCGGGCTGTTGCGATCGCTCCGTGGATGTCGGCGAGATGCTCCTCGACGGCCGATGACAGGCCCGTTCCGAGCGTGGCGCTGATTGCATGGCTCGCCTCGTGGCCCACGATGTCCGGACCACCGACGTCCGGGCGGAGGAAGATCACTCTCCCCGCACCGTTGTAGCCAATCGTCGGCGAGTCACCGAAGGTGGACGATGGCACGTTGAACCTGAAACAGAATCCCTCATGCACTCCATCGGCTAGGTCGCAACTGACTAGCTCACTGACTTCTCTCCCGCCATTCCAGACCTGCGACGTGATGTAGTCGCCCATCGCGTCGAAGGCCCGGATGATCTGATCTGTCTCTGCGACCTGGTCGCAGTTGGCGAGGTGCTGAGCATCAGCCCGCTGACCGCCCGCTACGGGGCTTCCGGCAACGATGTCGTAGTGCCAGAGACACTCGCCATCGCGCCAGACGACCTCGGCGGGGCAGCCACCGCGCGGCCCGAAACAATCCTCCTCTTCTTCGCCGAAACGGCCGAAGTTTTCGATCGCGAAGCCAGGGACGTCTTCGGCGAAGAGCCGGACAGGATCGTGGGTGTGCAGGACCGTGCCATCGTGGCCATCGACGAGCACCACGCGTTCCTGACCAGCGGTGCACTCGATCGGGAGCCGCCACGCGAGTCGATCTTCGTCGGCGCCTCCGGCCAGCGCCCCGTTCCAGCCCACGAGGTCTGCGGCTCCGGCTTCGCATGATCCACCTGTTTCGACCTCGGCGGCCTCGCGAGCGATGCGCGAAGCCCGCCGCGAATCGATCGATGGTGTGGGATCGACCGAGAACCCCGGGACCACGGTCCCGAACGCCCGATAGACGCGAAGCTCGCGGTCCAGGAAGACCTCGGCCCGGGCCGCCAGGACCGGGAGGCCGGCAAAACGCTGCTCGAAGATGACCGCGCCCGGCGGGCCCTTTGCCAGCGCGGGCGAGGCCTGGTCCATCACGAGCGAATCGACGGGCTCGGCGCCGAAGAGGTCGCGCCCGAATTCGTCGAGGAACGTCTGCGCGGCCTCGCCCGCGGTCGTGCGTGCGACGCCCTTGGTGTGAGGCAACCTCAGGAACGGCCCCGTCAGCGAGCCTATCGCCCCGAAGACGTTGCGCCGGACCTGCGGCTCGGCGGGCGCGATCCCTCGCCAGAACAGGTGATTGAGCTTCCGGGTGCGCTCCTGTGTGCTCAGCCCGGCAAGGCCTTGCGCGATTCGATCGCGATGCTCTGCCCGGAGCTGCTCGATCGCGCCCGTCGCGCGGGCGGCCGGGGAGCCGATCCGCTCGATGCGCACGCTGTCCACCGCGATGCCGCTGGCTCGATGCGGGTGCCGGTTCGCGACGACGACCCGCAAGCGGAAGGTCGGGCCCGCAAGGTCGCCGATGTCGAAGACGAGGCTGCGCCACGTCCGGATGAGCCCGGAGTCCGTGAGACCGAGCGCCCCGTCGAGTGGAGTGCCGGGCGCGCGGAACGGCCCATCCCAGCCACCGTGAGGCTCGATGACTCGCCAAGAGAGGCCGTCGAAAGCCTCGACCCGGGCGCCGCCGAAGTCCTGCGCCGGATTGTGCGAAAAGTCGTACCAGACCGAGATCGACAGGCGAAGCTCACCCCCCCCCTCGGTGCTCGCCGAAAGATCGATCTCTGGCGAGGTGAGCGCCGACTGCTCGTAGCGCCCGTAAGGGCCGTCGAGCGCGGTCGCCCACGCGAGCCCGGTCCCGTCGCTGTCTCCGGGAGGCTCGGCGGCGGGTGCTCCACACTGCCATGTCGAGCCCGTACCGGATGGGCTCCAGCCTGTGTCGCACGTCTCGAAGCGGTCCTCGTAGAGAAGGTCGCCGGCCGCCAGCACCGGCGCACGGTGCTCGCCGACTTCGATGGGCTCACCGATGCAGCCGCAGAAACCCAGGACAACGGCAGTCGCTGCGAGACGAAGAACCATCGCCACCCCTCTCTCTCGCCGCGCGCGCAGGCGTGTTGGACGCGGGGCAAGTGATGATACCGCAGAAGTGCGGTGGCGGGTGGCTCTCGTCGTCGTGTGAAAGCCAGGTCGTCAATCGTACTGCGTTTCGACGCCGTTCACCGGGTGGTGGAAGATGCGGTAGTCGCCGCCGCCCGAGAGCGCCGCGTCGAGGTCGTCGCGGTGCGACTCCCCTTCTCCGCGCCACCAGCCGTGCCGCGTCCGCCAGGGCCCGGCGATCTGCGCGACGCGGCCGCCCATCGAGCGAGTAGGACACGCAAGGCCCCCTTCCGCCCGCGGGGCGGTGCTGGCGGGCGTCGAGCGGGCGGGCGGCGGTGATCGTCGCGTCCGTCGCGCCATTGCTAGACCGCCGCGGGCGGGGAAGAGTGGTCGGACGAAGCGAGACCGAGGGGTTTGGTCGGGCATACCGCCGTCCGAGGATACACGACGGCCCCGGCGCGCGCGAACCCAGACCAGAGCCCCAACCGACTGCCAGCCCACCCCGACGCGCGGACCCCATCTTCGCACCCGTTGGCGCCGGCGCCGTGGGGCATCCCCGCGCGCGCTACGCCGAGTCGTAGGGCGGCTGCAGGTCGTCACAGGGGACCGGGTCCCAGGCACGGGTCGGAACGTCGCCGCGGATGGGCTCGCCCAGGTGCTCGAGGATGCGGCGCACTTGCGAGGGCTCGGTGACGGTTGCGATCGGACGCATCATCGCCGAACATCGCGGACAGCGCAGCCCCGTGGGGCAGTAGTACCTCGCCACCCGCATCCCCGGCGGCTCCACGCGCGGGTACGGCGTGTGCCTCGCGAAGCCGCACCCGCCCCGTGGATGCAGAGGGCAGCGCTCGAGGGCAGCGCTCGAGACTTGCCGTCCGCCAGCCCTGCTGGGTAACGTACTGGTCGCTGGTGGCCGCCGTCTCCTGGCGCAGTTGCACCGGCCGTGGGTCCGCACGGCTGCAACCGTGGCGGACCCGTCTCTCCTGAAGTTCTCGAGGACGAGCACCGCGCCCGTCGACACCAGCTTCCTCGCCTCGGCCTCTCAGGGAAACTTACCGGCTACCCCGCCCACGCTCCCCCACCGATTCCACCACTTCCTCGAGGGGACAATCCGCGACACGACCGCCCCGGATCACGACCGAGTGAGCGAACCAACACGTGGTCTGGCGCTCTCGGCTCGCTACTCCCTGCGCCACTCATCGAGCGCGGGTGGGCTGCCGCCCCCCCCGCGGGCCCCCCGCTCCTCGCCCGGTGCGCTCGCTCACTACGGCGTGGTCTGGCGCTCTCGGCTCGCTACTCCCTGCGCCACTCGATCTCGATGCCGTCGTCCTCGGGAACCAGCGGCTTGAGCACGGCAAGCAGCGCGGCGTCCGCTCCCTCCTCCTCCATGTAGTCCAAGAGGTCGCGGTCGATGTAGTAGTCGCGATCCCCCTCGTGCTCCTCCTCGAGCAGGTCGATCAGACTCTGGAGCTGGTCCTCCGTGATCGTCGTCAGAGGCTCCCCGACACCCGAGTCGACCTTCCTGTAGAGCTTGATCGCCATGTGGCGAGGCTACATCAAACCAAGCCCATCACACTATGTCCCACGGATAGCCGTCGACGTCCTCGTAGCTGGTCTGCGCGATGGCCTTGAGCACGTCGTCGTCGTTGAGCGCGGGTGGGCTGCGGCCCCCCCGCGGGCCCCCCCGCTTCGGCGCTCGGGACGATCGCTCACTGCGGCGAAGTGAATTCGCCTCCGTTCGCTGAATATGGGTCGCTACCTGCTGTGACCGTCTGGCCGTCGCTGCTCCGTGCGCAATCTCACCTCACACTATGTCCCACGGATAGCCGTCGACGTCCTTGAAGCTCGTCTGCGCGATGGCCTTGAGCACATCGTCGTCGTTGGAGTCGAACTCCCTCATCTGTTTCTTCATGCGGTGCTCGGCGCGGCCGCAGAAGGCGGTGCACATCTGGATCTCTCGCTGGGCGCCCTCTTCGCCCCGACGCTCGATGGCGCGTGTCGTGCGGGAGATCACGGCCGCCATGGCATACAGGTCCATCGCGATCTCCGCGAGCCGCCTCTGCGTGAGCTGCATCTCCGCGATCTCGCGGCCGTGCTTGCGCAGCGACTTCTCCGTGTTCTTCGCGAGCTCGCCCACGAAGTCCTCGAAGATGACCGCCTCGCGCTTGAGCAGCTCGTGGGCACGCGTCAATCGTTCGCGCCCGAGGCTCGTGCGGACCCGCTGGATCGCGAAGTCGCTCAGAAGCCCGAAGCCCTTGATTGGCTCGCGGATCGCCCTGGCGACCTCGGCGAGCTTCGTGCCCGGCCCCTGCGCGCCCGTCAGCGCGATGAAGCACCTGAGGATCTCGTTGGTGCCCTCGAAGATGAGGTTGATCCGTGCGTCCCGGAGCAGCCTCTCGTACGGGTACTCCTGCATGTAGCCGATGCCGGCGGCGATCTGGAGGGTCTCGTTGACCACGCGCCAGAGCGCCTCGCTCCCGTACACCTTGCAGATCGCGCTCTCGATCGAGAAGTCGGGAACACCGCGGTCGATGAGCCCGGTCGTGAGGTAGACCATGCTCTCGATCGCGTAGGTCTCGATCATCATCCGGCCGATCTTCTCCCTGATCAGGGCGAACTCGCCGATGGGCCGGCCGAAGGCCTGCCGCTCGTTGCACCGCTCGATCGCCATGCCGACCAGGCGCCGGCAGGCTCCAGAGCAACCGGCAGCGAGCCCCAGCCGGCCCGTGTTGAGGATCTCCATGGCGACCTTGAAGCCCCGGCCCACTTCGCCCAGCACGTTGGCCGCCGGGACCGCGACATCCTCGAAGTAGACCTCGGTCGTCGACGAGCCGCGGATGCCGAGCTTGTGCTCCTCGGGCCCGGTCCTCGCGCCCATCGATCGCTCGACGATGAAGGCCGTGATCCTGGGCTTCGATCCCTCGCCGGGCGGCGAGGTCCGCGCGAAGACCGTGAACACGTCGGCGAAGCCGCCGTTGGTGATCCAGATCTTCGAGCCGTTGAGGACGTAGTGGCTGCCGTCCGGCGAGAGCTGCGCCGTGGTCTTGATGCCGGCTGCGTCGCTGCCCGCCGACGGCTCGGTCAGCGCGAATGCAGCCGTCCACTCCCCGGTCGCGAGCTTCGGCAGGTACCGCTGCTTCTGGGCCTCCGTTCCGAACAGCAGGATCCCCTTCAGACCGATCGACTGGTGGGCGCCCAGCGTGACGGCGAGCGACGAGTCGAGGGCCGCGATCTCCTGCATGACGCGGCAATAGGCCGTCGTCGAGAGCCCGGACCCGCCGTAGGCCTCGGGGATCGCCATCCCGAACAGCCCGAGCGACTTGAGCTCGGCGATGATCTCGGGTCCGATCTTCCCCACGCGGTCGATCAGCTTCGAGTCGACCCGCTCCTGCATGAAGCGGCGAACGCTCTCGAGCAGGATCGGTATCGCTTCCCGATCGCCCTGACTCAGCTCGGGGTAGGGGAACACCATCTCCTCCGCAATCACGCCGTGGAAGAGGGCCTTGGCAAAGCTCTGTTCGATGGGCACAGGTTCTCTCCTGTCGCTACTGGGACTTGGTCACTTCGTTTGCAGCGGCCGAGGCGGCAGGCTCCACCGCCTCGACCGCGGTGGCAGCCGGGGCCAGCATGGTGCCGGCGGACGCGCCGGCGCCGGCCGGTGTGGGCTCGCGCCCATCGCCGTTCGCTGGCGTGGCCGCTTGCTCCTTCTGCCATGGGTACGCGATGCGCCCGTGCGCGGCGCTGACGAGGGTCTCGACGAGGGTGTCGCAGATCCTGTGGATGTCCGCGATGGTCAGCCCCGATTCGTCGAGCTGCGCCTGTCGGATCTTGCTGTAGGTCGTGCGGAAGATCGCCTGCTCGAACCCCTCGCGGGTCGGCGGTTGAATCGTCCGGCTCGTCGCCTCGATGGCGTCGACGATCATCAGGATCGCGGTCTCCTTGGTCTGAGGCTTCATGCCCGGATAGCGGAAGCTCTCGACCGTGAGGTTCTTGGGATTGCCCTGCTCGAGGCACTTGCTCCAGAAGTACTCGATCGCGCTCGTTCCGTGATGGGTATACGAGAACTCGACGACCGGCTCGGGGATGCCACCTCGGCGGAGGATCTTGGTCCCCTCCACCACGTGAGCCATGATGGCGTCGGCCGAGACGTCCGGCTCGAGATCGTCGTGCGGGCTCGTCTCGCCGGCCTCCAGGTTCTCGATGTAGTACTTGGGCTGAACGGTCTTTCCGAGATCGTGGTAGTAGGCGCCGACCCGGACGAGGAGCGCGTCCGCTTCGATGGCCTGCGCTGCCGCCTCCGCGAGGTTCGCCATCGCTCGGGCGTGGGCGAACGACCCGGGTGCCTCGGTCGCCATGCGCTGCAGCAGCGGCTGGTCGAGCTCGGCCAGCTCCAGGAGCCGCCCCCGCGAGACGCCGCCGAGCACTCTGCCCGCGAGCGGGGCGAGGACCATGGCGACGAGGCCCGCGATGCCGCCCCCGACGATCGTCGAGAGTATTCCCGAGTCTTGCAGGCGACGGAGGTCCCCGGCCACGTCGAACCGCCCACCGAAGAAGAGCATGGCCGCTACCCATACGGCCGCCGCGACCACGCCGGCCTGCAAACCCGAGCCGATCATCCCGCGAGGATGGCGCCGATCCCGGAAGAGGAGCGCCGCGACGGTCCCCTGGGTCAGGAGCACGCCGACGAGGAGGATGTCGAAGCCCAGGAGCGACGAGGCCGCGAGGGCGAGCCCGATGCTCATCACGATCGCGGCCCGGCGGTCCACGAACAGTGACGTCCACAGCGGAAGCGCGGCCATGGGCAGATACAGCTCCGGAAGCGACGTCAGGAGGAGGAAGGCCTTGCCGGCAGCCATGAAGATCAGGAGGAGGCAGAAGATGGCGAGCTGGGTCCTCAAGAGGGCGCCCCGACCGCCCAGTCTCCTGAGCTGGGCGGCCATGATCAGACCCACCACCATGTAGAGGAAGTACAGGCCGATGAAGATCCCGGGCCGCTGCTGAGGAGGCCGCCTGGCCCTCTCGAATGCCTCGACCTGTGCCGCGACGGTCGGGCTCGAGGCTTCGCGTCCGCGCGGAAGGAGGACGCCCCGGTGGAAGTATCGAACCTCGCCCTCGGTCGTGGCGAACACGGAACTGTAAGGAATTCGCACTGTTACTGGCGCGGGCTCGCCGGGCTGCGCTCGGAGCGAGCCGAAGAAGAGCTCGACGTTGGCGATGAACACGAACCCGAACGCGAAGGTCACCGCGAGGATGACCCCCGTCACGCTGCCCGCCCGAAGACGTGTCCTAAGCATGCGCTGATGGGGGCCCGCGGCGTGCCGGCCCGGGACTACGAATGGATCCATACGCCCATTCCGGCCCTCGCGGCAAGGCCCCCCCCCCCGGCCCCCGGCCCTCGGTCGCGAAAGCGGTGGCGCCTTCCATTTGTTCCGATATGCTCGAAATTCCGTGTCGAGGGTGCTGACGGGCCTGGCGGTCATTCTGGTCCTGCTGGGGGCCCGATCGGCTCCGGCTCACCCTCCACAGGGAAGACGCGGCGCGGCATCGATTGGCCGCGGCACGCATACCCCACGAAACCGCGGTCGGCACGCTCGCGGCCGGAGCGGACGATCGGCGGCCCAGAAAGCGGTTTACGCGGCCGCGGTCGCCCGCTGGCAGCGCGTTCCGGCGGGTGTTCGAACGACCTGGCGGGACGGACTTCGTGACATCACGTTCTACGCCGTCAACACGGGCGATCAGGCCGTCGTGCGGCTCTTCGAGCCCGACGGAACGTTGCGCCCCGAGGCCGCCCGGGAGGTCCGACGGCTGGCGGGCGACCGCAGGTCGGGGGAGGACCACGAGCTGGATCCGCGCATCTTGGCCCTGCTCTACCGGCTCGTCAGCCAGCTCGACGCGCCTCAGATCTCCATCATCTCCGGGTTCCGGGCACCCCGGGGGAGAGGTCACAGCCTGCACTCCGAGGGCCGAGCCGTCGACATCGTGGTTCCGGGGATCGACCTCGAGCGCGTGGCCCAGGTCGCCCGGGGTTTCGGCCACGTCGGCGTGGGGACCTACCCCTCGAGCGGTTTCGTCCACCTCGACGTCCGGGACCGGAGCTACTTCTGGGTCGACCGTTCGGGCCCCGGTCAGCGCGGTCGCGTGCGGCAGGTCCGGCTGGACGAGTCCCGCGCGGCGGATCTCGCCTTCGATCCCGCTGCCGAGAGGATCCAGCCCCGGATGGACGATCGCAGCCTCGCGCCCGAGCCGACGAGCACGATGGCCGACTCGGAGCCCGTCACGCGCACGCCGCCACGCAGCCGCCGGCCCCGCCGTCCAGGCAACGAGCGCAGGCGCTAGCAGGCCGATCCGAGCCGAGCGCTCATCACGGAGCTGCGCCTCTCTCGGGGGCCGCGGATCCGCGCCGACCGCGTGATCACGGGAACAGCTCCGCGACCCTCACGCCCGGCCAGCTCGGCAGAAGCGGCGTCCGAAGGAGGTCATCGGGGCCGAGGCGCTCTTCGTCCCACCCGCGTGCTCCCCGGGTCAGGCGGGTCAGGCTTCGGCTCGCCCCGTCGAGGATCCAGTACTCGAGGGCTCCCTGCCGGAAGTAGAGGTCACGCTTCGCCTCGAGGTCGCGCCGGCGATTCTCGTCTCCGGAGCTCAGCACCTCCGCTATCACATCCGGAGTGACGCGAAGCTTCTGTCCGGGCGGGGGTGGGGCAGCGCGGAGCAGCAGGGCGTAGTCGGGGCTGACGTTGTCCTCACCTTCATCGTCCCAGACCACCCCTGGCTCCGGAACCGCGTCCCCGCCGGCTTCCAGCACCGCCGCTCCGACTTTGATCGCGAGCCGCTGGATGATCTGCTGGTGCTCATGGGAGGGCCTCCGGGACATGTACAGGATTCCTCCAACGAGCTCGTAGCGCGTGTCCCATTCGTGGGGCAGCGCGTCGAGGTCCTTCGCGACGAGGCTCCGATCGAGACGGGTGGCCGTGCTTCGCACCAAAGCGACTATACCACCGCCTTCCACCCGTGCCGGCGCCCGGCTCGACGGCCGGCCCGGCTAGTTCCGGGCCAGCGCTGCGCGGAGGAACCCGGTGGTCTTTCGAGGGTACTCCTCGGGCGCCGCGGCCCACGCGCCGCAGTGTTCGGCGTTCGGCAGGTCCCAGAGCTCGGACGGGCCGGCCGCGATCCGGTGCAGGCGGCGGCCGTGAGAGGGGGGGATGACATGGTCTCGACCTCCGACGATGAAGAGCGTCTTCAGGTCGGGGCGCCGGCGCACCGCGGCGGCCGGGGACACCTCGTCGAGCTCGCCGCCCAGCTCCAGCGGAGCGATGGCCCGGAAGACCCCGATCCCGGCGCGCGCGAGGAGGCCCGGCAGCCACCGGACGCTCTGACGCGCCATCTCCTCGAGGTCGTAGAAGGGAGCCTCGGCGATCACGGCTCGCACCTGCGGGTTCTCGGCCGCGGCCTGGAGCGCTATGGCGGCGCCCATCGAGCAGCCCTGCAGCGCCACGGGCAGGTTGCGATCGCCGTGCGTCAGGACATCGATGATCCGGCGGACGTCGTCCTTCTCGCGCAGTCCGAACGAGACCGTCATCCCGTCGCTCTCGCCGTGACCACGACCGTCCATCATCGCCACCGCATGTCCCAGCTCGACGTGGGCACGCGCCGCGTGGACCTGGTCGGCTCGGCTCGAGCCGATGCCGTGCAGGAGCATCACCAGGGGCGAGCCGCGGGCGCGGCCCGCGATGTACCAGCCACGCAGAGTGGCGCCGTCGCGTGCCTGGACCTCGACCTCTCGTGGCTCTGGCCGTTGCCGGGGCGGCCAGCCACGGCGCACGTGGGGACGGTGGACCTGGAGCGCCACGAATGCGACCGGAAGGTAGAGGGTCACGAGGATCGCTAGGGCGACGAGCCGCCGCACCCTCCCGCGGAACAAGAAGAGACCAGCGAGGGGCAGGCTCGCGACTCCGGCGAGAAGAACCCCGTAGCGAACGCGCTCCACGAGGGGAAAAGGCTCGCCGGTGCCGGGCCCGTTCGAGCTCGTGAAGAACCACGCAACGACGCCGCCCACCGCGAGGGCCGATCCCAGGAGGAGGTAACCCGGCGCACGGCCGTGCCCGAGCCCGAGCCGAAGTGCGAGTAGCGCCGGGAAGGCAGCCAGGTAGACTCGCTCGAGCGTCGAGCCGGTCGCGGAGAAGAAGAGCGCGACCGCGAGGATCGCGAAGGGTACAGCCGCCACGAGGCCGAGGATCCGCCGCACGAATTGGGCCCGAGTATGTCATAGAGTGCAAGGCGAGATGGCCGACAGTCCCGAGATCGCCGCGCTGCTGCGCGACGGCAAGCACGCCGAGGCGGCGCGGATCCTGCGCGAGCGGGGTGAACGCGCTCGTGCGATGGACCTCTACGCCCAGGTCTGGGCGTGGGATGAGGCCGCGGACGTCGCGCTCGAGCTCGGCGACCCCGTCACGGCGTTCCGGTTCGCGCTCGACGGCAAGCTCATGGACCGCGTCACGGCGCTGCGTGCCTTCCTGCGCCAGGGCGACCCTTCCCACGCCGCGCACGCATCGGTCCTCTGCGAGTCGCGCAAGATGTACGCGGCGGCCGCCGAGCTGTCCGAGGCCGCCGGCGACCTCGAGTCTGCGGCACGCCAGCACCGGGGCGCGATGGACCTCGTGTCATCCGCGCGCTGCCTCGAGGCGCTGGGACGCTATCGAGATGCGGGCCGGGCTTACGAGGAGCGGCTGCGGGACGAGCCCGGGGACACGCAGGCCGCGTTGCAGCTCGGTCGAATCCTGCTGCGCTTCGGCAGGTACGACGTCGCTTCGCGCCACCTCCAAGCCGCGGCGCGCGACCCCGGGCTCGCCGCGCCCGCTCTGCGCGCGCTCGTGGTGGCGCTGGCCGCGATGGGGCTCGGCGAGGCGGCGCGCTCGAGCCTCGGCGAGCTCCGCCGGGTCGACCCGACGGCTCCGGCCGACGTCGGCGCGCTCCTCGACGAGTCGGGGCCCGCGAAGCCGTCCGAGGCGGACGAGACCCGCTGGCTCGCCGGACGCTACAAGGTCGAGAAGGTCCTCGGCGGCGGGTCGGTGGGCCGTGTCTATCTCGCCCGGGACGGCTTCTACGACCGTGACGTGGCAATCAAGGTCTTCTCGGCGTCGTCCTCGGGACCGGACGGGCGCGACGCCTACGCGCGTTTCGTCCGCGAGGCGCGGGTGTCCGCTTCGCTGTCGCACCCGCACATCGTCGCCGTCTACGAGTTCAACGCCGCGAGCGCCTTCCTGGTCATGGAGCACATGGTCGGCGGCACTCTCGAGGCTCGCCTCGAAATGCAGGCTCGGCCGCACCTCGGCCAGGTCCGCGGGATCGTGCTCGGCGTCCTGGCGGCGCTCGAGGCCGCGCATGCGCGGGGCGTGGTTCACCGCGACGTCAAGCCCGCGAACGTCTTCTTCGACGCGGCCGGCACCGTCAAGCTCGGCGACTTCGGCACCGCGCACCTGCTCGACCTGGGCGCAACGCAGACGGGCGCGTTCCTCGGGACGCTGGCCTACATGTCCCCCGAGCAGATCACGGGCGCGGGCGTCGATGCCTCGACGGACCTGTACGCGCTCGGTGTCGTGCTGCACCGGATGCTCGCCGGCGAGCTGCCCTTCTCGGGTCCCGATCTCGTCAGCCAGCATCTGAGCGAGGTTCCCAGGCCCCTGTCGGGCCTTCGGCCGGCTCTCGGGACTTCCTACGACGAATGCCTCGCGCGGTGCCTCGCCAAGGCGCCTGCCGATCGGTTCCGATCCGCGGTCGAGATGGCGGCGGCGCTCGAGGCGCTTCCCTGGACCGAGCCCGTGGGCGAGTCGGCCGTCCGGGGGCCCGGACCGCCCGAGACAGCGGAGCCGGCAGTCGACAGCTCGCCTCACGGTCCGCGCTTCGAGCCCTTGCACGACCGCGGGGGCGGCGCCGTCGAGCTCCGCGATCTCTTGCTCGGCCGCGTCGTGCTGCAACTGGCCGCGCCGCCCGAGCGGCTGGCGCTTCTGGCCAGGTTCGGCAGGATCGCGTCCGGTCGCGTCCAGGCCGTGCTGCGGATGGACCGGACGGCCGGCACCGCGCTCCTCGAGCTTCCCGGCGAGCCCGCGAGCGCCGATGCGCTCGTGCATCCGGACGTCGCTCGCGGCCTCGGCGAGATCCATGCGGCAGGTCTGGTCCACGGGAACGTCTCCGAGGCGCAGGTCCGGGTGGACGAAGCTGGCGCGGTCGTCCTGATCGACGGAGCGACCGGCGAAGGATCGCCCGAGGACGACCTGGCGCGGCTCGTCCGACCCCGGAGGTGATATCCTCTGGGACGCGTGAGGGGCCGGACACCGCAGGCGTTCGCCGTGCTCGCCGCCCTGCTCGGTGGCTGCCAGTGCGGCTTCGACTCGGGCAAGCTCGACCGGATCGCTTGCAAGACCGACCCGGAGTGCTCCCCGGACCAGAGCTGCCTCGACGACCTGTGTGTCCAGCGCGGCTGCGTGGACGAGGCAGACTGCGGCGCCGGTTGGGACTTCGCCTGCGATGCCGGCTTCTGCGTGGCCGACGCCTGCGGCGCGGACGACCCGTGCGCAGGCGGGTTCGACTGCGACGAGCAGGGCTGGTGCCGCGCTCGGGACGTGCCGGCGTGCGAAGGGGCATCCGACTGCACGCCCGCCGAGGACTGCGACGGCGACGTCTGCGTGCCGCGTCCCTGCGAGGACGCGACCGACTGCGGTGACGGATGGGCGTTCGCCTGCGAGGAGGGAGTGTGCCAGGCCGACGCGTGCGGTGAGGGAGATCCGTGCGAGGAAGGCTTCGAGTGCGCCGAGGCGGGGTGGTGCCGGGCCGAGGGAGGCCAGCCGTGCGAAGGGGCATCCGACTGCACGCCCGCCGAGGGCTGCGCCGGCGACGTCTGCGTGCCGCGTCCTTGCGAGGACGCGACCGACTGCGGTGACGGCTGGGTCTTCGCATGCGAGGAGGGAGTGTGCGAGGTCGAGGCGTGCGGCGAGGGCGATCCGTGCGATGAAGGAGTCGAGTGCGCCGACGAGGGGTGGTGCCGGGAAGCCGAGCCGGAGTGCGAGCGGGACGACGACTGCGTGGACGGGCTGTACTGCAACGGCCGCGAGACCTGCGAGGACGGCGAGTGCATGGACGGACCTGCGCCGGATTGCTCGGTGATCGAGGTCGGCCCTTGCGAGGTCGCGAGCTGCGACGAGGGCGCGAATCGCTGCCTCGTCGCGGGTGACGATTGCGACGACGGCCTCGATTGCACGACCGACTCGTGCGACGACGAGCTCACCTGCACCAACGAGATCGACCCGGGCTTCTGCTTGATCGACAGCGTATGCGTTCCAGCGGGCGATGACCCGGAGGACCAGTGCAGCCTGTGCGACCCCGAGCTGGACCCGGAGGGGTGGACCGACTGGACGGGCTCCTGCGACGACGATCGACCGTGCACCTGGCAAGACTCCTGCCAGACCGGGATCTGCGCCGGCGATCTCTACTCGTGCGACGACTTCCACGACTGCACCGTCGACACCTGCGACGGAGCCGGCGGGTGCTCGAACGTCACGTTCGACTGGGCATGCTTCATCGACGACGGTTGCTGGGGTCACGGCGACCCCGCTCCGGACGACCCGTGCCTGGTCTGCGACTTCGAGACCGACCAGTTCGCCTGGACGCTCGACGCCGATGCCACGTGCGACGACGACGACCCGTGCACCGAGGACGATGGCTGCGGATCAGGCTCGTGTGCGGGGGCTCCGTACGAGTGCGACGACGGGCTCGACTGCACCGGCGAGGAGTGCGACGGCGCGGGCGGCTGCGACGCCTCCATCGACCCTGGGACCTGCGCGATCGAGGGTGCGTGTCGCGCCGACGGCGAGATGAACCCCCTCAACCCCTGTCAGGAGTGCGACCCGGAGAGCGACCAGGACGGGTGGACCAACGACGACTCGAACACGCCATCGGATGGCATCCTCTGCACGGTGGACGGTTGCGCGGCAGGTGCCCAGGTCCACACGCCAAACGACGGCATGTGCCCGATCATGGGCCAGACGTGCTCGCTCTGTGCGGGCGGATGCGTCACGTTCACGCCCGTGTCCGTGAGCTGTCCCGACGAGCCCACGGCGCCGGGGGCGCCCGGCGCGACCTGCACGATCGCCGCCGGCGTCTCGGGGCTCGAGGCGTGCCTCGAGTGCGGCACCGCGATCGGGATCACCTCGCTCATCTCCGACACCTTCGATGGCTGTCCCGACCCGGCGACGCTTGGCTGGACCGTGGCCGGCCCCGCGCCCGGTTGTCCCGCGCTCGAAAAGCTCGGTCCCGACCCCACCATCCGAGAGGACCAGCTCACCTTCAAGGCCCCGGAGGGGGGAGGCAGGGCCCTGACCACGGCGAAGCAGAGAGTGAGCACGTCGGGCTTCGATTCGGTTCGACTGTGCTTCGACTATGCGGACCTCGGCGCCGCGCTGGACGACTGGATCAGGGTCTTGCTGGACACCGGCCTGGGCTACCAGATCGAGTGGGCCGACCCCGTCGGACCAATAGGCTCTTCCGACCTCACCTGGGTGACCACCTGTCTTGACCTGGTCGAGCTCGCGCCCGCGGCTGCGGACAACGACAACCTGGGAGTCATGTTCGAGGTGGACGTTGGAGGCGGCAACTCGACCATCTTCCTGGACAACGTCATGCTCGACGCCTGGGACAGCGACTTCATCGGACGACCCGGCCCCGTCTCCATCGCCGGATTCGCCGGCTGCGATCTCGGTGGCTGGGTCCCGGGCGTCGTGGAGCCGGTTTGCCCGATCTCGGGCGGCGCGAACGACGGCGTGGAGGCTCTGGAAGCGGACGACGCCGCCTGGCGCATCTCGCAGACGTTCGACGTCTCGGATCGGTGCGACGACATCGCGGTGGGATTCAGCTACGGCACGCGGAACGTCACGCCACCCATGAACGAGGACGACTTCGGCTCCTTGTCGTACGACTTCGGCCTGGGCGAGACCGTGGTCTGGGGGGCGCTTGGCAGAACTGGTCCGAACGACGCGTTCAACTCCTTCGTCGTCTTCCTCTCGCACCTCGACCCCGAGGTCAGGTTCCAGCCTGCGCTCGAGCTGACGTTCGACCTCGTCGCGACCGATCCCGACAACAACCTCTACCTGGACGACCTCGTCGTCGACGGCGTCACCTGCGAGAGCGGGGACAATCACTTCACGATCGACGGACCCGCGGACGTCGGGGGCGGCCAGTACTCGATCTCGATCTCGTCGCCGACTCAGGCCACCGCGTACCTGAGCTGCGAGTGGGCGGGCATTGCGGGCACGGCCGGTCGAGATCAGCTCGTCTTCGAGGAGTGAAGCTGAAAAGCTGCGCCGGCAGCGAAACCTCGGCGCACCGTTCGACGGGAGCAGCGCATCCGGCCGCCGACGCGCTCGTATACAGGCCCATGGCGCGCTTCGGACTGGTGTTTCTCGGGGCCGTGGGTCTTCTTGGATGCAGCTGCGGCGACGATGACGACGGCGGCGAGCAGCTCGACGCCGCGATCGGCCCCGACGGTGGGGGCGGACCCGACGGGGGCGAGCCCGACTCCGCGGCCGAGGCCGACGGCGGCGAGGGGCTCGACGGCGGCGATCTGGACGGCGGAGCCGCCGACGGCGAGGTGGACGGAGGCGGACCGGTCGAGTGCGACGCCTTCGAGATCGTCTGCGACGGCGGCTGCGTGGATCCGCGGACCGATCCCGCACACTGCGGAGCCTGCGAGGCGGCCTGCGCCGTCGACGAGGTCTGCGACGTCGGGGCCTGCGCGGCCGCATGCAGCGAGGGGCTCGAGGCGTGCGACGGCTCGTGCGTCGACCTGTCGAGCGATTCGGGACACTGCGGCTCGTGCGAGACCGCCTGCGACGACGGCGAGATCTGCTCGGCCGGCGAGTGCCTCTGTCCGCCAGGTACGGACGACTGCGGCGGGAGCTGCGTGGACCTGCTCGCCGATCCGGCCAACTGCGGTGAGTGCGGTGTCGCCTGCGACGAAACGGAGGTGTGTGACGCTGCGATCTGCGCGACCGACTGCGGCGAGGGGCTGACCGCGTGCAACGGAAGCTGCGTCGACGTCCAGAGCTCCGACACGAATTGCGGCGGGTGTAGAGCGGCCTGCGTCGGCGGAGAGACGTGCCTTGCGGGATCGTGCGAATGCCCCGGGGACCTCACGTTCTGCGACGCGAGCTGCACCGACACGGCACTCGATCGCAACAACTGCGGTGAGTGCGGGACGGTCTGCGCCGTGGACGAGACGTGCGACGGCGGCGCCTGCGCGGCCGTCTGCTCGGAAGGCCTGACCTCCTGCGCCGGAGCCTGCGTGGACACGCTCGTCGACCGACGAAACTGCGGCGGTTGCGGGCTCACCTGCCCCCGAGGTCAGCTCTGCGAGGCCGGCGCGTGCCGCTGCCCCGACGGCGAGACCCTCTGCGACGGCGCCTGCGCCGAGCTGTCGAACGACCCCGACCACTGCGGCGACTGCGCGATCGCCTGCGAAGCGGAGATGGTCTGCTCGGGAGGTCTCTGCGCGGCATCGTGCGCCGAGGGCGAGACGGACTGCGCAGGCTCCTGCGTCGACACCCTGACCGACTCGGAGCACTGCGGGGGCTGCGGGATCCACTGCACGGGCGGGACGATCTGCGAGGCGGGCGTCTGCGCATGCCCGGCCACGTTCGCCCTCTGCGGCCGGATCTGCCGCGACCTGACCTCGAGCGCCCACCACTGCGGGGCGTGCGACTTCTCCTGCGGCCTGGGCGAGTGCGTCGAGAGCGCCTGCGTCTGCGAGGAGGAAGCCGACCTCTGCGGCGCGACCTGTCCCAACTACCAGGTCGACGAGGCCAACTGCGGCGGCTGCGGCCTGGCTTGCCCGCCCGAGGACCGCTGCCTGGGCGGCGAGTGCCGGTAGCGGGAGGCTCGAGGGCTGGCCACGTGACCGGCACCTGGACGTGCCGGAACGCACGCGGGCCTGCCGGATCCCGCGGCTCGGGGGCGGCGCGGCTCTTGCCACTCGCGGGCGGCCATGTCCTCTTCCCGGACCCTGCTCCTCCCGCTCTTCGCCGCCACCTGCGCCGGCTGTGTCGGTTCGCCGGGCTTGCAGTCCGAGTCAGACGCAACCGGGCTCGGGCTCGCACCCGCGTACGCGCTGCGGATCGACTCGACCCTGACGGTCCAGCACACGCCGCCCGAGGGCGCGCCGGAGGCGCCGATCCAGATCAAGGCGGCCGTTCGAGGGCTTCTCACGACTCCGCCGGGCTCCGGGACGGGGGCGGCGCCGGCGTCGTTCAGGCTGTGCCGTCTCGACCTGCCCCCCGTTTCGGGGCGGCGGCTGGTGTTCGACGAGAGGGTATGGCCGCTCTTCGCCGAGGCCCCGGTGACGCTCGCGCCCGGGCCGGCGCCGGCGAGCTGGGAGCTCCAGCCGTGGGCAATCCTGATGGGAGTCCGCGATCTCGCGAACCCGGTCGGCGATGCGCTGCCGACCGACCCGAGAGACCCCCGCGTCGACAACGTCGAGGACGAGCGTCCCGGCGTTCGGATCAGCATCGACGTGACCGCCTGGGGCGATCCGAAGATCGACGCGACCGTGCGCGTCCGGGTGCCCCGCGGCACCATCGCCGCGGCCGCTGACGGCAGGCTCGTCGGCGAGGTCGACCTCGCCCACGACGTCTGGGTCTGGTACGCCGACATGCCCTGGCCGGTCCGCGACCGCGACGCCGCCGAGGCGAACGACTACATGCAGAAGAAGGTGGTCGAGTGGCCGATCCTCGATCAGCGCCACGACCTGACCGGTCTGCCGCTGGATGGCGCGGCCGACTGCGCGCGCGTGCTCGCGGCGACCGGTCCCTGACCTCTTCTCAGATCTCCCTCGCGACGTCGATCCGGGCTTGAGCCCAGTCCCGGTCGCGCGCGATCTCTCCGAACGCTCCGCCCGCATGTGGGCCGGGGAACGCCTTGATCGCCTCCTCGGCCTTGGCGAGGTCCTGCTGGGCGGCTTCGACGTCGACGCCATTGGCGTCGAGAAACTGGTCGGCGAGGACGATCACGGCGTCGGCGCGGGCCTCGGCGAACCCCGGGCCCACGGCGGCATGCCCCACGCGGCCAGCGGCGCGCCAGCGGAATGGACCCGCCCGGAGCGTGACGAGGACCGGCAGGTGGCCGGGCAGCACCTCGAACTCTCCCATGACGCTCGTGAGGTCCACCGCGTCCGCCTCGGCCTTGAGCGCCTGGCCCGTGGGGGTCACGACCTCGAGGCGCAGCTTCTTGTGGTCGGCCATCTCACGCCTTCGCGATCTTCTCGGCCTTCTTCCTGACCTCGTCGATACCGCCGCAATACTCGAAGGCCTGCTCCGGCGTGTCGTCCATGGCACCCGAGAGGATCTCCCTGAAGCCGGCGATCGTGTCCTTCAGCTCCACGTAGCGGCCGGGGTAGCCCGTGAACTGCGAGGCCACGAAGAACGGCTGCGAGAGGAACTTCGAGATCTTGCGGGCCCGGCTGACGATGAGCCTGTCGTCCTCCGACAGCTCGTCCATTCCCAGGATCGCGATGATGTCCTGAAGGTCCTTGTAGCGCTGGAGCACCGCCTGGACCTGGCGTGCCGTGTCGTAGTGCTCGCGGCCGAGCACGTTCGGGTCGAGCAGCGTGGAGGTCGAATCGAGCGGGTCGACCGCGGGGTAGATGCCGCGCGCGGCGATGTCGCGCGAGAGCACGGTCGTCGCATCGAGGTGCGCGAACGCCGTCGCCGGGGCCGGGTCGGTCAGGTCGTCGGCCGGGACGTAGATGGCCTGCACGCTCGTGATCGAGCCCTTGGTGGTCGAGGTGATCCGCTCCTGGAGCTCGCCCATCTCGGTGCCGAGAGTAGGCTGATACCCGACGGCCGACGGCATCCGCCCGAGCAGCGCGGAAACCTCCGAGCCCGCCTGGGTGAAGCGGAAGATGTTGTCGATGGAAAGGAGGACGTCCTGCCCCTCCTCGTCTCTGAAGTACTCGGCGGCGGTGAGCCCGGTGAGCCCCACGC
>JACPQR010000044.1 GCA_016190375.1 Deltaproteobacteria bacterium
GACGTCCCCTTCGGGATGGTGATGCGCAACATGCACCGCTGGGGCGCGCACGCGATGGTCATCACGGTCTGGCTCCACATGTTCCGGGTCTTCATGACCGGCTCTTACAAGCCGCCGCGCGAGTTCAACTGGGTGATCGGCGTCAACCTCCTCGTGATGACCCTGATGCTGTCCTTCACGGGGTACCTCCTACCCTGGGATCAGCTCTCGATCTGGGCCGTCACGGTCGGCACGAACATGGGCCGCGCGACGCCGCTCGTCGGGCACGAGGGGCCGTTCGCGGATCTGGTCGGCGTCAACGCCCGCTACGACGCCCGCGCGTTCCTGGTCGGCGGCAGGTTCGTCAGCGCGGCGACGCTGCTGCGCTTCTACGTGCTGCACTGCATCTTCATCCCAATCATCGCTGCCGTCCTGATGATCGTGCACTTCTGGCGGGTCCGGAAGGACGGCGGGATCTCGGGACCAGTGTGAGGGCCGGCGCGAAGATGGATTCCGCGGCCCAGACCCGGTCGACCTCCACGGCGCCAGCCGAGGCCCGGGCCGACAAGACTTCGGCGAAGGTGTCGCCCACGGCCGGTCTGGCGGACAAGATCCACACGTGGCCGTACCTCGTGCGGCTCGAGATGATCGTGGCCACGCTGTTCATGGTCGGGATCACGGTCTGGTCGATCCTCATCGACGCGCCGCTCGAGGAACCGGCGAACCCGACGCGCACCCCGAACCCGTCCAAGGCTCCCTGGTACTTCCTGGGGCTGCAGGAGATGCTGGTCTACTTCGACCCCTGGTTCGCCGGCGTGGTCCTGCCCTCTCTGATCATCGTCGGGCTGATGGTCATCCCGTACATCGACATCAACCCGAAGGGAAACGGCTACTACTGCTTCCGTGACCGGTGGTTCGCCATCACGAACTTCCTGTTCGGCTTCCTCGTCCTCTGGGTCCTTCTGATCATCATCGGGACCTTCCTGCGCGGTCCGGGCTGGTACTTCTTCGCGCCCTGGAGCCACTGGGACGTCCACAAGACGGTCGCGATCACGAACGTCGATCTGCCGGTCTTGATCGGTCGCTGGACCGGGATCCACTGGTTCAAGACGCCGCTCGGGATCGGTCTGACGGGCTGCGCGCTGATCTCGGCCTACATGGGGCTGCCCTTCGCCTGGTACTTCCGCAAGCGAAAGACCAGCGAGGTGCTCCAGCGACTGGGCTTCGTTCGCTTCGCGATCACCTCCCAGCTCTTCATGATCATGATGGGGCTCGTCGTGAAGATGCTCCTCAGGTGGACGCTCGACGTGAAGTACATCATGGCGACCCCCTGGATCAACGTGTAGCGAGAGGACACGAGCGAGAGATGGCCTTCAAGCGTGACGAGGAGCGCTCCCATTCGCTCCTCTGGTTCGTCTCCGCGATGCTCTTCGCGGGCGTGAGCGTCTGGGCTGTCTACGACGACCAGGTGACGCGGGCGCCCTGGGCGGCGGACCAGGAGGACCTCTTCGACCTCGAGCGGAAGTTGTCCTCGAAGAGCCTGAAGGCCGCCGAGCGGCGCTTCGAGAAGACCGCGAGGGCCCGCTCGAACGAGCTCGAGCGCCGGATCGCCGATCTCGACAAGAAGCGGGCAACCCGCGAGCACCAGGCCACCCTCGCCCGCCTCGTCGAGCTCGACGAGAAGTACGCCGATGCCGAGTCCGACAAGACGTTCGCGCGCTCCGACCAGGACGAGGTCTACTACTACCGGACGGTCGCCGAGTACGACGTGGAGCTCGCCGGCTCGAAGGCGCAGCGCGGCGCGCGGCAGGCCGACGCCCTGCGGCTGAGGGCCGAGGAGGCGCGCTACCAGCGAGACATCGACCGCGCGGCCGCGGCGATGGAGCGGATCGACGCCGAGCGCCGCCGGCTCAGGGCCAGGGTCGCGCCGATCGACGACGAGCTCGAGACGGTCCGCAGGGAGCTCACGGTCCTGCGCCGCGAGGTAGAGGAGGCCGAGCTCAGGGCCGAGGCCGCACGGAAGCTCGGGCCGGAGATCCTGCAGGCTGTCTTCCAGTGGCGGTTCGACAAGTCGGGCCACCTGATCGAGGACGTCGACCGCTGCCACACCTGCCACCGCGGCGTGGACAGCGGCTACTACGCGGATCCCGAGGACGTGCCGAACCCTGAGCTCCGGACGCACCCCAACCGCGATCTCCTGTTCGCATCGCATCCCGTTCAGCGCTTCGGTTGCACCCCCTGCCACCTCGGCCAGGGACGCGCCACCGAACGGACCTTCGCGCACTCGCGAGGGGCGCCGGTGCTCCTGCCGGGACCGGGCGCGGACGACGAGCGCGCGAAGGCGCACGTCTCCTGGCACATGGAGGGCGACCACTACTGGGAAGAGCCGATGCTGAAGCCGGGCGTCCTCTGGCGCACGCCCATCGACGGCGACTCCGACGAGCTCGAGGTCGAGCTCGAGGGCGCGGGCTCGAAGACCGTGAAGCTCGCCCACCGGACCTACGAGCTGTTCGCGGATCTGCGGCGGGAGCTCGAGATCAGGCTCAACGAGGCGTTCCCCGCCTCCCCCGAGGCGGACCACGAGGATCGCTTCAGGGCCAACCTCGTCGGCAACCGCATGGTCCTCGAGACGCGCCGGCGGATGAGGAGCTCTGGGGCCGAAGAGACACCGGACCCGAAGTTCGAGGTGAGCTGGACCGACCCCGCGCTGGGAAGGCTCCTCGGCTTCGCGGGTGAGCTCCGTGGCGCCAGCTCCTACACGGCCCCGGTCTCGCCCGAGCCTCGCATCTCGAACCAGGGCAACCGGGGGACGGCCGGCCTGCAGGTCCCGGCGGCGGAGCGAGAGCGGCTCATCCTCGCGGCGCCCTTCGTCGAGTCGTCCTGCCTGCGCTGCCACACGCGCTCCACCGACTTCCGGCCGCTGTTCTCGGTGGCCGAGCAGGTGAACCGGAACGCGGTGCGTCAGATCGAGCGGGCCCGCTGGACGCCCGAGGAGGCCAGAGAGCACGAGCACGATCTGCCGCCCGCGCCCGAGCCCGAACCGGAGGCCGTTCCTGATCTGGCGCCGACGCTCACGGAGGGCCGCTTCCTCTTCCGCAAGCTGAACTGCACGGGTTGCCACATCCTCGACGGCTTCCCCGGTAGCCGCAACGCCGGGCCAGGGCTCGACGCGGTGGCGTCGAAGGTCTCCGCCGACTTCCTGTACACGTGGATGCGCTATCCGCGCCTCTTCCGGGCCGGCACCAGGATGCCGAACATGTGGCCGCTGCCGCTCGACCCGGAGACCAAGGAGCCGGTGGCCCGGGCCTCGCCCGTCTACCGAGAGTGGGAGCGCGAGCGCGAACGAGACGTCACGGCCATCGCGGGCTATCTGATCGCGAAGTCGCGTCCCATCGTGCCCGTCGGCTACGGGAACGTGGAGGGCGCCGCCGCCGAGGCGGGCAAGGACCTGTTCGAGACGCTGGGCTGTCAGGGGTGCCACACGACCGCGCAGGACGAGGAACGTCCGGGCCCGTTCGCCACCCGCGAGCGGGACGTGGCGCCGAACCTGTCGAACATCGGCCTGAAGACGAACGCCGACTGGCTGACCTTCTGGATCGAGAACCCCGGACGGTACTGGCCCGGGACGAAGATGCCCAACCTGCGGCTGACCCGGCCCGAAGCGGCGAGCATCGCGCAGTACCTCATGACGCTCAGGGCGGGCCGCCCGCTCGAGCGCGCACCGGCGGTCCTTCGCTCGGCAGAGATCCCCCAGAACCTCGTCGAGCAAGGCAAGGCGCTGGTCGCGAAGTACGGCTGCTACGGGTGCCACCAGATCGAGGGCTTCGAGGCCGCGCCGCCGATCGCGCCCGAGCTAAACGGGCATGCGCGCAAGGACGTGACGACCCTCGACTTCGGCTATGCCGTCCCCGACCACCGCGAGCAGACGTGGGAGACCTTCGTCGCCTGGAAGCTCGACTCCCCCAGGATCTACGGCCGCGACCGGATCGAGCTCAGGATGGGCGACTTCGACCTCAGCCCGCACGAGATCCGAGCCCTGCTCGTGTTCCTCAAGGGCACGCAGGAGGACCGCGTCGCTCCTCCCTACGATCCCCAGCTCTCCGAGCGAGGGGGCGCGATCCTCGAGGGCAGGCAGATCGTCGAGGACTACAACTGCCGCGGCTGCCACCTCATCGAGGGGCGTGGAGCCGACATACGGACGTTCTTCGCGCAGACGCCCGAGGCCCTGGCGCTCGCGCCGCCGGCTCTGCGGGCCGAGGGGTTCCGTGTCCAGCCCGAGTGGCTCTACTCGTTCCTGCGCCAGCCCTACTCGATCCGGCCGTGGATCAAGGTGCGGATGCCGACGTTCAACTTCACGAACGAGCAGGCGACGGCCGTGGCGCGCTACTTCGCCGCGCTGGACGGCCAGGAGTTCCCGTACCAGCGCCGGCCGCTCGAGCCGATGGCGCCCGAACGATGGGACCAGGCCAACCGGCTGTTCGCGCAGCTCCAGTGCCAGAGCTGCCACATCCTCACGGACGAGGTCCCCGCCGGACAGGACCCGGCGCAGCTCGCTCCGAACCTGCAGCGCGCACCCGAGCGCCTCCGGGCAGACTGGATGCACCGCTGGCTGGAGAACCCGGAGGCCCTGCAGCCGAACACGCGGATGCCGAGCTTCTTCACCGATCCGTTCGGCGTCGATCCGTCGCCCTACTCGTCCATCTCGCAAGGCACCTCGCAGGAGAACATCGCGCTCCTCGTGGAGCTCCTCAGCCGCATCGACACGCAGTCGCCGGTCGCTCCCGTCTCCTCACCCTGAGGCGTACGCGTAGGCCCGGGCAAAACGCCCGGGCAAGCAGCGGGCGAAAAGACCCGGTTTCCGTCGCGACTCCCGTGGAAGCCGCGAGATGTCGGCCGTCTTCCGGGGCTGGCCGGTGGGCACGGCTCGTGCTCCGCGGCCACGCCAATGGCGATGGGCCTCGAGCATTCAGGGTCGAATGACAGGGCCCGGCGGGCCACTCCGGGCAGTGCCCGATCGGGGCCTGTCGCCATCCTGATCGCGTCGTGGCTTTGCGCCTGCGCGGCGCAGGTCGGCGCCGATCCTCCGCCGGCGGGCACCATCAGCGGGACGATCACCTATGACGGCCCAGCGGCTGGTGGTGGCCGCCCGATCGCCGTCGCGGTCTACCGCAACTTCCCTCCCAGCGGGCCACCCGTCTCGTGGAAGTTGCTCGAGACCTACGAGCTACCCGTCCGTTACTCGTTCGACGGGCTCCCACCGGGGAACTACTGGGTCGGCGCGGCAATCGACGTGGACCCTGCCGACACGCGCTACGTCGGGATGCTGAATCCTCGGCGCGATCCGCACGGCTACGCGCTCGAGGGCCGCCGGATCGAGGTCGGAGAGATCGAAGGCGCCGCCGGGGCCGACGTCCGCATGGAGGATCGGCGGTGAGGCAACCTCTGCGCGCCGGCCTCGTCACGCTCGCGGTCGTGGTGCTTCACGCAACCCCCGTCCGCGCGCTGCCGCGCTTCGCGCTTCGCGACGGCGTCGCGTGCTCGACCTGCCATGTGAACCCGTCCGGCGGCGGGATGCGCAACCGGTACGCGCGCTACGTCTTCGAGCCCACGCGGCTCGCCGTGGGAGTGCCGGGCCCGGCGGCGCTGCTGCGGCCCCTCGATGTCGACATCGGCGACACCCTGAGCTTCGGCGCGGACGGCCGGACCATCTACTACGACCAGAGCGTGCCGGGATCCGACGGGATCGGCTCCTTCTTCCAGATGCAGGCCGACCTCTACGTCTCTGCAGAGCTCGTCGAAGGGCTGACGCTCTACTTCGACCAGGGCAGCTACGGGAGCTTCGAGGCGATCGCGATGTATGAGCACGGCCTCGGCGCGCCGGGGCTCAGCGCGTACGTGAAGGCCGGTCGCTTCATGCCGACCTTCGGGCTGCGGCTCGAGAACCACAACACGTTCACGCGTCAGGACATCGGCTTCGGTCCCCGAGACAAGGACGCCGGCATCGAGATCGGGGCGTACCTCGGACCCGTGCTGGTTCAGGCAGCAGTCCTCGACGGGGCCAGCGAGGACCGCCAGTTCGACGAGAACCGGAAGAAGGCATTCCTGGCGCGGGCCGAGCTCATCGGGCGCGTGGGTGCGCTCCGCCTGATGTTCGGCGGCTCGGCGTACGCAAATCAGACCGGCGCGCGCACGGAGGTCCAGGGCACGGTGGTGGACTCGCGCTCGGACCACCTTCGCACCGGCGTCCACTGGGGCCTCGGGCTCGGTCGCTTTGCGTACCTCGGCGAGGCAGCCGTCGTGAAGGTGGACCCCTCGCAGGGAAACGCACAGGAGGCGAAGCAGTTCAGCTTCCAGTCCTACCAGGAGCTCGACGTGCGCTTGGTCCGGGGGCTCGAGCTCAACTTCAACTACGAGTTTCGCGAGCCGGACATCGACCTCGAGTCAGGGCGCATCAACCGGTTCGCTGGCGGCGTCGAGCTCTATCCGTTGCCGTACCTCGAGCTCAAGGTCCTGGTCCGCCACGCCTTCGGCTCGGGACCGGCGGTTGCCGAGCAGGACGGCGTGGACGAGGTGATTGGCATGGCGCACCTGTTCTTCTGAATGAGTGAGGCAGCACTTGATCACGTCGCGCACGGCGCGACAGGAAGCGAGGAGCACTGTGATGCGACGCAAGAGCGGAACGGGATTGGCGGTGTGGGCAGGCCTCGCGCTCGCCCTGCCGCTCGCCGGGTGCGGCGACGACGCGGCGGAGGTGACCTGCGGTGGAGGGACGCGGCTCGAGGGAGACACGTGCATGCCGGTGGAGGGACTCACCTGCGGCGACGGCACGCACCTCGACGGCGAGACCTGCGCACCGGACGTCACCTGCGGCTCGGGCACGAGCCAGGATGGGGACGAGTGCCTGCCGACGGAGGGTCTGACCTGCGGAGACGGCACCGACGAGGAGGACGGAGCCTGCGTGGGGACCCTCGCCTGCGGCTCGGGCACGAGCCAGGATGGGGACGAGTGCCTGCCGACGGAGGGCCTGACCTGCGGAGACGGCACGGTGCAGGAGGGCGACGAGTGCCTCCCCGAGTCGATCGTCGAGTGCGGCGAGGGCACGCACCTCGAGGGTGGCTCGTGCTTGCCCGACAGCCTGCTCGCCTGCGGGGCCCAGACGCACGAGGAGGCGGGACAGTGCCTCCCCGACCCGGAGACCCTCGGTAGCCAGTGGGGGATCTACACGGCCGAGACCTTCGACTCGTCGGGTGACGACGTCCTGCCCGACACGACGGACCACACGTACATCTACATCAACACCGGGATCAGCTTCGGCGCGACCGCCACCAAGAACGGCGTCCACGTCTTCGACTACGACGCCGTCCAGGACTGCATCGACGACGGGGACGGCTGCCCGGCGGACAACGAGTTCTTGCCCATCGCGAGCGCGGAGGTCGATACCCCGATCCCCGAGGGGACCGCGTCGACGAACTGGTCCAGCCATGCGCTCGCCGTCTCGCCCGACGGCCAGTGGATCTACCAGGCCTTCCTGGTCCCATACTCGCGCTACAGCTTCGTCGACTACAGCGCCCGTTTCCCGCAGCCGGCGACCTGGTTCTACAAGATCAACGCCCGGACTCTCCTGCCGGAGAAGCGGATCGACTGCGGTGGGCCGACCCACCACATGAACATCGTCAACGACCGCTACATGATGACGGAGTGCTACTCGGAGGCAGGCGTCTTCTTCTGGGATCCAGAGAACGACGACGAGGTCGTCAAGGTCTTCCCGTACGGCAAGTTCGAGGGCTATCCCTACCTTGCCTTCGAGTCGCCGCCGATGGAGTTCATCAACGCGGACGACCCGCCCCGCTACCTGGCCGTCACGGTCTCCAGCCACAACAACACCGTGACCAACGCGGCCGGCGAGACGGAGGAGGTCCCCGGCTACGTCGCGCTCATCAACGAGGACACGATGAAGCAGGAGGCAGCGCCGGCGATCGGGCCCTTCGGGATCTGGGCGCGCTTCAGCCGCGACGGCTCGAGGCTCTGGACGACCAGCGCCGACGACGACACCGTCCGCCGCTATGACCTGTCGCTGAACGCGCAGACGAACCAGCTCAAGGCCACGCTCGCGGCCGAGATCGAGGTCGGCCCGGGCCCCTACGGGCTCGAGCTGAACGCCGACGAGACGATGCTCTACGTCGATGACAAGGCGGAGGGAGTACGCGCCGGGCAAACCAGCGTGCACGGCAGCACCGTGACGGTCATAGACGCGGATGCCGGGTCCGACACGTACGACGGCATCCTGTTCACCATCGGCCTGAGCATGGACGCGGCCACCGAGCCACACCGTCCCGATCACATGTACCTCGGTCCGGACGATCGGATGTGGCAGTGCTCCAACGCCAACCAGAGCTGCCAGGTCATCGACCCGGACGTCACGCCGTCGAACGGCGGCGTCATGACCGAGTGCACGCGGATCAGGACGGCGCACGAGTTCCCCGCGTGCGCCAGCGACGCGGACTGCCCGCTGGGGCTCGCCTGCGACGCCAACGGCAAGTGCGGCGGCACGAACGCGATCCAGGAGACGATCGAGTGCATGGAGGCACCGATCCTCGCCACGCTGCGGCTGCCCGACGCCGACGAGGTGCCCGGCTGGACCGTGGGGCGCGGCGATCCGCACTCGGTGGTCTGGGTCCACTACGACGCGAACGGCGACGCGCGCGTGATCCAGGACTTCGTCCGACACGAGTAGGAAGCGACGATGACGCAGGCCACCACGGCTCGGAGACGCCCCAAGCCTTGCTCCTTGCTCTGGGCCGTGGCGTGCCTGCGCGCCGTCCTGTTGATCTTCCCGGTCTCCGGCGCCTGCATCCCCGACCTCGGCGAGCCGATCGCGCCCGTGGACGACGCGGGCGCGGACGGCGATGCGGACGCAGACGCGGACAGCGACGGGGACACCGACGCCGACTCCGACACGGACGCTGACGGTGACGCCGACGGCGACACCGACGGTGACGGCGACGCCGACGGCGACTCGGACGCGGACGGCGACGGCGACGGCGACGCAGACGGAGACGCGGATCCTCTGTGCGACGACTCGCCGCCATCCGAGGAGGTGGATCGCTACGTGTGGGCCGAGAACTTCACTTTCTTCTTCACTCCGGCTGGCTCCGACATCTTCACGCTCTACGTCCCTGCGAACGGCCTGGTCCATTTCTCGCTGGCGGGCTCGCTCAACGAAGAAGTTCACATCTTCCAGATCATGCTCCCCGAGTGCAACACGCCCGAGGTCGGAATGGGCACGGAGGGCAACGAGGTCTCGTACGACTGGAAGGCACCGCGAGTGCCCGGCACCTACGTCGCGGGAGGCCGTTGCGCCAACCACGGCGGCATGGAGTTCGACATCGTGGTGGAGGAATGAGCCACCTGGCGCTCACGATGGGGTGGGTGATCTGGGCAGGCACTGGTTGCTCGTCCGCGTCCGACAGCCCCGCCGACGCGGCGCAAGACTCGGGCGCCATGCAGGGTCGTGACTCGGGCATGCCGCCGCCCGACGGCGCCTCGCATTCCGATGGCGGGGCTCGAGGTGCCGACGCAGGAACTGGAGATTCCGACGGAGGAGCTGGAGATCCCGACGGAGCAGCCACGCCCGCGGACGCAGGGGCCGCTCTGCCCGACGCGGGCGAGTTCGAGACCTGCCCCGGCGCGGCGGCCGAGCGGAATGGGAATACGGCGTTCGACCTCGAGCGCGCGAGCTTCGCCGGGTTCACCGAGCTCCACGTGACGTTCTGCAATCCACTATTCGCCGAGCAGCCAGATCACCTGCTGTTCCGCGTCCTGATCGATGACCACGAAGGGATGCCGCCCTCAGACCTGACGAGCGGGTCTTACGTGGTGTCGAGCGCTGGCGTCCGGGTCGACGACCGCTTCTCCTGGGACGGCACGGACCTCATGATCGGCGAGCACCATGCTGGCGGGTGGCTCACCGCCCCGGCGGCGACCTCCCCGTCGATGGACGATCCAGGGACGCCGCTCATCGGGCCGGACACCACCTGGATCGAGCTGCACCTCGGTGGGATCGGTGATGGCCAGTACGACCCGTACTTCCGCTGGGACGAGGAGTACCTGCCATGACGAGGGTAGCGATTGCCCTCGCCCTGGTGGCCGGTTGCGGGTTCGACACGCTCGAGCGGGCGCCCGAGCCGCAGCCGGAGACGTTCGACGACCTCGAGGGAGCCGCCACGATCGAGGGAATCCAGGTCCTTCCGGCGATCATCCATCCCGGCGACCGAGTCACGCTGCGCGAGCCCACGCGCACTCCCCGCGGCCAGCCCGCGGCCGTGTACATCTGGGGCGCGTGCGACGGCGCCCTCGAGGGGAACGGTTGGGGCCGGGAGACCTCCTGGGTCGCGCCCGCGGAGCCCGGCACGTACGCCGTGACCGTGAACATCTCCGCCGTCGGATTCGACGAGCCCTCCCGCGTCATCCCGCTCTGTGTCGTCGGAGACGACGAGGAGTCTTGCCCCGAGCCCGGAGGCGCCGCCCCGGTGCTCGAGTCGCTCACGGCCAGCCCGGGATCGTTCGTGCAGGCGCAGGAGTGCGCGGGGCCGTGCGAGACGGCCCTCGATGCCGGCGTCGGCGCCGCCGACGGGAACGAGCTTCGTTACCTGTGGACCACGCGAGGGGGCAACGTCGTCGGCGACGGCGCTGCCGTCCGCTGGCTCCTACCAGCGGTGGGCTGCTGCACCGAGAGCTTCACCGCCGCGATCACCGTCTGCGGCGGGACGGGAACCGCGGCGACAGGGCAGGTCAATGTGGTGGTCATCCCTGGTTAGGGCGCTCGCGCTCGCGCTCGTCTGCACCGGCGGCTGCGCCGGAATGTCGGCCACGCGGACTCTTCTGTCCGAGAGCAGCCCCAACGTTCGCCGCTGCGAAGAGATCCAGTCGGAGCTCGACGCGGAGGACGAGGCCGGCGCGCTCGGCGTCAAGGGCGGCTGTCCGGTGTGCCAGTGGTGAGTCATCCATACGTGGCGGCGCTTGCCGCCGTCCTGTCGTCCGCTGCCCCCGGAGTCGCCTCGGCCGGGCCTCTGGACATGGCCGGCTTCGACGTGACCGCGGGAGCGCGCCTTGCCGTCTCGTACGACGACGGACCGCTGGTCGGGCGGCGAGGCCAGTTCCTCGGCGCGGTGGCCTCGTCCGAGGAGCAGCGGGACTTCGCGGTCGTTCCGAGGCTCGACCTCTCGCTAGGTCGCCGGCTCGGGTGGGGAAACAGCGTGACCGCCGAGGCGCGAATCGAGCGGCCGGTCTACCGGACCATCGAGGACCTGACCGCTCTCGATGCCACGCTCCGGCTCACCGTTGACGAGCATCTGGGCGAGCTGAAGCTGAGCCCGGGGCTCGGTCTGCGGTTCCACGGCGAGCTCCCCGAGTGGTCCTACCGCATCGTGGAGCCCGCGCTGGCCGCGTCCTACACGTTCGACTTCGGCCTGATGGCGGCTGTGAGCTATCGCTTCACTGCCCAGAGGTTCGCGCGGACCGCCGGCGGAAACGCTCAGCCCCGCAACAGCTACGCCAACATCGACTTTCAGGGACACGTGGCGGAGCTCGACCTGCGCCTGTGGCCGCTCCAGGGCCTGCGGCTTCGCCTGGTCACGGACGTCCACTCCACGTGGTACGGCAACAACACCAGCACGACGCTCGCCGACTACGTCGATCTATCGCCGGGCTCGCCCCGGATGGATCGGGGCGGTGGGGCGACGGTCGAGGTCCTCGTGGCGCCCTTCGCCGCGCTTCTCGTCAGCGCCGGAGCGCGCCGCGAGATCGCCGGCTCGAACAGCGACGCCTTCAGGTTCGATGCGCTGCACGGCCTCGGGACCGCGTTTCTGACTCTCGGAGGGCGGCACAGCCTCTACGCTGCCGTGGACTACGGCCGGTACGACTTCCCCGACGCGCGCTTCGACCGGCGCTACGACAACACGCGGCAGGATTTCCGTCGGGAGGTCCGACTCGCGTACACGTTCGAGCTGAGCGAGACCGCGCGGGCGCAGGTGAGCTTCCGGCGCGACGACGCTGTCTCGAACGACTGCGCGGACTTCGATCCCGAGCGCGACGCCAACGGGCTGCCCGTCTACTCCAAGAGCTACTCCTGCTACGGCCGCACGCGTGCGGAGGCGTTCTTCGAGGTGGAGATCTGAGATGAGCCCCCGCGCGCGCGCCAGATGGATCGGAGCCGTGTTCCTGTCGGCTGCGGCCGGGTGCGGCGGCGACGACTCCGGCGGACGCGAGATCGAGCAGACCGTCCTTGGCTGCGACCCCGCGGCGACCGGCTGGACGGTGTGGGCGCCGAACCAGGGCATCGAGAGGGACAGCGTGTTCGTCCTGCGGCCGACCGAGGACGCGACCGGCGCGGTCGGCGCGGAGATCCTGGCGGAGATCCCGGCGGGGCGTTCTCCACACAACATCGGGTTCACGCCGGATGGGCGGAGAGCCTACGTCGCGAACCTCACCGACCCTCAGCGAAACGGAACCGTCTCGGTCATCGACACCCGGACCTACGACTTGGTCGCGACCGTCGAGGCCGGCGTGATGCCCCACTGGGCTGCCGTCACGCCCGATGGCCGGTTCGCATGGGTGGCGAACGTGGGCGCGAGAGAAGTGACGATCGTCGACACCGGCACGAACCAGGTCGTGGGCTCGGTCGAGACCGGTCAGGACCCCGCGCAGATCGAGTTTGCACCCGACGGAGCCAAGGCCTGGGTCTCGAACGGCGAGGAGGGAACGGTCGCGGTCGTCGACGTGGCGGCGCGGCAGGTCGTCACGACCGTGCGCACGGGCCACGGCTCGATGGGGCTCGAGCTGAGCAACGACGGCCGCTTCCTCTTCGAGACCGAGCCGCGCGACGACCGCGTGTCCGTCATCGACGCCGCGACCGACACGATCATCGACGTCCTGACCTTCGGCGGCACGCTGCTCGAGCCGCACGGGATCGGCGTCGCCGGGGGCGAGGTGCTCGTCACGAACGCGACCGCCGACTCGCTCGCTTTCGTGGATTCTCGGACGTTCGAACGCGTCGCGTCCGTGGCCGTGCCGGGGCGGCCGCAGGCCGTGGCCGTCTCACCCGATTGCCGCCGCGCGTACCTGACCATGCAGGACGCGGCCGCGATCGCGGTGGTGGATGTCACCGAGCGCCGCCTCATCGGCACGATCGACATGGGGATCGGCAACGTCCACGGCATCGCGGTGCTGCCGGGGCCGGAGGCGGGAGACTAGGCGATGCCCTGGACGCGCGTCACTGCGACGATCCCTCTGCTGGCCGGGGTGCAGGCCGGTTGCCTGCCCGACCTGCCCGAGGCGCCGCCCGATGAGTGCCCGCACGCTTCCTATGAAGCGAATCCCTGCGCTCCCGCGGAGGCGGCCCCCTGGCCGACCTTCCACCACGACGTACGCCACACCGGACAGAGCCCCTTCACGGCCGCGCCCGAAGGCTCGGCGAGGTGGACCTTCCCATCCGGCCACGAGATCCACGGCTCGCCCTCGGTGGGCGCGGACGGCACGGTGTACTTCGGCGGCCACGACGGGCTCCTGCATGCTCTTGGCCCCGGCGGAGTCGAGCGTTGGTCGGCCGTTCTCGGGGAGATCCATTCATCGGTGGCGATTCGCGCGGACGGCGTCCTGTACGTCGCGTCCGAGGAGCCGGGGCTGCTCTACTTCTACGCGGTCAATCCCGACGGCGAGGTTCGCTGGCAACTCCCCGTCGAGGGCGAGATCCACTCGTCGGCGACGATCGCGCCGGGCGGCACCGTTTACTTCTGCTCTCACGACGGCAACCTCTACGCGGTCTCGCCCGACGGCGCGGTCCGCTGGACCTACGACGTCGGCGAGTGTCACTCGTCGCCTGCCCTGGGGGACGACGGCACGGTCTTCGTGGGGTCCGAGGAGAGGAACCGTCTGTACGCGATCCGCGTGGACGGCGCGTTCCGTTGGGACTTCGAGGTCGGGGGCCCCGTCGAGACGTCGGCGGCGATCGACGCCGACGGCACCATCTACTTCGGGGCGAGCGACGGCAAGGTGTACGCGGTCCTTCCCGACGGTACGAAGGCGTGGGAGTTCGAGACGGGTGGCGACGTCGTGTCGTCGCCCGCCATCTCCCCCGGTCGCCCGGTCGGGGGCCCCGGGTGCGTCGCAGGCGTGATCTTCGTGGGCTCGCGCGACGGCAGGCTCTACGCCTTGTCTCCTGACGGCCAGGAGCGCTGGACCTTCCAGACCGGAGCGCCGATCTCGTACTCGTCGCCCGTCGTCGGCGCGAACGCGATGGTCTACATCGGCTCGCGCGACGGCAAGCTCTACGCGATCGACTGCGACGGGAACCTGAAGTGGGAGGTCGAGACGCAGGGTGCGATCTCGAGCTCCTCGCCGGCGATCGGAGCGGACGGGACCATCTACGTGGGCTCCGACGACGGGACGCTCTACGCCATCGGAGGAGGCTGAGGTGCGCGCGATCCTGATGCTCGTGACTCTGTGTGCGGCGGGATGTGCGACCTTGACCGCCCGGCCGGGCCCGGCGAACACCTCGGCCGCCCGCGGCGAGCGCGTCTACCGGCTGTATTGCTCGACCTGCCACGGCGATCGGGGCGACGGGAACGGGCCGACCGGCAGGCGGTACGGCCCCCCCTATCCCCGTGACTTCACGACCGGGGTGTTCCGATTCCGATCGACCGCGAGCGGCCAGCTCCCGCTCCACCGCGACCTGGTCCGGACGATCACCCGCGGCATGCCCGGCTCGATCATGCCGGCCTGGGGGCGCGTGCTCCCGCCGTCCGACGTCGATGCCGTCGCCACCTTCATCGAGGGGTTCTCGGCGAGGTTCCACGACGAGCCCGAGGCCCGGCGCGCCAAGGTCCGGATTCCCCACGCGCCCGCGGCGTCTGCCGGCGCTGTCCGGCGCGGGCGGTTCATCTATCTGGCGATGAAGTGCTGGGAATGTCACGGACTCGGGGGCGAGGGCGATGGCCATTCGGTCCCGACCCTCGTGACCGATACCCGCGAACCGATCGTGCCGAACGACTTCACCGCGTCGATCTTCAAGGGAGGCGGCAGCGCGCACGCGATCTATCGAACCATGATGACCGGTCTCGACGGCACGCCGATGCCTTCCTACCAGGACACGCTCCTGGTCATCCGTGAGGTCGAGCAGAACCTGTCCCCGCTGAGGAGCGAGATCAGCCCTCAGGAGCTGGCGGCGCTGCGGCGATTCGTCGCGAGGCAGTCACCGGCGAGCGAATTCTACGCCCTCGACGAGCGAGAGCAGGCGCGCAGGGCGGAGGGCTGGCGCTGGGACCTCGTGGCGTACGTACGGAGCCTCGGGTCGCGGCCCCACTTCTGGCGGCGCTTCCTCGGGCTGGGCGAGCCAGGAGGTGCACCGTGAGGCTGCTTCGGAAGATCTGGGTGCTCGTGCTTGGCGTCTGCGCGAGCGTGTGGCTCGGGTGCGGGGAGCCCGACACGGAGATCGAGGAGAGCTACCTCCACGTCTGGGCCGGACCCAGGCGGCCCCATGACGGGCTCGAGACGCCGCCGGGAAACGATGTCCTCATCACGGTCGATCTGCGGACGCGCCGCGCCGTCCACGTGCTCGACGTCGGCTCGGCGAACAACGAGCCGCACCACATGATGCGATGTGGCGAGCGGCTCTTCGCCGGCGGGCTCTTCTCCGGCAGGGTCTTCGTCTTCGACCTCGCCACACCGGAGCGGCCCGCGCTCGAAGCCACACTCGAAGGCGCGGAAGTGGGCCTCGGGGTGGCTGACGACTTCATGTGCATGCAGGACGGGAGCGTCGTCGCCACCATGATGGGCGACGCTGCGGGAGGGAGCCCAGGGGGAATGCTACGGATCGACCCCGACCTGACCTTCCACGGCATCCTCCCGCAGGGCGCACCCGAGGGATGCAATCCCCACGGACTCGACGTCGACATGGAGCGGGGCCTCCTGGTCACGACCGACCTGATGGAGCTCGCCTCAGTGGCGTCGGAGCCCCCGGCGCCCGCCGTGCGCGACACGATACGGATCTGGGATGCGGACAGCCTCGAGGTCACCGACACCGTCCAGGTCTGCTGCGGCCCGATGGAGGCTCGCTTCGTCCCGGGCGATCCGGACGGCAGGATACTCGTCGCCTGCATGGCGGACGGCGCCTTCGGCCTCGTGGAGCCCGGCGCCGACGGCAAATGGGGATGGCGTCCGCTCCTCGATGTCGACGGTGCCGACGAGCTCGTGGCGTTTCCCGGAATCACCAGGCTGTCGCCCGATGGCCGGACGGTATGGATGGCCCTGTCCGGCTACGGCGAGGTCAGGCGTTACGACATCGCCGACCCCTCGGGGCCCGTGCTCGAGGCGACCGCCACCGTCGGCAAGGGCGCCCACTTCATGACGTTCAGCGACGACGGTGAGCGCGGCTACGTGTCCGACTACGTCGTCCAGCGCCTCGAGGCGGTCACCGGCATGGCGCCGGCTGACGACAAGGTCTGGCGATTCGACACGGCCACCATGAAGGCCGAGGTCATCCTGGACGTCAGAGACGAGGGCGACGATCCGTTGCTGGCGGGCAGGCTTCCGCTGCAGCCGCATGGTCTCGCGCTTCACAACTAGCGACGGCGAAAACGGCCGGAAGGAGATTGCAGTCATGAGCATCGAGCGACGTTGGGGGAGCATCCAGACGAGGAGCGCGTGGGCCGTCGTCGCGATGGTAGTCGCGGGTCTTCTGGCAGTAGCCGTCGTCACGTTCATCGTGGCATGGCCGCTCGACGGCACGGCGCAGGCGACCGGCGTCGTCTCGGGCACGGTCCGGGTGGCTCGCCCTCCCGCCGCTCCCGCTCCGACCAAGGTCACCGTGCAGGCCGACGTCTGCGGTCAGACCGTGCCGAGCGACGAGCTCGCGGTGACCCGTGGTGCGCTCGGCGGCGCGGTCGTCTGGCTCGAGGGCGTGCCGGCCCCGGCGGGAACGGCGCCGAGACCCGTGCAGGTCACACTCGATCAGCATCGCTGTCGCTTCGAGCCGCACGTGCAGACCGCGACGGTCGGCGCGACGGTCGGCCTGACCAGCCGCGACCCGATCCTCCACAACATCCACGCGTACCTCGGCACGCGCACGCTCTTCAACGTTGCGATCCCCGTGGCCGGCATGGTCGTCCGCCGCCCGCTGGGCGAGGCGGGCCGCGTGCAGATCAAGTGCGACGTCCACGCCTGGATGTCCTCCTGGATCGTCGTCTTCAACCACCCCTATCACGCCGTCACCAGCGCCGACGGGAGCTTCCGCATCCAGGGCGTCCCGCCCGGAACGTATCCGCTCAAGGTCTGGCACGAGCGGCTCGGCGAGAAGAGCGCCTCGGCGACGGTCAGCTCGGCCGTCACCGTCAGCTTCTGAGCGGAGAAGGAGTGCCGTAGGACGGCGGCGAGCTGGAGGAGCGCGATCCTCAGGCTGCCGGCAGGACCACCCGAAACGTGGCTCCGCGGCCCGGCTCGCTCCGCACGGTGATCTCGCCGCCGAGCCCGGTCACGATGGTGCGGCAGATCGCCAGCCCGAGCCCCGTCCCGATCCCGCGCGGCTTCGTCGTGAAGAAGGGCTCGAAGATGCGGGCCGCGACCTCCGGCGTCATCCCCGGGCCCGTGTCGGCGACCTCGGCGACGACCGATCCGTTCACGGCCTCGAGCGTCATGCGGATCTCGTGGTCGCTGGCTCGCCCATCGGGCAGCGCCTGCGCGGCGTTGATGACGAGGTTGAGGAACACCTGGGCAAGCCGGGACGGGTCGGCCTTCACGGGAGGAACGTCGTCGAGCTCGGTCGTCACTCGGGCCTTGGCGAGGATCCGATGGCGCGCCATCCTCAGTGCCGACTCGATGCTCGAGCGAACGTCGACGGGTGCGGCGACGTCGTCCGGGCGTCGCGCGAACGTCTTGAGATCACGCAGGAGCTCGGCCATGCGCTCGGCGCACTTTCGCGCATCGTCGAGCGCCTCCCTGGCCGCGGCCTCGGGAGGTGAGCCTTCCCCCACGAACTCGAGGCTGGCGGTGACGCAGGCGAGGGGGTTCGCGATCTCGTGGATGACGCCGGAGGCGAGGACGCCGATGGTCGCGAGGCGGTCCGCGTCCGCGGCGGCGCGCTCGGCCGCAATCCGCGCCTCGATCGACGCCTTCTCGCGCCGCCGGACGAACGCCACGCCGCCAGCGAGCGCGACGAGGACCAGCGCCGCCGAGGCCAGCTCGAAGGAAACGGCCTGTCGCACACCGCTCGTGGCCATGGACGCGCTGGCCCACAGGACCACGGCCAGCGGAACCTCGAGACCGCGCACCTGGGCGCGCGTTGTCAGGCGCCGCGACCCGCCCGAGGCGGGCGGCCTCGACCCGATGTCGCCCCCGGTCGCGCTGGCGACGATGCGTCCGCCTCCGTCGACCACGAAGGCCGCGCCGTCACGCCCCGCGGCGGGCGCCACGAGCCTGTGGCCGAGGTCGATGAGCGACACCCGCACCTCGACCTGCCTGCCGGCCTCGTCCGGCTCGCCACGCACGACCAGCGCCCGCCCTTGCTGGATGCATCGCGGACACAGGAGGACACCGGAGCCGTGGTGCTCGTGATCCAGGGCGGCCTCGCCGGCGGCCGCCAGCAGCCGGTGATCTCGCGACTCCACGCGGATCGCGATCCATGGCTCGAGCCGATACGCGACGGACCTGGCTTCGAGCCAGCGGTCGGCGGAGGCGCGGTCCTCGGGCAGCCCGCCGAGATCGAGCGTGCCCGCGGCGATCTCGGCGCGCCGCAGGGTCTCGGCCACGCGGTCGGCGAGCTGTCCCGCCAGGCGACGCTGCTGCAGACGGAACTGCGACTCTCCAGCCGAGACGGTCTGATGAACCGCCGTCGCGAAGCTCGCCATCGCCCCGAGCACGACCGCGAGCAATAGCGACGGGATCGCGCAGCGAAGCGCCACTCGGCGAGCCCGCGCCGCTCCTCCGGAGTCGTTCATGGCGGCCCTCCCTCTCCCCGCTCCATTCACCGGAGTCCCGCGAGCAGCCGCAACGTTACGTGTTCATGCTTGGCCTGGGAGGGCTTCGATCACACTGCGGGGGATCGTCCGGAAGATGGTGGGCAACGAGCGGTATCATCGCTTCACGGCGAAGATCCTCTCGACGATCGACAAGCTCTGATTGCGGTCTCGCTCGGGGGCGAGAGCGGACTCAGGGAGCTCGCTCGAGCGCTCCGACGTCGGGAGCACTTCCCGCGGGACGCAGAGCTCCGACGGCGTCGACACCGACGATGCTCTGGGCGGCCCCGTCGATCGCGGGGCTGCCGGGCGCGAGCCCGTAGTTGCGCGCCCCGGGGTCGACGAACGCCGGAGCGCCCAGGATCGGGCGGTCCTCGCGCGGGCAGGGGGTGCCTCGCCCCGAGTAGAGGTTGTGCGAGCAGTGCACTGCGGCGCGCGGATCGAGGAGCTGGACCAGGCCGGCGCGGCCCGCGGAGACCAGGATGTTGTTCTCGATGCTCACCGAACGTGCCCGCTCGATCCCGATCTGCGCCATAGGCTCCCCCGAGCTCCGATCGCACGCGCTGTCCCCCGCGCCGTTTCCGACGAGCGTGTTGTGGACTATCCGGATCCCCTCCGCGAGCGGGTTGTCGACGCGGACGGCCCAGCCGACGCAGCGGCCCGATCTGATGACCACGTTGTTCGCGATCAGGATGTCGTGGATCGGCATGTTCCCTCCGTCGGTATTCCCGACGAGGATCGCGTCGCGATCGATCTCCGAGATCTCGTTCGAGTGAATCTGGACGTTCGAGATGCTGTCCTCGGGCAGATGGCCGTACATCTGGATCGCGCGGCCGCCGCCGTGCTGGCTCATCCTGTTGTAGGCCACCTCGATGTCGTGGCTGTCGCCGAAGCCGGAGAGGTAGACGCACGACTTCAGCTTCGGTCCTCCGTTGTCGTGCAGATCATTGCCCAGGATCCGGATATCGAACCCCCCGCCGACGGCGATCGTGCCGTCGGCACACTCGGAGCGGGAGCCGGTGATCTCGTTCGCCACGATCCGGACGTGCCGGGACTCGAGGGTCTCCATCCCGAGGCACGCCGGGAGCAGCTTCAGCTTCGCGATCGTGATGTACTCGAACGGCCGGTCGTGGTCGAACGCGAAGATCTTCTGCGTGCTCCCGTCCCCGATGACGACGGTCTCGCCTGGGTAGCCGGCGATCGCGATCGGGCGCTCCGCCGTTCCGGTCGGGATCTCGCCTAGCCGGATGTGCGCGCGAAAGTCCGGGTCCGGGGGCGGGACGTAGGTCCCCCCTCGGATGTACAGGACGTCGCCGGGTCGAAGGGCCGCGAGCCCTCGGCGGATGGTCGCGAAGGGCTGAGCCTCGGATCCCGAGGCGCCGTCGTTCCCCGTCGTCGACACGAACCACAGGGAGCCGTCGTGGATCCGCAGCGGAAACGGAGCGGAAGGACCGCGGGGCGTCTGGACCACGACCGATCCGGACCGAGCCTCCTCGGGGAGCCTGACCTCGATTCGCGAGCTCGACCACCCGAGGACGCGGGTGATGGGCAGCTCGCCGAGGAGGATCCGTCCGGCGCCGGGATCATCGCCGAGCTCGTGACCCCAGAAGGTGACGAATGCGCCCCTCGGCGCCGACGCCAGGTCCGAGTAGAGGATCACCGGGCGACCGCCCGTGTCGCCGGCCGCGCGGACCGCCGGTCCGGGGGTTCCGCCGAGGAGCGCAGGCACGGGCGTCGCCGTGGGGACGTTCGGGCTGGCCCCGCAGCGGCAAGCGGCCAGAGCCACGATCGCCAGGCCGACGGCGGTGGCCGCGTCGGGCCACCGGTAGTTGCCGGACATGGCCGTCATGTCGAACGGCGCCTCGCGAGCTCCTGGAGGATCCCGTGGAACCCTCGCAGGCGCTCGTTCCACCCCAGGACCAGCTCGTCGCGGAGGCGCGCTACCTCGGCGGCGAGCTCGGCCCGGCGGCGAATCGCCTCCTCGATCGCCCGGGCAATCGCCGCTGCGCGGTTCTCGGTGTAGACGGCGCCCCGGGAGAAGATGCGCCGAAGGGTCGCGGTCCCGGTCAAGACCATCGGCACTCCGGCGGAGACCGCCTCGTAGGCGCCGCACTGCGCGCAGCTCTCCCGGGTCGTGAGCACCATGACGACGTCGGCGGCACGGAGCGCTCCGACGTAGTCGGCCTCCGGGAGGTAGCCGGTCGGGATCACGTTCGAAGGAGGATTGGCGGCGAGGATCCGCTCCACCTTGCGGCCGGTGATCGCGATGCACACGTCGGCCCCCAGGAGCCGGCCGGCCTCGACGACCTCGAGGTACGGCTCGTCGAAGTCGTACGTGCACACGTACAGGACGTTGTGCTTCCCCTGGAAGGCCGAGGGCTTCACGGGCTCGGGCGCCTCGGCCAGGTCGGGGACGGGATCCGGCAGGACGAACGGCCTGCCCCCGCGATGCCGGACGTCGTCGACGAGGTCGTCGTTGTGCACGACGGTCACGTCGGCGCCGCGCGTGACGGCCGAGGCGACCCAGTGAAGCAGCGACCCCTCGCCCCCCGGGGGGTCGAGGCCCGCGTTGTGAGCGTCGATCAGCACGGGGCGCCCGAGCGACCGCCCCAGCACCAGCGCCAGCGACGCCAGGACGATCGAAGGATTCGACGCGACGATGAAGTCCGGCCGCTCCCTGAGCACTGTCCCGACCGTGCGGACGGTAGAGCGGACGTAGCGGCCGAGTCGGCCCTGGCCCGCTCCGGAGATCTCGAGGAGTCGTGCCCCGACGGCCTTCGACACGCTCCGGTTCCGGCGCTGGTCCTCCCAGGTCACCCACAGGATCTTCTCGTCGGGCCGGACCGGATTCATCGCGGCATCATATCAGCTCCCGGCCTGCCCCTCTTACCGCCTGGCGGTCGCTTTCCCGATATGCCGCCCTCGGCGCGGCCGCCTTGACGCCCTCCGATCGCGGCGCTAATCGGTGGGCGGTCCTGGCGGGTCGCCGCCCGAGGAGGAGGTATGACGATGCGACGAGCGAGGTTCGTGGGAAGGTCGGGCTTGGCCACGTTGGCGCTGGCGGCTCTCGCCGGCGCGTGGGGCTGCGCCAGCAACGAGGGGCGGGCCAGCGAGGGTGCCGAGGAGGATCGTTCGTCGCACGAGGGTCACGCTTCTGCATCCGGCGACCGCGAAGCCCCGCCTCCGCAGCCCACGAAGAGCGCGGAGCCGCCTCCCGCGGCGAACGGCACGGGGACGATCCACGGCAAGGTCGCCTTCACGGGCACGCGTCCGACCCCGACGCCCCTGAAGAGGGATCAAGACCCGTTCTGCGCGCGCACCGCGATGAACGACGAGCAGGTCGTGGTGAACGACGACGCCACGCTGCGAAACGTGATCGTCCACCTCACGAAGGGCGTCACCGGCAATTACCCTGCGCCCTCGGCGCACGCGCTCGTCGAGCAGCACGACTGCATGTACCGGCCGCGCGCCCAGGCCATCGTCGCGGGCCAGACGCTCGAGATCAAGAATGGCGATCAGACGCTCCACAACGTCCACACCTACCAGGGCACCGAGACGCTCTTCAACCGCGCCCAGATAGCCGGCTCTCCCGCCATCGAGCGCGAGATCACGGACTACGAGGGGGTCATGACCCTCAAGTGCGACGTCCACGGCTGGATGGCCGCCTTCATCCTGGTCTCGAACCATCCCTTCTTCGCGACGACCGGAGAGGACGGGAGCTTCACGATCCAGAACGTCCCCGTCGGCACCTACACGATCGAGTCATGGCACGAGAAGCTCGGCCGCAAGACGCAGGAGGTCACGGTGACGAGGGATGGGACGGCGGAGGTCAATCTCTCTTACGCCGGCACCGAGAGCGGTACGTGAGCAGGCGCGCCTCCGGCTACAGTGAAAGCTGCACCCGCTTGTTCTGGTCCGCCTGGATCACGACGACGGTCGTTCGCTCCGGCCGATCGGGGTTGACCATGCGGATGACGTGCCGCCCCGCCGGGACGCGGACGTTCGCGAGAGGCGTCATCCCGAGAAGCCGACCGCCAAGGTAGACCTTGGACCAGGGAATCGTGTTGATCGTGAGCGTCCCGTACTCGGTCGCCTCGGTGGCGTTCGCGCCGCTCGTGCCGCCGCGCCGGAGACGGCGGAGCCGCAGCTCGAGGGTCTCGCTCTCACCGGGCTCGAGCTCGATTCGCCGCTCCAGCGGCTCGTGGCCGTCGGCGGCGAGGCGCAGGACGTGCGGGCCGGGCTCGAGGTCGAAGATCGTCATTGGCGTCTGACCATCGCGCAGGGCGCCGTCGACCTCGACTCGCGCGCCGGACGGGCGCGTCTCGATCTCGAGGACGGCGCCCGGCTCCTCGGGCGGGGGCAGGGGAGGCGCCGCGAGCGGCTCCAGGACGAGATCGACCTCCAGCGTCCCACCGGCCGCCGGGACCACGTGCCGCTCCGCCTCCTGGAAGCCCGACAGCGCGACCAGTATCGTGTGGTCGACGCCGCCCTCGACGTCGAGGATGGCCGGCGTGGTGATCGAGGTCGGAGCGCCGTCGAGCGTGATCACGGCCCCGGCCGGACGGGAGCTGAGCCGCACCTGCGCCTGCCGGGGCGGGGGCAGTAGCCGCATCCTCGGAGGCTTCGGCGGCGGCTCCGATCCGGGATCGGCGGGCGCTCCCCCGGTCCAGAGGAGCCCGCCCGCGGTGAGCCCGGACGCGACCAGCGCGACGGCCAGCCCGATGGTGATGCTCCGGCGGCGCCTTCGCCTTCTGCCGCGCTCCCACGCGCTCTCGTAGATGCTGCCACGCGCGACCTCGGTGCCACCCGTCGTGACCATCGTGGTCACGGCGGCGTCCGTCGAGTCGTCCGCGATGAGATCGCGCTCGTCGAGGAGCTCCGCGTGCAGAGAGGTCGGTGCGTCGTGAAGATCGGCGGGCTGGCCGGCCGGGGCCGTGCCCATGGGCTCGACGGCCACCGGCTCGCCATCCGAGGAGGAGAGCGACCGCTCCTTCCGGGTCTTCGCGAGCAGGAGCGGCGGCAGACCCCCGGGCGCCTCGCTCGCCACGTTCTCTTCCCCGGCGACTGGACGCGTCTGCGGGCGAGCCATCGGCGCGGTTCCCTGCGGGAGCGGGCCCGTCGCCGCCGCCGACACCGGGCCGTGCTCGGGAAACAGCTCGCGGATGTAGCGACCGATCAGCACGGCGTCGGATGGGTCCGGGTACTCCCGCAAGAACGACTCGAGGTCGGCCCGCAGCGCCAGCGTGTCCGGGTAGCGCCGCTCGCGGTCCGGCTCGAGGGCCTTCATCACGATGCGTGAGAGCCCAAGCGGCACGCCCGGCTGGATCATCTCGGGCGGATCGATCCCGCCACCCACGATGGCCCTCATCGCGCGCTGGAACGAGTCGTGCGGGAAGAGCGTGGTACCGGTCAAAAGCTCGTAGAGCAGTATCCCGATGTTGAACTGGTCGCTGCGATGGTCGAGCGACATGCCGCGAGCCTGCTCCGGCGACAGGTAGGCGAACTTGCCCTTCACGACTCCGACCTTGGTCTTCTCGTCGCCCGAGTAGGTCTTGGCGATCCCGAAGTCGGCGACCTTCACGGAGCCGTCGAACGAGATGAGGATGTTCGACGGAGTCACGTCCCGGTGCACGAGCCCAAGCCTCCGCCCTTCCACGGAGAGGTCGTGGGCGTGCGAGAGTCCTTCGCAGACGTAGCTCATGATCTTCGCGGCGTGCTCCGGCGACACGGGCCCGGCGCGGTCACCGAGCGCCTTGAGGTCGATCCCGTCCACGTACTCCATCGCCAGGTAGTACGACCCGTCGACCTGCCCGAAGTCGTAGAGATGGACGATGTGCGGGTGGGACAGCATCGCGACGATCCGCGCTTCGTCCATGAACATCCTGAGGAACGCCGGGTCCGCGGCCAGGTGCGGGAGGATCCGCTTGATCACGAGGCGTCTGGAGAACCCCTCGGGGCCTTCCTGGAGCGCCAGGAAGATCTCCGCCATCCCCCCCCGCGCGAGTCGGCGAACCAGGGAGTAGCGGCCGAAGGGCACGCCGGAGCGCATTTCGAGCTGGATCCTAGCACTACTGCACGAATCCCCGCTCGGTCCCGCGGACGCCGCCCATGCCAGGGACGTGTCCCGCCCGTGGTATATGCTCCTTTCGTGCACCGGTTTGCCCGAGCGCTCCACCTGGCGGTGCTGTTGACGGTGGGCGCGCCGAGCGGGGCCACCGCGCAGCAGGGGCTCGATCGCGAGGTGGATCGCCTGCTGGCCGACGGGCGGCGTCTGTACGGCGACCAGGAGTACCCGGCGGTCATCCAGGCGATGCGACGGGCGCTGGACGTCCCGGGGATCTCGCCTGCGGACCAGCTCGAAGCCTACGAGTACATCGGCTGTTCGTACGTCGCGCTCGAGGACGAGCGCGAGGCGCGACGGGCCTTCCGCGAGCTGCTCGTCATCGATCCGTACTACCTGCTGCGCGAGCCCAGCGGATCGCCCAAGATCCGCGAGGCGTTCGAGCGGGTTCGCCACGAGATCGCTCCGGACGCCGCGCTCCGGCCGGACGTCGACCTCCGGCTGAGCGGCCCCGTGCGCGCAGCGGCCGGCGGAAGCGTCGAGGTGCGAGTGGAGCCTTCCGGTCCGGTTCAGAGGATGACGCTTCGGACGCGGGTCGCGGGAACGTTGCCCTACGACCAGGTCCCGATGACGCGATCCGGGACCTCGTTCCGGGCGATGCTCGATCTGCCGGACCGGGACCACCCCTACTCGTTCGAGTACTACGTCGAGGCTCGCGACGAGCGCGGCAGGGTCGTCGCTCGGGGCGCCTCACCGCTCGGTCCCCGAACGCTCGACGTCTCCGTCGCGGCGCCGCCGCCCTCGCGCTGGTACGAGAGCCCCTGGGTCTGGGTCGGCGCCGGCGCGGCCGTGGTCGGGGCCGTCGTCCTCGGCGTCCTGATCGGCTCGGCGGACCGCGAGCCCCAGTGCGGCTCGCTCGAGCCGCGCTGCGTGCTGCTCTCCCTGGAGCGCCGGTGACTCGTTCCGGAGCCGGGCTGGCGCTCGCGATGCTGGGGGCCTGCGGGCCAGCCGAGACGACCCTCGTCGTCGAGCTCGACGCCGACCTCCGGGTCCCCGACGAGCTCGACCGTCTCTGCGTGACGGCGCGGCCCGACGGCGAGCTGCCGATCGCCCTCGGCTACGACTCGAGAGGAAGCGATCTGGGCGAGAGCCTCTTGCCCGGGCTGCCCGCCACGCTGGCCTACGTCGACGCTCGCGACGAGTTCGACCTCCTCGTCGTCACGGCGACCGGCACCGGCCTGGGGCTCCCGGCAGGAAACGGCTCCGGCCGCTTCACGATCGCCGATGACGAGGAGCGAGAGGTGAAGCTTCGGGTCCACACCTGCGCTCCGGTCCGATCCGTGCCGATTGGCCTCGCGGGACCCGTCGGTGTGCTGCCGCCGAAGGAGGCGGTGCGCCGTCGCGCGACCCTCGCGGACCTCGACGCAGACGGACGGGCGGAGCTCATCGAGGCGCCAGCGCGCGTCGTCTTGCTGTCGGCCGGTAACCCCGTGGACGTCACCGGGAACTTCCTCGTCGCTCCGCCGCTCGGCGCGGCGTGGGTCATCGCGACGGACCTCGATCACGACTGCGCGCCCGACATCGCGCTGGCAAGCCTCTCGTCCGCGATGGCGCCTCTGGTCTCCGCGCCAGGCGATGCTTCACCGTTCGGCGTCCGCGACGTGGACCCGGGGCGCGTCACCTGGCCGGCCGGGGTGGGCGGCGCTCTCGGTGCGGGCGACCTCGACGGGACGGGCACCACGGACGTGTTCGTGGCCGCGGACCACGCCTACCGGCTGCTCCGAGCGACGGTCTCGAACGGCGTGGCGACCTTCGGGGACGGCAGCTCCGTGGTCACCCTCGCGGACGACACTCCCGACGGCGTCGGGACGTCCGTCGCAATCGCCGATCTGACCGACGACCACATGCTCGACGTCGTCGTGGGTCACGCCGAGGTCGACGACTTCCATCACTCGGTGAGGGTGTTCGAGGGAAGCGCCGAGACCCTCCGGGAGATCGGCGACGCGCTGGTCGTGCCGGACGAGGAGGGACGGAGCGTCACCGCCGTCCGGATCGGGCAGCTCGACGGCGACGACACGCCGGACGTCCTGGTCGTCTTCGGCGGTGCCGGCGGTCCCGCCGCCAGGCTCTACGCGCACGGCGACGATCCGTCGGAGCCGCGGTTCGGTCTATCGATGGCGCTCGCCGGCGGCTCGGGGACCGACGCGACGCTCGTGGACCTCGACGGCGACTGCGACCTCGACGTGGTGCTGGCGATCGAGGGCACACCCAGCCTCGTCTACGAGCAGACCGCGGCCGGGCTCGCCGAGGTCCCGATGGACCTACCCGCGGCCGTCTCCGTGACCTCGGGAATCACCGATCTGAACCTCGACGGCCAGAGCGAGGTCGTCGTCGTCTTCCTCGACGGCGCCGGCGGCGGCGAGCTCTGGACGGCCTCGCCGATCGTGGAGTGATCCGCCGGCTCACGGGTCTTCGAGCCGTAGCCGGTAGCCCACTCCGGGCTCCGTGAGCAGGAACCGCGGGTGGGCAGACTCGACCTCGAGCTTCTGGCGAAGGTTCGCCATGTAGATGCGGAGGTAGTGGGTCTGCGCGGCGTAGGTCGGGCCCCAGACGTCATGCAGGAGCTGCCGGTGAGTGATCACCTTGCCGGCGTGGCGGATCATCGTCGCGAGGAGCTTGTACTCGAGGGGCGTCAGGTGCACCTCGCGGCCGGCGCGCAGCACCAGTCGCTGCGCCAGGTCCACCCGGAGCTCGCCCGTCTCGAACACGGATCCGATGGGCTCGGCCTGGCCGCGGGCCGAGTGCCGGAGCGCGACGCGCAGGCGGGCCAGGAGCTCTCCCGCGCCGAAGGGCTTCGTCAGGTAGTCGTCGGCGCCTCCGTCGAGCGCCACGACCTTCTCGGCCTCCCTGTCGCGGGCCGATAAGACGACGATCGGCGTCGAGGACCACTCGCGGATCCGCCGGCAGACCTCGAGCCCGTCCGCGTCGGGCAGCCCGAGATCGAGCAGCACCACGTCGGGGTTGTGGGAGCTCGTGAGCGCGATCCCCTCGGCCGCCGTCTCGGCCTCGACGAGCCGGTAACCCTGGCTCGTCAGGGTCGATCGGAGGAAGCGGCGCACCTGCGCCTCGTCCTCGATGAGGAGGACCAAGGGACCCGTGGTCATCCGGTCTCCTGCGCGTCGATGGCACTCTCCGGCGCGAGGGCCGGGGGAGAGCCCCCGACCGGCAGCGTGATCCGGAACAGCGCCCCTCCTCCAGGCCGGTTCTCCGCGGTGATCTGCCCTCCGTGCGCCTGGAGGATTCCCCGACAGATGGTCAGCCCGAGGCCGCTGCCGGCCGGCGCCGAGCAGGCCCGGAAGAACTTCTCGAAGACCCGCTCCTCCGCGCCGGCTGCAAGCCCCGGCCCGCGATCGGCGACCTCGATCACGACCGTTTCTCGCGCGGCCCGCGCGCCGATCTCGATGGGCGTCTCGGGCCGCGTGTACTTGGCGGCGTTCTCGAGGAGGTTGATGAACACCTGCTCCACGAGCACGGGATCGAGCGCGACGAGCGGCAGGTCGGCCGGGAGATCCAGCTCGACCCGACGGCCCGAGAGGGCTCGTTCGAGCCGGTTCAGGGCGCACCCCACGACCTCCTCGATGGGGACCCACTCCTTGCGCAGTCTGAAGCCACCCGACTCGAGGCGGGTCATGTCGAGCAGGTTCCCGACGAGCCGGTTCAACCGGTCGGCCTCCTCGTGGATGGTCTCCAGCAGATCCTCACGCGCCGCGCGGGGAGGGTCGCCGTCGATGAGAGCGGTCGCGGCCCCCGTGATCGACGCGAGCGGCGTCCGCAGGTCGTGCGACACGGAGCTCAGGAGCGCGTTGCGAAGCTCCTCGCGCTCGGCGCGCGTCTCGGCAGCTCTCGCCTCCTGGGCGAGCCGCGCCCGCTCGAGCGCCAGCGCCGTCTGGGCCACCAGCGTGTCGAGGAGCTGGCGCTGCGAGGGCGTGGGGCTCGAGCGATCGGTCAGGTCGACCGTCACGACCCCGAGCACCGCTTGCGTTCCCATGAGTGGCAAGACCAACGCGGTCGAGGAGGGCAGCGTGTCGGTCCCGCTTCCGGCCGGCTTGCCGTGCTCGAACGCCCATCGCGCCGCCTGGAGGACGCTCTGGGGCCCCTGCACGCCGCCGACCTCGCGGAGCTCACCGTCCGCCCCGGCGAGGAGCAGCTCGACGGGGGCCTCGATGGTCTCTGCAAGGTGACGCGCGCCGATCCGACCGACGTTGTCGGCGCCGGTCGCCGCGCCGAGCTCGCGGCTGATGGCCCAGAGCGCTGCCATGCGGCGCTCGCGCTGCCTCGCGGCCTCTGCCTGCGTCCGGATCCGCACGGTGAGGCTCGACACCGTCAGGCCCACGACCAGCATGACTGCGAAGGTGATCACGTACCTGAGCTCCGAGACGGCGAACGTGAAGAACGGCGGCACGAAGAAGAAGTCGAGCGCGGCGACGCTGGCGACGGCCGCGAGGAGGGCCGGACCGCGGGACAGCTTGCTCGCGACCCCGAGCACGCCGAGCAGGAAGATCATCGCCTGGTCGGCGAGGCTGAGCGTTCCGCGCGTCAGCCAGCAGGCGGCGGTGCTCAGTCCGACGATCGCGATCGCGTACAGGTACTCGGTGAACGGCACGGCCGGTCGAGGCCGCTTGCCGGCCGGCTTCGCCGGGCTCCACTCCGAGCCGGTCGTCACGATCACGTCGATGCCTTGCGAGCCGTGCACGATCTCGTCCACGAGCGAGCCGCGGAGCCGCTCGCGCCATCGAGGGTGCGTGGGCTTGCCCACGACGATCAGCGATACCTTGCGCTCTCTCGCGACCGCGAGGACTTCGGCCGGGACGTTCTCGCCTCGGACGACGAGCGTCTCCGCGCCGAGACGCCCCGCGAGGCCAAGGTGGCCGCGAACCCGGTCGTGCTCCGAGGCGGGCAATCGATCGAACGCCGGCGTCTCGACCGTCAGGGCGATCCAGGGCGCGTGCAGCCGCGTCGCCATCCGGCAGGCTACCCGGATGAGATCGGCGGACTGCGGGGCCGGACCGACCGCCACGAGGATCGCGCCTTCGGGCTCGGCTCGCGGCTCCACGCCGTTGTGCAGCTTCTCGCTCACGACGCCACCATATACCTCACTTCCGCCGGCCGGCGACGGCACGTCGGATCGCCCAGCGGATGGTCGGCCAGAGCAGCGCGAGGCAGGCGAGCGCCACACCCAGCGCGAGCGCCGAGTCTCCGTCGAGGGCGGCACGATGGAGGACGGCCCAGACGACACGACAAGCGGCGGCGATCAGCGTGATGACGAGCACCGCTGCGATCTCGGGGTCGGGCAGGCGGTCGGGACGGCGTGGGGCCGGTCCGCTCGGATCGGACGGGCTCCTGTACGGGTGGCCCATGCGCTCCCGAGGTTGGGCGTCCGGGCGTCAAGGGGTCGTGAAGATCGCGGGGAAGGTCGTCAAGATTGCGTAAAGAACCCCGTCAAGGAGGCTTGTCCATTCGGTGGAGCCGCGGGCGGAGAGCCAGGCCGGCTTCAGCTCTTCGCCAGCTCGAGGCCAGCGGCGCGAAAGCGCGCGAAGTCGCCGGGGTTGCTGGTGGCGAGGCGAGCGTCGGCGCCGAGGGCGACCGCTGCGATCATGCAGTCGACGAACGAGCCGCGGCGCCGGCCGCTCAGGTTGAACAGGCGCGATGCGGCGTGGGCACCCTCGACCGTGAAGGCCACCGGCGCCGCCACGATGCGCGAGGCCAGCTCCACGGCCTCCGCTCCGACCGGACCGCAGAGGAGCTCGGACCAGGCGATGGCGCTCATCCCGAGAGGCTCTCCGGCCGCCAACCAGGTCCGCAGGGAAGCATCCTCGCGGGAGCCGGCGACGAGGCCGCGGATCAGGAAGCTCGTGTCGAGATGGATCACCGGCTCTTCCCACCGCGCCGCGTGGCTCGACGCTCGGCGCGGACTTCCTCGGTCCAGCCCCGCGCGGTGGACGGGGTGAGCGCCAGGGACCGCTGCAGCGCGTCCAGCGCGTCGAGGGGGTCCCGGCCGATCTCCTCGTCGCGTTCGGCCGCGGCGCGGATCGCCCGCCGGAGGGCCTCGGACCGGCTGACATTCCAGCGTCGCGCGATGCGATCGAGCGTGCGCACCGTCTCCAGATCCAGAGAGTACGTCGACTTCACGGTCGCGGTGGCCATCCCAAGGAGAGTATGGCCATACTCCCGGAGCGTCAACCGATGAGCAGCCGGGCAGGCAGCGCTGGATGTGGACTGCCCAGCTCGACGTCGATGTCGACCTCCTTCCCGGAACGCCGCGCTGACGCTCACACCTCGACGCGGCCCCGCCGGCGGTGCTACAGAAGAAGGCTCCGCTCGTCGGCGGGTGGCTGGCAAGATGAAGCGCTGCGATCAGTGCGGGGCCGCGTACGAGGACAGCGCGGCGTTCTGCCAGATCGACGCACATCCCCTTGGCCCCGCGGCGCCCGGCTCCACCGATCCCTACCTGGGCCAGGTCGTGGCCGGGCACTTCGCGATCGAGGCGCTCATCGGCGAGGGCGGGATGGGCAACGTCTACCGGGCCCGTCAGCGCGACATCGACCGGCCGGTCGCCGTGAAGATCCTCCGCCCCGAGGTCGCCGGCATCTCGGGCGTGATCGAGCGCTTCCATCGCGAGGCCCGCCTTGCGAGCCGCCTGGAGAGCCCCCACGTCGCCCACGTGTACATGACCGGGGAGCTCCCGGATGGCCGGCACTTCCTCGCGATGGAGTACCTCGCCGGCCGGAGCCTCGAGGACCTCATCAGAAAGGAAGGGCCGCTCTCCGAGGCGCGCGCGGCCCGCATCCTCCTGCAGGTCGGGGAAGCCGTGGCAGAGGCGCACGCGCTCGGGATCGTCCACCGGGACCTGAAGCCCGAGAACGTGATGCTCGTCAAGCGTGGCTCGGACGAGGACTTCGCCAAGATCCTCGACTTCGGGATCGCCAAGCAGATCGGCCCCGAGAGCGCGTCCCTGACGGGCGCCGGACTCGCGGTCGGGACGCCCCGCTACATGTCGCCCGAGGGCGCATCGGGAGGCGAGGTCACTCCTGCATCGGACGTGTACGCGCTCGGCGTCGTTCTCTACGAGATGCTCTCCGGGGCGCTCCCCTTCAAGGGAGACACTCCCGGCTCGCTCCTCTTGCAGCACTTGCAGGCGGAGCCGCCGCCGCTGTCGGCGACGGCCGGCGTCTCGGCCGCGATGGCGGCGTTCGTGCACCGGTGCCTGGCCAAGAAGGCATCCGATCGCCCTTCGGATGGCTGCGGGTTCGTCGCGGAGCTGCGCGCCGCTTCGACCGCGCCTGCCGGCGCAACCCGGATCGAGCCGCCGGCTGCGCCTGGCGAGGCCCCGCTGCACGACGTCGTCCAAATCGCGCCGAGGGCGACCACGCCGCCCGAGGTCGCTCCGACGCTGCCGGCGACTCCGGCGCAGGATCAGAAGGCCGTCGCGGTGACGCCGCTCGAGTTCTCGCGGAGCCTCGCCGAGCTCGAGCAGCCCGACCGGATCGCGGGCGCAGCGCCCGCGGTGCTCGGGCCGAGCGGCCGAAGGGCCGGCGGCGCCGTGATGTGGAAGTGGGTCGCCGTGGCCTCACTCGTCGGCGGGCTCGGCTTCGTGTGGTGGTCGCACTCGCGCGATGCCAGCGAGGCGGCCGCCCTCGAGCGCCGTGCCGACGGGGCGTTCGCGGCCGGACGTTTCGGCGGACCGGGTGGAGCGATCGCCCTCACCGATCTGATCCTCACCGGCGCCCCCGATCACCGCGGCGCTCGAAGGCTCAGGAGGAAGATGGCGCGGGCGCTCCGCCGCGATGCCGACGCGGCGGAGCATTCGGGCCGGATCGAGGTCGCGGCCGAGAGGCTGGTGCTGCTCGAGCGCCTCGAGCCCGGCGACGCGCTCAGGCGGCGCCGCGAGAAGCTGGTCGCTTCGCTGCCCGAGGATCGGCGACCGCTCATCGCCGATGGTGCCGGCGAGGTCTCCGATCCAGGAGACGCTCGCCCGGCGCGCGTGACGATCTACTTCGATCCCTCCGTCGCCAGGGCCGGCCAACGCGTCACCCTCGCCGCGAAGATCGACCCGACGACGGCGCTCGGCTCGGCCGTCTTCCGGATCCGCGCGCCGGACAACCCCGCCTTCGCGGGCGCCGTCGTCCAGGCGGAGCGATCGCGCCCGGACTTCTACACGGCGAGCTACGTCTTTCAGGGCGGTGGCCGCTACATGGTCGGCTTCGGCGGGAGCTGGGCACCGCTGGTGGTCGCCGCCGTGCCCGCCGCGCCCGCCGCGCCGACCGAGCCCGCCGCGCCCGTTCCGGCGCCGCCGCCGGCAGAGCCGGCCCCGCCCCCCGCGGCCGAGGTCGCCGAGCCCGCGCCGCCCGCGTCCGTGCCTGCAACGCCGCCGGCGGAACGGCCGGTCGAGCCAGAGCCGCCCGCTCCCGCCACGGCCTCCGAGCAGGACGAGCCCGCGCCGTCTCACTGAGCGTCGGCATCAAGATCCCATAAAGATTCCGGCCCGAGGGCTTGTCAGCTCGGCGCCAGGGGCCGCAACTTGCGAGTCACATGTCGGCATCGTCTCGCCTGTGGCGCGTCCCGGTCGGCGCGCCGAAGGAGTCAAGAACCCGAGAGCGTTCCACGAGGTGTCGCTCGTCGCGGGGAGCTCCGTGAATGGCTGATTCGTCAGGCACGAGCCGAGGCACCGTTGCCGCCGTGGGCAGGGCATCTCTCGCTCCGAAGGCAGCGCCGCGAGGAAGGTACCTGCTAGGGCTGAGCCTGGCCGCCGTCGGCATCGTCTACGGAGATATCGGCACCAGCCCGCTGTACGCGGTCCGGGAGTGCTTCCATGGGCCGAACGGCGTGGGCATTTCCCAGGGCAACGTCTTCGGCGTCTTGTCGCTCATCTTCTGGACCGTGGTCGTGGTCGTGACCCTGAAGTACCACATCTACGTCCTGCGGGCCGACAACCGCGGCGAGGGCGGGATCTTGGCGCTGATGGCCCTCGTGCACGGAAAGGTCAGGGGGCGAGCGCAGTGGGTGGTGATGGCCCTTGGCCTGTTCGGTGCGGCCCTGCTCTATGCCGACGGCGTGCTGACGCCGGCGATCTCGGTCCTCGGGGCCATGGAAGGCCTCGAGGTCGGTAACCCCGGCTTCGCGGGGTATGTCGTCCCCTTGAGCGTGGCGATCCTGGTCGGCCTTTTCCTCTTTCAGAAACGCGGCACCGCGAGGGTCGGCGCGGTCTTCGGACCGGTCATTCTGATCTGGTTCGCGACGCTGGCCGTGCTCGGCGTCCGGGGCATCATGCTGCACCCGGGTGTGCTGGCGGCGCTGAATCCCGCCCACGCCGTTCGGTTCTTCGCCGCCAATGGGCTGGAGGGCTTCCTCGTGCTCGGGGCGGTTTTCCTGGTCGCGACCGGTGGTGAGGCCCTTTACGCCGATCTCGGTCACTTCCACGAGCGCGCGATCCAGCTCGACTGGTTCTGCGTCGTCGCTCCGTCCTTGCTCCTCAACTACTTCGGACAGGGAGCGCTCGTGCTCTCCGACCCGGAGGCAGCGCACAACCCCTTCTACCTCCTCGCTCCTTCCTGGGCCCACTATCCTCTCCTGGTTCTCGCCACGGCGGCCGCGATAATCGCCTCTCAGGCGATCATCTCCGGCGCCTTCTCCTTGACGCGTCAGGCGGTGCAGCTCGGTTACCTTCCGCGTCTCCTCGTCAGGCACACGTCTGCGAGAGAGGTGGGCCAGATCTACGTACCGCAGGTCAACTGGGCGCTGATGGTGGCCACCGTCGCCGTCGTGGTGGGCTTCAAGAGCTCCAGCAACGTGGCGTCCGCCTACGGCGTCGCCCTCACCTCGACCATGCTGATCACCACGCTCCTCGCCTTTGTCGTCACCCGGCGGCTGTGGGGTTGGAGCCTGTGGAAATCGATCGGCGTCACGGCTGTCTTCGTCGCTGCCGACGTCTCTTTCTTCGGCTCGATGATCGTCAAGCTCTTCGCTGGTGGATGGTTCCCGCTGGCGGTCGGCGCGCTCGTGTTCGCCATCATGACGACCTGGAGACGCGGGAGGGCTTTGCTTGCCAGGCAAATCCAGGAGAGCATCGTTCCGCTCGACGAGTTCTTCGAGCTGATGACCGCTCAGCCCACCACGCGTGTTCCCGGCACGGCCGTGTTCATGACGAGCAATCCAACGGGGACGCCGCCCGCGCTCATGAACAACTTCCTGCACAACCATGCGGTCCACGAGGAGGTCATCCTCGTCACGGTCGCGATCGAGGAGGTGCCCCATGTCGACGAGGACGAACGGGTCAGCGTGGAGCACGTGAAGAACGGCTTCACGCGGGTGATCGCGCGCTACGGCTTCATGGAGAGCCCGGACATCGTAGCGCTCTTGGCGCGGGAGGAAACACCAAGCCCGCCCATCGAGCACACGACGTTCTTCCTGGGGAACGAGATCATACTCGCGGATGGACGGTCCAGGATGTCCCGCTGGCGCACGCGCTTGTTTTCGTTTCTCGCTCGCAACGCGGTCCGTCCCACGACCTACTTCAACATCCCCACGTCGCGAGTGATGGAGATCGGCTCCCAGATTTCGATGTAGCGCTTCGGGCGCGCTCGACCTTGGCGCCCGCGACCTCCGTCGGGACCCCGAGCCCTCTCACCCCCAGCCGTCACCGGTCGGTGTGACAACGCCCGAAGCGCGCAGGAGCAGAAGTGGGAGGATTGCGCGCTCCTGAGGTCAGGTAATACTCATGGTAAGGATTGGGGTGAAAAGTAATGAGCATGCAGGCGTCCACCATCGCAGGTGGTCGCCGTGCTCGGCGCCCTCGTGCGAGCTCGCCAGATCGCCGTCGAGGAGAAGGAGGGCGTCCACCGCTGCCTTGCCGCCTTCCACGACGGTCGGGGAGACTTCGCGGACTACGTCCTCCGGGAAAGGTCGTCCGCGGCCGGCTGCGACCGTGTGGCCACGTTCGACAAGACACTCTCGAAGGAGGAGGGGTTCGTCCTGCCGTGAACGCGCGGCTCGAATCTCGCCTCGTCCAAGCGGATGGCGAGGACGCGCGAAGTGGCGTGGCCTCCGACACCGGCAACAACATGACCGGGTCGTCACGTTCACCTCCGCCGACCCCGCGCTCTCTCGTCCAGCCGGCCAGTGGAGGGCAGGTACCTCCCACGACGCGGAGTGCTCCCCTCCGTGCGGCGACCCGCGTCACTCACCAGGCGCTCCGTCGCAGCTCGGGTCGCGCCCGACTCGGCCTGCGTGGCGTGCGTATCGCAGGTCGCCGTCCGTGCTGCCGTAGTAAGCGACGTGGATCGTACCGTCGGCGCCGAGCGCGAGCGAGGGCATCGAGACGCCGGCGTCGACCGTTTCCAGCGTCCAGCGCTCGCCGTCGAAGATGGCATGTCGCAGCTCGCCGTTCCACGTGTTCGGGTAGACGACGTGGACCCATCCGTCGGAGGCCAGCGCGAGGGACGGCCAGACGCCGCCATCGGGGTCGACCGTCTCGAGGGTCCAGCCGTTGCCGTCGGAGAAGGCATGTCGTAGCGCGCCACTCGACGCGTCCGGGTAGGCGATGTGAACGACGCCGTCCAAGGCCAGCGCGATCGCCGGCGCGTCCGAGTCGCCGTCGGAATCGACCGTCTCGAGGGTCCAGACATCGCCGTCGGAAGAAGCGTGTCGCAGGGCGCGCGTGCCCGCGTCGCCGGAGGCATAGGCGATGTGGACCTCCCCGTCAGGACCCATGGCGAGCGAGGGATCGACGACCGTTCCGCCCGGATCGACCGTCTCGCTCGTCCAGCCACCATCGTTCCCGAGGGCGTGTCGAAGCTCGCCGCTCGACGCCCCGAATGCGATGTGGACCGCCCCGTCGGGGCCGAGAGCCAGCGATGGCACCCAGGCCGATCCGCCCTCGGAGTCGACCTCGACCGTCTCGAGCCTCCAGCCCTCGTCGTCACTCACGGCGTGCCGCAGGTCGGCCGCCGACGCGTCCCGGTAGGCGGCGTGGAGGGTCCCATCCGGGGCCACCGCCAGGGAAGGGCCGCGGCCGCCGATCTCCACGGTGTCGATCGTCCACCCGGTCGCGCCTCTCGTGGCGTGAAGCAGCTCGGCGTCCGACTCGTCCCGGTATGCCACGTGGGCCGCCCCCTCGGCGTCGAGCGAGAGGGATGGATTCTTGCCCGTCTCGCCCTCCGAGTCGAGGGTCTCGAGCTCCCAGTCCGGTGCCGCCGCGGCGTCCTCCGGATCGCCGGCGTCGCAGCCCCTCCTCAGGAGCGCCGGGTCGAACGGCTGCGTGCAGGCCGGCAGGCCCAGCACGATCCACGCGAGGGCGGTCCTCACGCCGTCCATACTACCGCGCCCGTATGACCCAGAACGTCACCTGAGGCCGTGGCGACGCAGGAGCTCCTTCAGGTAGGTGCGGTCCATCCGCGCCTGACGGGCGGCCTCACGGAGGTTCCCGCCCGACCGATCGAGCAGCCTGGCAAGATACCTGCGCTCGAAATCGTCGAGGACGGCGCCGCGAGCCTCGCGGTACGGGGCATCCAACGACATGGTCCCGCCCGCGGGCTCCGGCGCGGAGAGCAAGCCCAGCTCCGGAGCTTGCCCCAAGGCGAGCGTCCCAAGGACCAGATTCTTGAGCTCGCGGCAGTTCCCGGGCCAGGGCTGCGAGGCGAGACGCTCCAGCTCGGCTGCCGAGAAGACCGACTCGATCGCTCCCGAGTGGCCGGCCTCTTCGAGGAAGTGCTCGGCGAGGATGGCCACGTCGCCGGGACGATCTCGCAGAGCCGGAATCGCCAGGACCGCGACCGCGAGCCGGTAATACAGATCCAGGCGGAACGTCCCGGCGTTGACCGCGCCGCGCAGATCGCGGTTGGTCGCCGACAGCACCCGCACGTCGACCGCGATCTCTTCACTACCACCGACGCGGCGCAGACGGCGGCGCTCGAGGACGCCGAGCAGAGCGGCCTGCAGCTCGGCGGGCAACTCGCCGATCTCGTCCAGGAACACCGTGCCGCCACGTGCGCGCTCGAAGGCACCGACGTGCCGGCGATCGGCGCCCGTGAAGGCGCCTCTCTCGTGACCGAACAGCTCGCTCGCGAACAGGGTCGGCAGCATCGCACCGCAATCGACGACGACGAAGGGCTCGCTGGCCCGCGGCCCGAGGTCGTGGATCGCGCGAGCCACGAGCTCCTTGCCCGTTCCCGACTCCCCGACGACGAGGACCTGCACGTCCGTTTGCGCGAGTCGCTGCACGGCGGCGAGCACCCGGCGCATCTTCGGGCTCTTGCCCCTCAGTCCCCCGATCGTGTCCGGGCCGCCGTCGAGCATGCGGACTCGACCGTCGTCGACGCGGAGCCGAGTCTCGCCAATCTCGAGGAGCGTCGCCGGCGCGACGACGGCCGACGTCCCGCGCAGGAGCACGGGCCCGATGCGCGTTCCGTTGGTCGAGCCGTGCTCGAGGACGAGGATACCCTCGCCCTCCCGGCGGAGCTCCAGGTGGTAGCGCGAGACGGTCGGGTCCTGGAGCTCGAGGTCGTTGCCGCGCGCGGTGCCGACCGTCACGGACTCGGTATCGCCCACGGGCTCCTTGCCCGTGTCCGGTCCGGAGACGACCTCGACCCGCAGCATCCGGACCGGCAACCCGCCGCTCCTGAGGGGAACCGTCGAGTCGTCAGCCATCCCGCCTCGGAGGTTATCACGTGGCCCCACCCGGCGAGGCCTCGGTCACCGTGACGAATCGTCTCTTCCGGCGGTCGCCGGCGCGAGCACCAGGAGGTCGAACGTCACGGCCAGGAGCCCGACCCCCGCGGCCACGAACGAGCCGTTCGCGAAGGCGCGGACGCTGAGACCCTCGTCGCGGAGCTGCTCCGACGGGGAGTCGAGGTAGTCCTGGTGGAGCGCCTCGGTCCTGAGCCCGAGGACCACGCCGGCGCCTGCCCCGACCACGGCGAGCGCCGCACCCGACCACGCGAGCCAACCCGGCCCACGGCCTGGCCTCGTCGTGGGGGCGGGCTGCCGCGGCCGCTCGGTCCGCCCTGGCCGCTCGGTCCGCCGGACCAGCGCATCGAGCCGGACGGAGGTCTCCTCTCCCTCGCCCACGTGGAGGCGCGCCCGCGTGCGACCCGCCTGTCCGACGACCTCGACCACGTGCGTCCCGGGATCGACCGTCAGGCGACACGGAAGCGCGCAACGCTCGATCCGATCCAGGACGACGGAAGCGCCGGCAGGCTCCCCTTCGATCGAGACGGTACCGAGGCGGGCGCGGACGCCGGCGGCATCGCGGGTTGCCCTCTCGCGCTGCTCGGAGCCGAGAGAGCTCGACGCGGCCGCCGCCTCGTACTCGGCCAGCGCCTCCTGCAGCCGACCGAGCGCCTCGAGGCAGACGGCGAGGTTGAACCGAGCTGCGTCGTGAGGGGAGAGCTCCCAGGCGCGCCGGAAATGGGCGAGCGCCTCCTCGAACGCTCCTCGCTGGAATGCCTGCTCGCCGAGCGTGAAGGACGCTCGTGCCTCGGAGACCACCGTCTCGTCGGCCGCCCCGACGCCGGTCCACGCGACGAGCGCGCCCAGGAGGAGAAACGCCGTGGCGGTCAGTCGACGCATCAATACGGGTTGCCGAGGAGCTTCTTGCCCGTGCGCGGGCCGGCCGCGGCGCGTCCCGGCCGCTCCGGCGCTTGCCGCGCTGGAGCGGGCGGCAGGCGAATCGAGGAACCGTCGTCCTCGGTCCCGACGGTTCGGCTCAGGATCTCCCCAGTCGGCGACACGATCTCGAGCGTGGCGCGGCGGCCGCGAGCGAGCATGACGGCGATCGGACGCTCGTCGTGTCGCGCACCGTCGACGAGGACGAGCCGCGCGAGTGGATCCACCTCGATCCGAACGAGAGAGCCCGTCCGTGGCGTGGGAGCGGCGACCGGGCGCTCGGTGCTCTGCGGCCGGTCGAGCCGAGCCTCCCGAGACCCGGCGGCGCGCTGGTCCGCTGCGTCGAGCAGGCGCGCCGCGCCAATGGCCACGGCCGCCATGGCGACGAAGGCCGCGCCGAGAGCCACGGGCCGCCTGAGGTGCGATCTACGCGCCGGCAGGATCGCGGTGGTCCTCTGGCTCACTATCCGGACGACGTCGGAGCCTTCGGCGGAGGGCGAGCCGGCTTCGAGCGCGTCCTCGGGTTCGCGATCGGTCCCGAACAGCCGGCGCATCTCGTCGCGCAGCCCGGTCGGACCGAAGTCGGACCTGCGGGCCGCGTCACGTAACGCCTCCGCGATCTCCTGGCAGCTCGGGGGCCGCCGTGCCGGATCGCGCTCGAGGCAGGCGGCCACGATCGACTTCACGGGACCCGGCAGGTCGGGGGCGAGCGCGGGGATTGGACCGTGGATGACGTTCCACAGGAGCTCCGCGTCATCTTGTCCGTGGAACAGGCGGCAGCCCGCGAGGAGCTCCCAGGCCACGACGCCCAGGGACCAGATGTCCGCCCTGCGATCCACCGGTCGATCGCGAATGACCTGCTCGGGCGCGAGGTAGCGGAACGTCCCCTTGAGCGTGCCTGTCCGGGTCACCGCGAGCCGTCCCTTCGCCGCCGCGATCCCGAAGTCGACGACCTTGACGATCCCGTCGAACCCCACGTGGACGTTTCGCGGGCCGACGTCCCGGTGGACGATCCCCAATGGAGCGCCGTCGGGCCCGCGTGTCTCGTGCGCGGCATGAAGCCCCTCGGCGGCCTGCGCCAGGATCTCGAGCCACAGACCGAGTGGAGGGACCGAATCGGCCAGGCGCGCCCTGTGGGACACCGCCCCGAGCGCATGACCCTGCAGGAGCTCCATCACGAGATAGGGAAGTCCGGGCTCCTCCCCGAGCTCGAAGACCTGCACGACGTTGGCGTGCCGGACCGCGGAGGCTATCCGCGCCTCGTCGAGGAACATCGACACGAAGTTCCGGTCACCGGAGAGGTGGGGCAACAGCACCTTCATCGCGAACAGGCGCGAGAACCCGCCAGGGCCCCGCAGCCGCACACGGTAGACGGCCGCCATCCCGCCGTGCGCGATCTCGGCGAGCACCTCGTAGCGCCCCACGCGTTCGCCGACGCGCGGCAGCGACCCGAGGCGAGCCTGCTCCTCCACCGCCCGATCGTGCCACGCGGCGCTCGTGCGCCACAAGGCTGCCCGCCGGCTCCCCCCGGCTCGAGGTGCAGCCACGACCCAGAACCAGCGCGCGAGGGTGGAGGGCAGAACCCTCCTTCGAGGAGGGGCGGTCCCCTCCACGTCGACCCGGCTCGCCGACGTCGCCGCCCGAAAAGAGCTCCCTGCGACAGGCGGGGCTCCGCCGCGATTCGTGGCACGCTTCCTGCCCCTGTCGACAGGAATGTCGAAGATCGCGAGAGACATGGGGCGGGGCGTTTCGCTTGTGATCGTTGCGTGCCAGAGCTACGCAGGGCCCTCACTGATCGAGCAGACCGACGCTGGTAGCGTCGAGACGGACGAAGTGCCCGTCGAGGACGCGGCTATTGCCACGGGCGGTGACGGCGCCGCGCCGGACCTCGCCGGCGAGGACGCCGCGGTCTCCGATGCGGGCGAGCTCGCGGGCGACGACGCCGACGGCGGGCCCCCGGCGGAGGTCTTCCCGGGAACCAACATTCGGTTCCATCCGTGCATCGGCGTCCGGCCCTGGGTCTCGGGGTACTCCGGCGGCGCCGACTGGTTTCTGGACCTGTGGACGGAGTTCCTCGAGCCACGCGAGGATGCTTGGCGCGACGACGATCCCCCGACCTATCTTTGCGTTCAGAAGAAGTTCCGCTGGAAGGACTTCTACGTCGACGAGGACGTCGCGCCGTCGTCGGCGGATCAGGCACGAGATCCGTCCTGGGACAACTACGCGTGGAACGACGTGGACATCATTGCGGAGATCCTCGCCACCGAGCCGATCACGAGCGGAAAGGCGAAGCTCAGCATCCTCGTCGCCGACCAGGCCACCGCCGACGCGCACTCGCAACCGCGGTGGTACGCCGACCAGGGCCTGACGTATGGCCGCGAGAGCGGCGAATGCTCGCGGCTGGATCTCGCGGAGGGCCGCCGGCACGTGGCCGACTTCTACGTCGCGCTCCAGAGGAAGTTCGGCACCGAGCCCGGGCTGATGGGAATCGTTCTGGGCGAGTACTTCCGTGGCCCTTCCGCTTATCTCCCAGACGACTTCGACACCGACGAGTACTTCCGGGGCAGGCGCTTCATCTGGGAGCAGATGGCCGCCAGCGCGCCGCTCGACGACGAAGGTCGTCGCATCGCGATCTATCAGACGAACCCGGTGCTCAGGTCTGGAGTCACCGGCGACGACATGGTGGCCTCCGGGATCGGCATGTCGGAGAGCGACTTCGCCATCTTCGACGAAGGCTGCGGCGAGAGCGACGACGACCGGTGGTGCGATCCCGGTACGCGCTCTCGGCTGGCCCAGGACGCCTACTACGATCGCCTCTTTCCGACGATGATCAACGGCGATGCCGCGAGGGCGCGACGCGCCGTGCAGTACGTCTGGAGCGGCATCGACAACCCGTGGGGATGGCGGGCCGGCGAGGAGCACGCCCCGACGCCACAGGAGATCGTCTGGTACCACGGCGACGGCGGCGTCGTGCCCCAGAGCTCGATCTTCCTGAAGATCACCGGGGAGGGCACCTTCACCATCGAGAACTGGTTCGACGCCTTCGACCGGTTCGGGCCCGGCGGCTCGGCCGCTGCGGACTGGGGCCGCGTGCCGGCAATCCTTCCGTAGCGCGACGGGAAGGGCCTCGACCGGTCATCGACGGCAACGCCGTCGATGACGTGCGCCCGGCATGGGCGCGGAACAGGAGGTGAAGCGGGAGCTAAGTCCTCTGGGGACCCTGACGGAGGGAACCCCACACCGAAGCGGCAAGGGCGCTGGTCCGGAAAACCGGGCCTCGACGACGGGGATGGAGTCGCCGGCCCGCGAGGGGGCGTCTGGTGGAAGCCTGAGGTGCAGCACCGAACCGAGCGCCAGCGAAGTGCCGTAAGGCGTGCGACCCGTGGGCGAGCCGGCGTCCAGCGGCGAAGCCCGATATCCGTCGGGGGGTCGTGCGTAGTGGCGACGGAGTTGGTGCGAAGTTCCGCGTTCTTACCCGGGGAGACCTCTCGGCCTCCGTGGCGGAGACGCAAGCGGTAGTCATCGAGAACGAAAGGACGAGATGACGAAGGGACGAGAGGAGTCGGATGGTCGCGTTGTACCGGAAGGCCGCCGAAAGGCGGTCCCAACCGTCGCGGTCGGACGGGGAGGGAAGGCGACCACGGCCAGTGAACGGGCGAGACAGCTCGAACTGTTCTCCGAGACAGCCGACAGCCCGCAAGGGGACGCCGGCGGAGCGGACACGGGTCGGCCCGTGCCTGCGACGACCGCGGTGCCGAAGTCGGAGGACACGAAGGGACAGGTCCCGCCGGCGATGACGATGGAGGAGGTGGCGTGCCATGGAAACCTGAGGCGAGCATTCGAGAAGGTGGCGTCGAACGACGGCGCCCCCGGTCCTGACCGGCAGAGCATCGAGGAGGTGGAGGCTCACCTCGGCGAGATTCTGCCGCCGCTCTCCCGCGCGCTGCTGGAAGGCAGCTACCGGCCTGGGATGGTCCGCCGTGTGTGGATACCCAAGTCGGGAGGGGGACAGCGAGGCCTTGGCATCCCCAACGTGGTCGACCGGACCGTACAGCAGGCGGTGCACCAAGTGCTCAGCCCGCACTACGAGCCGACGTTCCACGAGTCGAGCCACGGCTTCCGACCGGGACGGAGCTGTCACACGGCCATTGCCGAGGCCAAGGGCTATCTGGAGGAAGGCTACGAGTGGGCGGTGGACCTCGACCTCGAAAAGTTCTTCGACCGGGTTCCGCACGACCGCTTGATGGCGAGGCTCGGGCAGCGGGTGAAGGACGCCCGGCTGCTGCGCCTCATCCGCCAGATGCTCAAGGCCAAGGTGGTGATGCCGGACGGAGTGGTGGTGAGCACGGAGGAGGGGACGCCGCAAGGCGGACCTCTCTCGCCGTTGCTGAGTAACATCGTGCTGGACGAGCTCGACCGAGAGCTCTCCCAGCGCGGCCACCGCTTCGTGCGCTATGCCGATGATTGCAACGTCTACGTACGTAGCGAGCGGTCGGGCAAGCGCGTGATGGCCAGCGTGGTCCGCTTCATCGAGCGCCGCTTGCGGCTCAAGGTGAATGCGGCCAAGAGCGCCGTCGCACGGCCAGAGGAGCGGCACTTCGTCGGGTTCCGCCTGCGGCGCGAGCCGCTGACGGGCGAGGTCGAGGTGCTCCTGTCGAGGCGGTCGCGCGACCGCATCGGCGAGAAGGTCCGAGAGCTGACGCCGCGGAACTGGGGACAGTCGCTGTCGGACTGCATCCGCAGGGTCAACGCGTATTTGCTCGGATGGATCGGCTTCTTCTGGATCTGCACGGCCACGGAGGTGCAGACGCTACGAATCATCGATGCTCACATCAGGAGGCGCCTGCGGGCCCTGATGCTGCGGCACTGGAAACGCAGGCGCACCATCGTGCGCCGCCTCATCCGCCTGGGAGTGCGGCCCGCCGTCGCATGGCGCGGCATCCACAAGGAGCATCGCTCCTGGTGGGCGCTTAGCCATTGCGCGCCAGTAGACCGAGGACTGCGCAACGCGTATTTCGCCGAGCGTGGGCTCGTCTCGCTGGCGGTGCGGTGGGCGGAGCTGTGCCCCCGGTCGTCGTCGCCCCAGCACCAGTGGAGTCGGTGCGGGGATGACTGCGGGTGGCAACACCGGCGCTGGACTACGGGCGACGTCCCCGGACGCCAGCGTCCCGAAGAGCCGGATGTGTGGCCCACAAGTCCGGTTCCGAGAGAGGGGCCCCTGGGCGACCGGGGGCCCCTACTCGACCGGATCGAGTGCATGCAGCGGCCCCGACAGCGGCTTGCGCCTCCCGTGCGCCGCAATGGTCCAGTCCTTGGAAGCTGCTCGAGCAGCGTGGCGGCGCGCCGATCGACCGGGCTCGTCAGCGCGAGCGACGGGCGAAGCCTCGACCAGCTCGCGCCTGCCGGCTCGTCCAGGGAGGAGTGGAACAGCCGCCGGCGATTCTCGCATGGCGGGGCGGAGGTCGGGAGCCTCCCGCTCGGGGAGTGATCCCCTCCACCGTGCGCCGGCTCGAGCTTCGTGTCGCAGGAGTCGAAGCCGGCCTCGACGCGGGGCGGCGACCTCGCGCCGCGGCCCGGGCCTTGCACCGCCGCCGGCGCGGAGGCATCCAATGGTACGACGCTCACTTGCCAGCGCACTGGCGCTCGATCTCGCGATCACTCTGGCGGTCGGCTCTTCCGGCCCGGCCTGCGAAGCCCGACATTCGTCCGGGGACGACGATGACGAGCTCCGGGCCGGCGATGACGACGGCGACGACAGCGGCGATCGCGCCGAGTTCTGGTGTTGCCTGAATCACGCCTACTACGAATGTCCCGATGCGGAGGCCGTCGACGCCTGCGCCGGCGGATTCGACCTCGGCGCCTGCGAGGCGCAGTGCGGCCCGGCCGACGTCGAGTGCATGAGCGGCTGCGTCGAGCAGATGAACGATGCTGGCTTCGATCCTTCGAGCTGCGATCGCGACTCGGCGATGGACCGAGAGTGCGAAGGCGGCGGAGGCGGGGATGGCGACTCCGACTCCGACGCCGATACCGACTCCGACGCGGACGCCGACGCGGATTCCGGCACGGACTGCCCGTGCGACTGCAACACGGGGCTCTTCTGCGACCCCGATCCCGACTTCCCCGACAGCGAGTGCCAGTGCGACAACGACTGCCCAGGAGTCCTCTTCTGCGACTGCGATTCGAGCTTCGACACTTGTGACGACGATCCGCTGTGCGGCGGCCACATGTGCGATTGCGACCCGGATTGCTTCTGAGCCCGCGCGGGCCATGATGCGGGGACGCGGGGGAGGAGAGCGCCTCGGCAGCTCGCCGAGCTCCTCCCAGGTGAGATGCGCCTGCTGTGCGGAGCCACTCGCTGGCGCCGGCCGGCCGCGCGCGCATCGGCAGGCGAGCGGCGCATCGGAGAGTGACGCCGTCGCCCCCGAGGAACATGACTCTCGGAGCACCTCTGGGACGAACCGGAACGACTCCCTGACGGCCCCACGGTCAACGCGGCGAGAGCGCAGCGTCGAGGTCGGCGAATGCCTCCGTGAGCGGCACGACGTCGACGCCCGCTTCGTGCCATCGGCGCCCTCCGGGATGCAGGAGCACGGCCCGGGCGCGCGGGTAGTCACCGAGGAAGCGGGTCAAGCCCTTCAGATCCTCGCGCCGGTACCTCGCGCTTCGCTTGACCTCGATCGCGACGAGACCACGCGCCCCATGGAGGACGAAATCCACTTCGTCCCCTTCGGCGCTTCGCCAGAAGTGAATCGAGTAGCCGAGGTTTCCATAGTCGTTCCACGCCCGCAGGTGCTGCAGGACCAGCGTCTCGAGCGCGGGGCCGTCGATCTCTTCCGCCGAATCGAGAGGGCCTCGCGGACGGACGGCGCGGAACACACCGGCGTCGAAGAGGTAGAACTTCGGATGCAGCACGACTCGACGCTTGGCTCGCCTGGTGAACGCGGGCACGCGCACGGCGATCAGGAGATCCTCCAGCAGCGTGAACCAGTTCTCGGCGGCCTTCGCGCCTATCCCGCACTCGCGCGCGATCGCCGCCATGTTGAGCACGGAAGCCTGCGAGAAGCTCGAGGTCTCGAGGAACCTGGCGAACGCGGCCAGGTTCCGCGTCAGCCCCTCCTGCAGCACCTCCTCGCGCAGGTAGGTGGACGTGTATGCGCCGAGATAATCTTCGGGAGCCGGTGTGGTCCACGCGAACGGCAGCCCTCCGATCCGGAGCGCCCGGCGCAGGTCGAAGTCGGTTCCGAGCTCCCGGGCGGTGAGCGGGTGCATGAACCGGGTCAGGGCACGGCCGGCGAGGAGGTTCACTCCGCCCCTCCGCAGCTTCCGGGCGCTCGAGCCTGTGAGCACGAAGCGCAGACCCCGCGACTCGATGAGGCGGTGAACCTCGTCGAGGAGCGAAGGGACGCGCTGGATCTCGTCGACGACCACCCATCCCCGGTGGGACGAAGGGACGAGATCACCGAGCAGCGCCGGGTCGGACAGCAAGCGCGAGTACGTGCGCGCGTCGAGCAGATCGAATCTGACCGCGTCCGGGAACCTGGCGGTCACCCACGCCGTCTTCCCGGTGCCGCGCGGACCGAAGAGGAAGAAGCTCTGGCGCTGCGGTACTTCCAGCAAACGCGAATACATCAATCGGATTATTACCACAAAAACGAGTTACCGGCTCGTTGCTCGCGAGGGTGGTCGGTCGCACCGCGCGGTCGTCGACGCGCCCTCCGATCTCGTCGTCGACGAGTGACGGCCGGCCGTCAGCGAGCGACGCAGCAGCAGCTCGCGATCCCTGCCCACCAGCACTCGTCGGCGATGACCGTATCGCAGGACGGCAGGACGTCGGCGCTGTCGCCGCAGTACTCGGGCTCGTAGTCGTACGAGCAATCCCCCGCGCCAGGGGTGCCGGTCCGCTCCATGCACAGCTCCGAGCAATACGAGCCCTCCGAGGCGCAGTAGTCGGCGCAGGTCGCGAACGATTCCAGCGCAAAGCACTCGCCCAGCGAGGCGCAGCCGCCCGAGTCGCACGCGGCGCCCGCGCCATCGCATGCATTCCGGCAGGCACCGCAGTTGGCCGCGCTCGTCTCGAGGTCGGTGCAGGTCCCGTCGCACGCGTCGCCCCCCGACGCCTCGCACTCGAGATCGATCGTCGCCTCGGCCGTCGCCGAATGGCCGGCCACGTCGAAGAACTCCGCGCGGAAGCGCCGGCTCTCGCCCCCCTCGAACTCGATGGGCTCCGCCTGGTCGATCTCGTACCACCCGAGGATCAGCTCGTAGGATCCCTCCTCGCCGCTCGTCGTGAAGGCTCCGAGGGCCGCCTCACCGGACTGGTCCGTGAGCGAACCACCGATCAGGTCCTCGATCCCATCGGGATCGGTCAGGACCGCGACGAAGGTCACGGACTCGCCCTGGGTGATCGCTCCGACGTTGGTCGCGAAGCTCAGGAAGACGGGACCGGACCCCGGGTCGCCGTCTGCATCGGAGTCGCCGTCCCCGTCGCTGTCTGCGTCGGAGTCGCCGTCTGCATCGGAGTCACCGTCGCCACCCAGATCGTCGTCGTCGCCCCCGCCCCCTCCTCCGCGCCGGCCTACGCATGCCGGCCCCACCAGAAGGACGAGCCAGATCAGGAAGGAGGCCATCCTTTGCATGCGTCCGTGTACGCCCGCCGCCCGTAGAAGCTTCCTGCGAGTACGCCGACTGACTCGCCTCACCGCGAAAAGGAGTACCGCGATCGTCCCGAGGGGGCGCGCGGCTGGCATGACGCCGCCAGCGCGGCAGTCGCAGCCCGAGTCGGAATCGGGCTTCTCGCCGCCCGTCCCCGCGTCCCGACCGGCGCAGGGCGGCTCCTCCAGGTCGACGGGTGGGCCGCAGGCGATCGGGGGGCAGCCGACGATGTCCGAGCCTCCCTCGAGCAGTCGGACGCTCGACCAGATGCAGGGCATCTCCTCGGCGCCGCAGACGTCGAGCGAGGCCGGGTCGTCGGCCGTGCGCACGCAGGTCTTCGCGTAGCCCGCGGCGCCGACGAGCAGGTGGTAGCTGCGCGGCAAGACGAGGATCGACTCGAAGTAGCCGCCGGAATCGGTGTAGGCCTGCGCGCCTTCGATGGGGAAGCCGGAGAGCGTCTCGAGCTCGACGCTGGGGTTCGCGATGCGTCGATCGCCGCCCACGAAGTCCGCGAACGCGATGCCGACGATCCCGTACCGTGACTCGTCGCCGACGGCGACGCGCCGCACCGCCACGACGCTTCCGACCTCGCGCTCGACGCCGTCGCTCGGTGCGGACACGAGGGTGCCCAGGACCGCCAGCGCCGCGGAGGGACCGCCGTCCAGGAGCATCGCCGCGTACGCGCCGTGCTCCAGCATGAGCGCGGCGAGATCGGCCGCGGTCATGCCGGCGCCCGGACCGGGCGGGCCGTCGACGACGACCTGGAGCAGTCGGTAGCCGTTCGCGCCGACGCCAATCGCGCTGCGCGGCGCCGCCTCGCAGAGATCGCCGGAGCAATCGAGGTCCGCGCTGGGCTGCCCGTCGCGGAGGAGCTCGGACGCCCCGGAGAGCGCCGTGGCGAACCAGTCCGCGGTCATGGTGAGCTCGGAGGACGGGCGAAGCGAGCCGCAGCGTCCGCCGGTGAACGCGAGGACGGGCCTCTCGGCGTCGTCCGCGGTGCCCATCCATGCAACGCCGCCGGAGACTGTCAGCCCCTCGGGAAGGAACCCGCCGGCCGCGAACGGACCGCCGCTCTGGGCCGCCACTATCGAGGGGTCGGACGCGGCCGCCTCCGACGCCGTCACGCCCCCTGCGCCGTCGCCGAGCACGACCATCGAGATCTCGGGCGAGTCGAGCTCCGTCAGGACCATGTGCACGCCGCGGTCCTCGTGATCGTGACGGTAGACTCCCGGCGCCACGGGATCTCCGGCGTTCCCGTGCGCCCCGGCCGGGAGCGGCGCGAGCAGCAAGAGCGCCGCGAGACACGCCCGCTTCACGATCGCCTCCGGCTCGCCACGAGACCCGTGACCCCGAGCGCCAGGATCGCGCCTCCAAGGACCGGCCAGGCGGCGGCCGCACCGCCGCCCGCCTCGGTGCAGGTGGGCTCGGTCGTCGCGGCCGCTTCGGCGACCCTCGTGCACTCGGCTGGCGGGCAGGTCGAGCCAGGCTCGATCCACCAGTCCAGCCTCACGTCCTCTGGCCCCGTGAAGCCCGTGAACAGGCACCTGTCGGGGGTGACGATCCGCACGTTGCGGTAGGGGACCGGCATGAACTGGAAGAGCCCGTCGCCCTCGTTCCCTCCCCAGGGAACCGTCCTTCGCCCGTCTATCCGCTGGTCCCAGAAGGTGCGGATCTCGACGTCGACCTCGGGCTGGCCCGTGACGACGCCGCGCACGTCCCACCAGCGGGGGCCGCGGCCGGAGAAGACACCGATGTGCGATCCCACGCGGCGCTCCACGCCGTCGCTCGGCCTGTTCACGAGCTCTTCGCCGACGAACATCGCCGTAGACGGCCCGCCATCGAGCAGCATTCCAACCCACGCCCCGCGGCTCGCGAGCAGCTCGCCGACCTCGGTCGGCGTCGCCTCCTCGACCGCGACGAGGAGCATCCTCCTGCCATCGCTCGACAGGCCGACCGCGCTCTGGGCGCGACTGGCGCATCCATCGCCGTCGCAGCGGGGCGAGACCGCGATGCCTTCGGTGACCACCACCGCCGTTCCTCCGACCGCGTGGTACATCCAGCGTTCCCTGGCCCCGTGAACCGCGGTCGGGTAGATCCCGCCGCAGCCATCGATGTCGACGGCCAGGAGCGCGTGCTCGCCGTCGTCCCGGCTTCCGGCCCACCTGCGCCCGGAGCCGACGGTCAGCCCCTCGGGCGCGAAGCTCCCGATCGAGAACGGCCCGCCGTTCAACGACACGGTCGCGCCGCGCTGGGTGGCATACTCGGACACGGTCAACCCGCGCATCTCGGGCTCGGACACCTCGAACGTCACCTGAGGATGATCGAGCGCGACGTCGAGCACGTGGACGCCCGCGTCGTCGCCGGCGTAGGTGATCCCCGGCGCCACCTCGACCTGAGCGGAGGCGAATCCCGGAACCAGGAGGAGGGCCACGAAGGACGACCGCGCTGCCCTGGACCCCATCGACAGCTAGTAGGATATCAGGACGGTGCTACAGTGGCGTCCCGTGGACGCGAAGCGAATCCGCGAGATCCTGGAAGGAGTGCGCGCCGGCGACACGTCCGTCGATGCCGCCGTCGAGAGCCTTCGAGCGTTCCCTTACCAGGATCTCGGCTTCGCCAGCATCGATCACCACAGGCCCGTGCGCCAGGGATTCGCCGAGGTGATCTTCGGGATGTCGAAGCCCGCGGAGCAGATCGTCGCGATCGCCATGGAGCTGTCCCGCGCGGGATCGAACGTGCTCGTGACCAGGCTCGCGGCGGACAAGGCAGAGGAGGTGACGAGGGCGCTCGCCGGCTCCCGATACGACCCCGTCAGCCGCACGCTCGTCCTTCGCCAGCACGATCCGGAGAACAGAGGTCGGGGCCCCGTCGCGGTGCTGTGCGCCGGGACCAGCGACCTGCCCGTGGCCGAAGAGGCTGCGGTCACGGCCGACCTGATGGGCAACGAGGTCCTCAGGCTGTACGACGTCGGGGTCGCCGGGATCCACAGGCTCCTCGGCCGGCGCGACGTGCTCGAGCAAGCCCGGGTCCTGATCGTGGTCGCGGGGATGGAGGGCGCGCTCCCCAGCGTGGTCGGCGGGCTCGTCTCGAAGCCGGTGATCGCGGTGCCGACCAGCGTCGGCTACGGCGCGAGCTTCCACGGGATCGCGGCGCTCCTGGGGATGCTCAATAGCTGCGCCGCCGGCGTGACCGTCGTCAACATCGACAACGGCTTCGGGGCCGGCGTTGCGGCCTCGCTGATCAACCGGAAGGACGCATGAGCCATCTGGACCACGATCATCCCCACGAGCATGCGCGCGGTGAGGCGCGCCGCATCGACAGGGCGACGGCGGGAGCGGCGCGGATCGTTTACCTCGACTGCTTCTCGGGAATCGCGGGCGACATGACGCTCGCCGCCCTGGTGGACGCTGGCGTGCCGCTCGATCACGTCCGCGAGGAGCTCGGGTCCCTCGGGGTCACGGGCTGGCAGATCGCCACGCGCACGATCGTGCGGAGCGGCATCGCGGCCACCAAGCTCGACGTCGAGGTCGGTGCCGGACAGCCCGAACGGACGTTCTCCGAGATCCGCTCGATCATCGAGGGATCGAAGCTGGCCGACGGTGCGCGATCGAGGGCGCTCCAGGTCTTCGAACGACTGGGGCGCGCAGAGGCGAGGGTCCACCGGGTCGAGCTCGACGACGTTCACTTCCACGAGGTCGGGGCGGTGGACGCCATCGTCGACGTCTGCGGAACGGCGGTCGCGCTCGACTGGCTCGGCGCACGCGTGACCAGCGCGCCGGTTCCGCACGGCCGCGGCTTCGTCGAGGCTCGGCACGGAGTCCTGCCCCTGCCGTCCCCCGCGGCGCTCGAGGCCCTCGAGGGCGTGCCCGTCTACGGTGTGGATCTCGAGGCGGAGCTCGTGACGCCAACCGGGGCGGCCATCGTCGGGGCGCTGGCGGAGTCGTTCGGCCCCTTGCCTTCGCTGAGGATCGAGTCGATCGGATGGGGAGCCGGCACGCGGGAGCTGCCCGATCGACCGAACCTCCTGCGCGCGATCGTCGGCGAGCCCGCTCTTTCGTCGAGCCAGGGGACCCACTTCGTGATCGAGGCGAACGTGGACGACATGACGCCCGAGATCGCGGGGTTCCTGCTGGAGAGGCTCCTCTGCGAAGGAGCGCTCGACGTCTGGCTCGGTCCGGTGCAGATGAAGAAGGGACGTCCGGGCTTCCTCGTCGGCGTCCTGGCCCGGGCCGTCGATCGCGAACGGCTGGAGACGGTGCTCCTGTCCGAGTCCACGACGATCGGCGTACGCCGCCACGCGGTCGAGCGCCGCGAGCTACCCCGGTCCTTCGAGACCGTCGAGACGCGATACGGCCCCATTCCGATCAAGGTCGCATCGGACGGCGTCGCCCACAACGCGGTCCCGGAGTTCGAGGCCTGCAAGTCGGCCGCCCTGGCCTACCGCGTCCCGCTCAAGGACGTCTTCGCCGAGGCGATCGCGGCATATCACCGCAGGTAGCGAGCGTCGCCGTCGTGGTATCGTGACGCCTCCTGTGGAGGGGATGAAGGAGCGCGGGAGCGCATTCGGGGAAGGACGCGCCGGGCTGGAGCTTCCCGGCGGGTACGAGCTCCTGAAGCGGATCGGCGTCGGGGGCATGGCGGAGGTCTTCCTCGCGAGGCAGACCGTCGGCGCCGGGGTGGAGCGGCCGGTCGTGATCAAGCGGATGCTGCCCGAGATCGCCGGCGATCCGCTGTTCGTTTCGATGTTCGTGGAGGAGGCTCGAGTGGCCGCCCAGCTCCAGCACCCGAACATCGTGCAGATCTACGACGTCGTGATGGCGGGGACCTGCCCCTGCATCGTCATGGAGCACCTCGACGGCTTCGACGTGCGCTGGCTGGCGCGTCGCAGCGGCGAGCGCGCGAGCCGCACCGTGCCGGTCGCCGCGGTGGCGGCGATCGGAGCCGGCGCGGCGCACGGCCTGGGGCACGCTCATCGAAAGCGTGGGCTCGACGGGAGGCCCCTCGGAATCGTGCACCGGGACGTCTCTCCACACAACCTGTTCGTCACTCGCGACGGCGCGGTCAAGGTGGTGGACTTCGGCATCGCCAAGTCGAGCGCGCAGATGACGGCGACCCAGGAAGGGGCGATCAAGGGAAAGATCCCGTACATGTCGCCCGAGCAGGTGCGGGGCGAGGCGCTCGACGCCTCGAGCGATCTGTTCTCTCTCGGTGTCGTTCTCTGGGAGACCGCGACGGGGCATCGCCTCTTCCGGCGCGGCAGCGTGGAGCAAGCGGTGCAGGCGGTGCTCGCCTCGCCGATCCCAGCGCCGTCGCAGGTGCTCGAGGGGTTGCCGCCCCGGTTCGACGAGATCACTTGCAAGGCGCTCGCGCGCGACAGAGCGGCCCGCTACGCGACGGCGAAGGACCTGGCGCAGGACCTCGAGGAGCTCGCCCAGGAGCTCAAGGCGGGATCGAGCCAGATCCTGCTCTCCAGGCTGATCGAGAAGCTGGTGCGCGCGGGGGAGGAGAAGATGCGCCTGCCGCCATCCAAGATCGACACGGAGGAGGTGACCAACCCAGCCGGCACTCCTCCGCGAACGGGAGGCGAGCGCGACGCCCGCGACTCGCAGGTCGCCGGTCGTTCGGCGATTCTCACCGTACGCGGCGGAGTCGATGGACGCGTGCGGCCCGGGCGCGCGAGCGAGCTGAAGTCCGCCGGACCGGTCGCCGGCGAGACCTCGATCCGGGCCGCCGTGCCGACGAAGTACGGCGGTTTCGAGGCGCCGATGGCCCCCCCGGCCGGCTCGGGGCCGTCGCCCGGCGCCGCGAGGCCCGCCAGCCCGTCCGGACCCGAGCCAGACCTCGAGGCCGTGGACGCGGCCCTCGAGCATGGGCTCTCCTCGCTCGAAGCCCCGTCCGAGCCCGAGCTCGATTCCGGCGCCCCACCGTCCGCCCGCGCCCGGCCCGCGTCGGGCGGGCGGGAGCTCGACGCGGCGGAGGTCCCGGGTGCCCCGCTCGATCTCGCGGTCGACGTCGCCCGCGAGCGGAAGGCGCAGGTGTTCCGCGAGGATCTCGACCGCAAGGCCAGAAGCCTGGCGGATTATGGCGAGGCACCGGGCCTGCTCCGTGCTCCGCTGTACGCATTGCGGGTGCGCAGGCGGCGCGCCTGGCTGGCGCGCAGGGTCGCGGTCCTGCGCGAGGCGGTCGAGGCGGCGAGGGCCGAGGCCCTACAGCTTCTCTCCGGGCTGGGCGAGAAGGTCCGGACCGGCTGCTCGAGCCATCGGGAGCTGGGGTCCCTGCTGGACCAGATCGAGCGCGCCGAGGGCGAGATGAGGCTGCGGGCGAAGGAGGTCGAGGCCGGCGACGCCAGCGTCGAGGAGCGCCGGCTCCTCGAGGCCGCTCGCGCGGCGCTGCGAGCGCTCCTCGCCGACCTCGGGAGGCGCGCCCTGGAGAAGGGAATCGTGGACCCGGACGAGAGGGCGGCGACGACCGCTCGCGCCGCGAAAGAGCGCGCGGCCACCCGGGGAAGGGACCTCGAGCTCTACGAGCGTGCTCGGATGATGTTCGATCAGACCGCGGTGCGACGGGGCTGGGTCGTTCTCTCGTGGAGCGCCGTGATCGTCGTCGCCGCCGCGGTCGGTGCCTGCTACTTGTTCGGCTTGCTCTGACGGCGGGCGAGCGCGACGGCGATCAGGCCGAGGCTCATTGCCGCGAGGGCGGAGCCCCGCCGGGAAGCAGGCGAGGGCGCCGCGGAGCAGCCGGAGGCCTCGCCTTCCGCGTCGCAGCCGGACAGGTCGCAGGTGACCTCGCCGCGAGCGGACACGTCGACCTCGATGTCCTGCGTGGCGAGGTAGGTGATGCAGGCCTCGATGTCCGAGGCATGCACGTACTGGCCGTTGCAGAAGATCGCCCCCGAGGGCTCCTCGCAGCGCGCGACGCAGCCGCCCTCGAGCTCGGCGAAGCAGTCGATGTTGCAGTCGAAGTTCACGGACGTGGTGCACGAGCCGGTGCAGCACCGGGTGCAGTGCTCCTGGCAATCGCTGGGCGGCACCTCGCACGCCTCGTTGCAGTGGATGTCGCACTGGGCTCGCGCGGTCTCGGCGCAGTCCTCGCTGGCCTGCGCCTCCTCGCACTGCTCGGTGACCGGCCCGTCGCACTCGCCGTGGCAGCCCACGAAGCAATCGAGAGCTTCCGGATTGCAGGTCAGGATGCATTGCTCGCCGCAGGAGTCCACGCACTGCGTCTCGGCGGAGGCCGTGCACTCGCCCGTGCAACCCACCTCGAAGCTCATCGGCGTGCACTGCGCGGTGCACCCGCCCTCGACCTCGATCCGGCAGTCGAGCCCGCCCGAGAAATCGAAGTTGCCGCATGGGTCGTCCTGCGCCCCGGCGGCCATCGGGAGGGAAAGGACCACGAAGGCGATTGCGAAGTTTCTCACTGGCTTCTCCTGTTCTCGAGGTGGAACCGCCCGCAGCAATGCGCAGGCCACACCGGTTTTCCCATGACCCTGCAGCAACCCGGGGTGTCCCACCACGACATCGCGATCATCTCGACTCGCCCGGACTGTTGCAAGAAAGGCACGCTTGCGGGGCGGCTCGCGGCGCCTCGCTCAGCCCGCCGCGCCTCCAAGTCGCAGGACGGCGGTCCAGTCGTTTCGCCGATCGACCGAGACGAACGGCAGGCGAACATCCAGCGAAGTCGGCGGCAGCGCCACGCCCAGGACGCAGGCGCCAACGACCACGTCGCTCGAGCAGGAGTCCCGGAGATCACGCCCGCGGTGGATGACGTTGACGCGACGCGCCGGCGTGGAATCGATTGTCGCCCTGGCGATCTCGTCGAGCGGCGCCGGCGCGGGCATCGCGCTCTCGATCTGCCAGGCGCGGAACGCAGCCGGCTCCGGGAGGTCCGCGTACAGTCGCTCGACGTCCCTGCCGGAGTCGCGCTCGAGCGCGATCGCGAGGATCGCTGCGAGGCCGGCGTCGCCGGCTCGACACCTGGCCCTGAACAGCAGCTCCGTTGCGGGTACCACGACACTGGGGAAGCGCTCGCACGGGCGGAGCTCGACGGCCGAACGCCCGACGATCGCGGGCACAGGTCCGCCGAGGTCGTAGGCGGCGATCAGGAGGACTGGCTCGGGCCAGCCCCCGAGCAGCCCGTCGTCACCCCTGGCGATCTCGAGCGACAGGAGGCGCACCGAGATCGTCCGGTGCCCGGCCGGCGGCCCGGGCGTCCGTCTGGTGCGACCGCGGCGCTTCTTGCGGCCCATCGCAGGAGCATTACGCCGCCCCCGCGGTCCGCGTCCAGTGGCGGAGGGTTTCTCACAGCCGCCAGGTGCGGGAGTGGATCTCGCGGCATTGCCGCAAGACGGCTTCCGTTCGGGCGCTCGCGCCGGCCGGGAAGTCGGCCTGGGCGCCCGTGAGCACCTCCAGGCATGCCCGGACCGACGCTCGCAGGGCCTCGAGGTCGTAGCCACCCTCGAGGACGAGGACCAGCTTGCCAGCGCAGGCCTGGTCGGCGAGTCCCTTGACCGCGGAGCACATCGCCGCGAAGCCGCGCTCGGTCACGTCCATCTCGGCGAGCGGATCGCTCCGGTGCGGATCGAATCCAGCGGAGACGATGACGATGTCCGGCTGGAACCGGCTCGCGATTGGAACGAACAGCTCGCGGAACACCAAGCCGTAGTCGGCGTCGCCCTGTCCCGGTGGAAGCGGCGCGTTCACCGTGAAGCCCGCGCCGGATCCGACGCCGACCTCGCTCGCCGCGCCGGTCCCGGGGTAGAAGGGGAACTGATGCACCGACATGTAAAGGACGTCGCGGCGCGCCTCGAAGGCGTGCTGGGTGCCGTTACCGTGATGCACGTCCCAATCCACGATGGCCACGCGCTCCGCGCCGAGAGCCCGCGCCGCCTCGGCAGCGATCGCGACGTTGTCGAGGAGGCAGAAGCCCATCGCCCGATCCGCCTCGGCGTGATGGCCTGGGGGCCTGACGAGCGCGAACGCGGTCGCGGCCTCCTGCTGCCACACTTCTTCGACCGCACCGATGGCCGCGCCGGCCGCGAGCCTCGCCGCAGCGATGCTGTCCTCCGAGACCACGGTGTCGGCGTCGAGCTGCGCGACCTGTCCCTGAAGGTCGAGGAGCGCCGCGAGATAGCCGGCCTCGTGGACCCGCAGGATCTCCGCGTCCGTCGCGGGCCGTGGCCTTCGCCTGACGGTTCCTGGGATCGGGGTCCCGTCGAGGTCCTCGATGATCGCGGCCAGACGCTCGGGCCTCTCCGGATGTCCGGGCCCAGGGTCGTGGCGCAGGAACAGATCGTCAGTGAGGATCAGCGTCTGCATGGGCATGGCAGGATAGTTCGAAATCCATGACCGAGCCCGATCACGTCAGCGGTCCTGCCCCGAACGCGCGAAGAGGCTTCGCGCTCGCCCTCGGGGCCGCCGCGTCGTTCGGCCTTGGAATTCCCCTGATCCAGCGGGCGAGCGAGGGTGTGGGCTCGTTCTTCGCAGCCGCGCTCCTGTATGCCGGCGCCGCCTTGTCGTGCGGGTTCTCGCTCGCGTGGACCACGCCGCGGGCGCGCGGCGAGGCGCCCCTGGGCCGGCCGCAGCTCCCACTCCTGGTCGGGATCGCCGTCCTCGGCGCGGCGCTCTCGCCCGCCGCGCTGATCTGGGGCCTCGCGCGGACGAGCGGACTCTCCGCGGCGCTGCTCCTGAACGCCGAAGGCGCCTTCACGGTGCTCCTCGCGAGGCTGCTCGAGTCGGAGCGCCTTGGCGGCCGTCTCGTGCTCGCCGTGACCCTGATCTTCGCCGGCTCCGCGCTGGTGGCGCTCGGCGAGGTCTCCGGCGGACCTGGCACGGGCGGCATTGTGGGTGTCCTCGCCGTGGCTGCCGCGACGCTGGGCTGGGCGACCGACAGCACGCTGGCCTCGAGGCTCTCCGGCTTCGATCCCCGCGCCGTGGTCGCCGCGAAGAGCGCCATCGGCGCCGTCCTCTCGATCGCCCTCGCCCTCACGCTCGGCGAGTCGGGACCCGTCCTCCTGGCTGCGGCGGCCCTGGTCGCGATCGGCTCGGTCAGCTACGGCGCCAGCCTCATGCTCTACCTGTCCGCCCAGCGGATCCTCGGCGCCGGGCGCGCGGGCGCCGTCTTCTCCGTGGGCCCCTTCTTCGGCGCGCTCCTGGCGCTCGCCCTCGGGGACCGCACCGGAAGCTGGATCGTCGCGCCCGCGGCGCTCCTCTTGGTTTCCGGCGTTGGGCTCCAGATCGCGGAGCGCCACGCCCACGCCCATCGCCACGCGGGGCTGGCCCACGACCACCGGCACGGTCACGATGACGGCCACCACGACCACCTTCACGATCCGATGCCGGCCAGTCCTCACAGCCACGTCCACGCGCACGACGAGCGCGTCCACGCGCACCCTCACACGGACGATGCCCACCACCGGCACAGGCACTGACGGATAGCTCGCTTCGCACGGAGGCATGCACGTGGCCGGCGGCGCGTTCCAGCGATCACGTGATACGCTCGTCCGACGACGTAGCCGTTGTACTAAGGATAGATCCTGACTTCGATCGCCTCGTTCGTCCGTTCGCCGAAGGCGTAGACGTCGGTGTCGCAGCCCGAGGCCTTCGGCTTGGGAACGCACGCGTCGAAGATGCAGCGATTGTCCGGGCACTCATCGTTCGCCGTGCAGTCCTCGCCCACGGGCGTGTCCGTGGTGTAAGCCTCGACCAGGACCATGTACGAGCCTTCCGTGACCTCCGTCGTGACGTGGGGCGCCGCGAGCTGATCCCAGGTCTCGTACTCCGGGTCGTGGGTGTTCGCGAAGTCGTCGGCCTGGACCCGCCGCGTCGCCAGGCCCTGGCAGTTCGTCACGCCAGGGCTCAGGAAGAAGCCGGCCACCGACTGGACGTCCGATAGGACTCCCTGAGCCGCGTTGACCGTGATGTCGAGGATGACGAGCCCTTCGCCTTCGCCCTCGCCCTCGCCTTCGCCACCATCGTCGTCACCGCAGCCGGCGATCGCCGCGGCCAGGAAGAGCACCCAGGAGAACCGTTGTCTTTCCATTCCTCCTCCTCGCTCGCCTCGCGGGACGCAATCGTAGCGCGTCCTCAGAAGTGCTGGAAGCCGACCGCGCCCGGCGAGGCGCGCTGTCCGTCCGAATCGAGGAAAATCGCCCCGGCGCCCGCGACGATCTCGCCGATCCGGGTGGCCCCAAGCGTGTCTGCCCTTGCCGACTCGGCGGGCGGCAGGGTGAAGAGGAGCTCGTAGTCCTCGCCGCCGCCGAGCGCGAGGTCGACGGGTGAGGCACCCACGAGCCGCGCCAGGTCGGCGTGGCCGGCGATCGTGGGGACGCGATCGATCCGTACGACGGCGCCCACTCCGGAGGCACGCGCCAGCCGTTCGAGGTCGAGGGCCAGGCCGTCGGAGACGTCGATGGCCGAGGTCGCCAGACCGCTCAGGGAGCGCCCGACGTCGACGCGCGCCCTCGGCGCACGGAAGCGCTCGACCGCCGCGCGGGCGCCGGGTGCCGCCTCCAGCCCGGCCGCGACCAGGCGCAAGCCGAGCGCCGCGGCTCCGAGCGGACCGCTCACGAGAAGGTGGTCTCCCGGGCGTGCGCCCGACCTCAGGAGGGCGGGCACGTCCCTGGGCAGCGTCCCGATCGCCGTGACGGTCAGCGACAGCTCGGCCGCACGCGAGAAGTTCCCGCCCACGACCGAGCAGCCGCGGTCGCGCGCTCGGGATGCGAAGGCGTCGATCACCGTCCGGACGAGCTCCTCGTCGAGCGGCGCGCGGGCGCCGATGGCCAGGAGCAGCGAGTGCGGCTCCGCTCCCATCGCGGCGAGGTCGGAGAGGTTGACCTCGACGGCCCGAGCTCCGACCTCGGCCGCCGAGATCCAGCGCAGATCGAAGTGCACTCCCTCGAAGAGCGCGTCCGTCGTCACGACCGCCCGGCTCTCACCGAGCGCGATCACCGCCGCGTCGTCGCCGATGCCCACCTCGACGCCGCGCCCCTTGCCGCCGCCGAAGGCACGGGTGACGTACGCGATCAGGTCCTCCTCGGTCATTCCGAACCGGGCTCGACCGGCAGCTCCACGCGGAAAGTCGAGCCCGTCCCGAGCGTGCTCGAGACGCTGACCCTGCCGCCGAGGGACTCGATCAGGCGCTTCACGATCGACAGACCCAGCCCGGTCCCGCCGTACTGGCGCGTCGACGAGCCGTCCACCTGGTAGAACGCGTCGAACACCCGCGGCTGGTTCTCCTGTGCGATGCCGATCCCCGTATCGGCGACGGCGATCTCCACGAGCTGATCGGCCGGAGCCAGGAGCGCCAGCCCGACCGGGCTCTGCATCTCGGGTGGAGGCGTCTTCACGCCGACCGCTACCTGAACGGTGCCACCCGTCGGCGTGAACTTGATCGCGTTGTCGAGGAGGTTCGACACGACCTTCCGGAGGCGCTCGAGGTCGGTCCTGACCTTCGGCACGCCTTGCCCGATCGCCACCTTGACGTCGAGCCCACGCTTCTGCCAGCCAGCCATCGCGGCCGTGACCACGCCTTCGCACAGGGCGCCCACGTCCACTTCGCTGACGTCGACGAGCGCCGCCTCCGCATCGAGCTTGGACAGATCGAGGACGCTGGAGATGAGCGAGAGGAGGTGCTGGCCTTTCTCGCGGATCGTACCCACGAACTCGATCTGCTCTTCGTTGAGCGCGCCCGCCAGGCCCTCGGCGAGCATCTCGGCATACCCGAGGATCGAGGTCAGCGGTGTTCTCAGCTCGTGCGAGACCGTGCCCAGGAAGTTGGACTTGAGCCGGTCGAGCTCCTTGACGCGCTCGAGCGATTCGGTGAGGGCGCGGTTCTTGGCCACGAGCTCGCGGTGGAGCTCCTGCGACGACGAGATCTGCATCCTCGACGCGAGAAAGGCGCGATGGCCCGACCAGAGCACCACGTCGAGCACGGACGCGAGGTGCCTGAGGAGCCTCTCCGCCGTCGGGTCCTTCATGCGGGGAAGGGGCGGTGGTCCGGCGTCGCCGGTCAGGCTGAGGGACACGACGCTGTCCGAGGGCATGTACGGCCCCAGGACGAGCGTCCCGAGCACCTCGCCGTCGTAGCTCACCTCGGCGGTGCGGTAAGCCGCGCGCGGAGGGAGCCTGGGTTGTTCGATGGTCTGGCCCCTCGGGACGACCCGGACCTCCACGCCGAACAGGTCGCGGAAGCTGCGGCAGATCTCGACGAGCCCGCCTTCCGGAACGAGATCGTCGAGCGTGAGCTTCTGGCCGAGGCTCGGGTCGTCCATCCGCTACCTGTGTCCTCCGTCGCCGAGCACCCTCAGGTGGCGCGTCAGGCTGAGCATGAAGGCCGCGGCGGAGATCCCGAACTTGCTGCCCAGGTCGTGGTGGTGGTCGAGGCTCGTCCAGGTCAGCTCGGTCAGGCCCAGGAACGTCTCGAGGACGCCGACGCCCTGGGTCGCGATCGCCCTGTACACGGGCTCGCGCCCCCGGGCCGCGAGGTCGTCGATCTCGGCGTCGGACCGGACCCCGGCGAGGTCGCGCTTGTTGAACTGCACGACGACCGGCATCGTCTCGATCGCGAGGCCGTTCTGCCGGAGGTTCTCCCTCAGGTCCACGAACGAGCTCGCGTTGTTGCGCGTCTCGGAGAGCTGCGAATCCGCGATGAACGCCACGCCGTCGGCGTTGGAGAGGACCAGGCGACGCGTCGCGGTGTGCATCACCTGGCCCGGGACGGTGAACAGCTTGAGCCGAAGGTGAAGACCCGTGTCGCTCCGGAACTGCAGCGGCAGCAGGTCGAAGAACAGCGTGCGATCGTCACGGGTGTCGAGCGTCATCAGGCGGCCGCAGCTCACCGGCGAGACGAAGCCGTGGATCTGCTGCAGGTTCGTGGTCTTCCCCGACAGCGCGGGGCCGTAGTACACGAGCTTGATCGTCAGCTCGCGCTGTGCGAAGTCGACCTGCAACCCTCAGAGGGTATCACCACGCCGCGCGCGAGATCACGAAGAGGAGCATGGCGGCACAGACCGCGAGCGCGAAGAGGAGGAGCGCCGTCTTGACCCTCCTGACCATCGCGGTCTGTCCCGTTGGCTTGGTAGACAGAAGCGCCTGCTCGGCCAGGAGCGCGAGGCGAGAGAGCTCGCGCGCGGCACGGGCCTCGCGCCCCTCATCTCGCCTCGCGGCGCCGTACTGCTGGGCCGCGTAGGAGTACAGACCCATGGCCGTGCAGTACTGGACGAAGCCCCTGTGCTTCGCGTCGTCGTCCCAGGCCGCGACGGCCGCGTCCCACAGCGCGCGAGCCGCCTCGTCCGAGGGCGCTTCGGCCCGCGCCGGGTCGTAGCGCGCGAAGACCACTCCGCAGCGGTCACAAGCCTCCGCCGCGGACTGCGTATGGCCACATTTCGGGCAGGCCACGGGTGCCACGGGGACGAGGTTAACAAGTTCACGACGGGCTCGGGAGGTCCACGGGGCCGCCCAGGCGGCCGCACCACCCAAGCCCGCCACGCACGTGTGTTGCCCCACCTCATCCCACCTGAACGAGCAAGCAGTACGTCAACGATTTCAACAGGCTGCGAGGGATCGAAGTTGACATGGTCGGAAATCGGAGCGTAGGGTCCGCGATGAAGTGGGAAATAGTGGGAAGCCGTGTCATCGGCTCCCCAAGAGAGGGCAGAGCGCGGTGTTCCGCGGCCGGTACGAGCACAACGTCGATCGAAAGGGTCGCACCAGCCTGCCCGCGCGCTTCCGCGAGATCCTGGCGGCGCGGGGCGACGAGCGGGTGATCGTCACCTGCGGCCTCGATCCCTGCCTCGTGGCCTATCCGGTCGCGGAGTGGCAGGCGTTCGAGGAGCGACTGGCGAAGCTGCCGCGCTTCGAGCCCCACGTGGTGCGGATCAAGAGGCTGTACGTCTCGGGCGCGATCGAGAGCCCCGTGGACCGGCAGGGACGCATCCTGCTCCCGGCGGCGCTGCGCGACCACGCGGGCATCGGACGCGACGTGCTGTTCGCGGGAGTCGTGGACCACATCGAGATCTGGTCGCTCGATCGCTGGCGCGAGCACTCGCAGGTGGCGGACGAAGAACGAGCGCCCCTCGCCAAGGCGCTCTCGGATCTGGGGCTGTGAGCGATGCGGGCGACCGGCACGAGCCCGTTCTGGGCGACGTCGTCGCGGACTGGCTCGTCCGCCGGCCGGACGGCCTCTACGTCGACGCGACCATCGGCCGCGCCGGCCACGCGCTCGCGATCCTCGCGCGCCTCGGGCCGAGGGGCAGGCTGCTCGGCATCGACCGGGACCCGGCCGCCGTTCGGGCCTGCCAGGCGATCCTCGGGGGCGAAGGAGGTCGAGTCGTGGTGATGCAGGCGACCTTCCGCGATCTGCCCGAGATCCTCGCGTCGCGAGGCCAGGCTGCCGCGGACGGGCTGGTCGCCGACCTCGGGCTGTCGTCGCCCCAGATCGGCGATCCCGCGCGCGGATTCTCCTTCCGCGCCGAAGGGCCGCTCGACATGCGCGCCGATCCGACTCGCGGCGAGACGGCACGCGAGCTGATCGAGCGCAAGGGCGAACCGGAGCTCGCGGACATTCTCTTTCAGCTCGGCGAGGAGCGGCAGAGCCGGCGCATCGCCCGTGCGATCCGTCGTGCCCTGGCCGACGGAGCTCTGGAGACGACCGCCGACCTGCGCAGAGCGGTCCACCGCGCGACGGGATCGCGTCCGCGCGGCGGGATCGACCCGGCGACGCGAACGTTTCAGGCCCTGCGGATGGCCGTGAACGACGAGCTCGGCCAGCTCGACGCGCTGCTCGCCAGCCTCGGCAAGCTGCTCGCCCCTGGCGGGCGGGCCGCGATCCTGTCGTACCACTCGCTCGAGGATCGGCGCGTCAAGAACGCGTTCCGCTCCGACCCGCTGCTCGCGCCCCTCACGAAGAAGCCGATCGTCCCGGATGCGGACGAGATCGCGCGAAACCCGCGGGCCCGCAGCGCCAAGCTCCGAGTCGCCGAGAGGACGGACCGCTCATGAAGCGAAGCGAAATGACGAGCGAGGTCGGATTCACTCCGGCCGAGCGAGGGGGGGTCCGGGGGGAGCCGCAGGGTCCCCCCGGTGTAATGACGAGCGAGGTCGGATTCACTCCGGCCGGGCGAGGGGGGGTCCGGGGGGAGCCGCAGGGTCCCCCCGGTGTGATGACCTCGGGGATCTCATCGCGGGGCTTCCTCTTCCTCTGGACCGTCGCCGTAGCCGCCGCGACGGCCGCGTTCGTGCTCCACCTCGGACTGCGGCTTCGCGTCATCGAGCTCGGCTACGCCCTCTCGGAGGGGCGCGCCGTGCAGATCAAGCTCCTCGAGCGCAGGCGCGAGCTCCAGCTCGAGGCCGCGAGCCTGCGCGAGCCGTCCCGGATCGATTCGATCGCGCGCCAGGCCCTCCAGATGGACGTCCCCGGCTACGACAGGATCATCCCGGTCGGCGGCTCGAGGAGCTCGGCCCTGCGGGCAGCGTCCGGGAGGATGCGATGACGCGCGCCCGGCGGGAAAAGACAGCGCCGAACCGCGCATCCGCGGCGGCCGCGCTGCCGCCGAACGTCCGCCGCCCGGCCGCCGGCGAGGCGCCAGATCCCAGGAGCGTTCCGGGGCGGCGGATCCTGTGGATAAAGCTGCGCATCGGATTCCTCCTGGTTCTTCTCGGCGTTGGGCTCGTGCTCATCGTCAATCGCGCGTGGGCGTTGCAGGTGCGGCAAGGTGACGAGCTTCGCCAGATGGCGGAGCAGCAGTACCTCCGCGAGGTCCGGCTCCCGGGGCGGCGGGGCATCATCTACGACCGAAACGGTCGCGAGCTCGCCGTGTCGGTGGACGTCGAGAGCGTCTACGCGAACCCACGAGAGGTCACGGACCCCGCGCGGACCGCGGCCGCTCTCGCGGGCGCGCTCCAGGTCGACGAGCCCGCGCTGGCGAAGAAGCTCCAGAGCCGCCGGTTCTTCGTGTGGGTCGACCGTCGGGTCCAGCCCGACGAGGCCGCGGCGGTCCGCGCGCTCCGGCTCCGAGGCGTCCACATCCAGCGAGAGAGCCGGCGCTTCTACCCGAACCGCGATCTCGCCTCGCACGTCCTCGGGTTCGCGGGCCTCGACGCCGCGGGGCTCGAAGGGGTCGAGCTCACCCAGGACGAGGTCCTGCGCGGCCACGGCGAGGTCATCGCGGGCCTGCGCGACGCGCGCGGCAACCTCGTCTTCGCCGAGGAGCTCATCGACGGTCGAAGGGTCGCCGGGGGCGACGTGATCCTGTCGATCGACAAGACGATCCAGCACATCGCCGAGGAGGAGCTCGCTGCGGCGATGACGACCTACGAGGCCCGTGCAGGCTCGGTGGTGGTGATCGAGCCAGCCACCGGCGAGGTCCTCGCGATCGCCAACGCGCCGTCGTTCAACCCCAACGAGTTCGGCCAGGCCGGAGCGTTCCAGCGCCGGAACCGCGCCGTCTGCGATCGGTTCGAGCCGGGCTCGACGATCAAGATCTTCACGCTCGCCGCGGCCCTCGCCTCGGGGACGCTGCGCCCGTCGGAGCTCGTCTACTGCGAGAAGGGCCTGTTCGAAATGGCGGACTACGTCATCCACGACGCCCACCGCGACGGCTGGCTCACCCCGACGCAGGTCCTCGCGCGCTCGTCGAACATCGGCGCCGCCAAGATCGCGCTGGCGCTCGGAAGGACGAGACTGTACCAGTTCTTCCGTCGCTTCGGCTTCGGAGAGGTGACGGGCGTTCCCCTTCCGGGCGAGACGCCGGGCTCGATCAACGACTACCGGCGGTGGCGCGACGCCGACACGGCCAGCGCCGCGTTCGGTCAGGGGATCAGCATGAGCTCGTTCCAGCTCACCATGGCCGTGGCCGCGGTCGCCAACGGCGGCAAGCTCATGCGGCCGCTGCTCGTGAAGCGGATCCTCGACAGCCGCGGCGAGACCGCCGAGGAGCTCCTGCCCCGCGTTCGCCGGCGAGTGATCCCCGAGACAACGGCGCGGCTCATCGCGGACATGCTCACGGCCGTGACCGAGGACGGAGGCACGGGGATCGAGGGCGGCCTCGACGATTACCTCGTCGCGGGCAAGACCGGCACTGCGCAGAAGGCGGACTTCGAGCACGGTGGTTACTCCGAGGATCGCTGGCTGGCCTCCTTCGTCGGCTTCGTGCCCGCCGACCGCCCGCGCCTCGCGATGACCGTCGTGATCGACGAGCCCATCGTCTCGCACTACGGCGGGATCGTCGCGGCGCCGGTCTTTCGCAGGATCGCGGATCGCTCGCTGCGCTACCTCGGGGTCGTCCCGAGCTTCGGCGGTGTCGTGCGCCGTCGCCCGCGGCACCGCGACGGCGTGACGACGCTCGCCCTCGCTGCGGAGGGCGACAGCATCCAGGCGGCCGCGCTGGGCCTTCACTCGCCGCCGCCGGTCCCCGCTGCGGTAGGCGGCCAGGCGAACCAGGCACCTGGAGCGGAAGGCGCCGCGACCAGTCCGGCGGCCGACGCCACGAGGACCGAGGTGTCATCGGCTCCGGAATCACCCCAGGCCGAGGTCGAGACCGGCGCCCCGTCGGGGCCGCCGCGCCCGGAGGACGAGGTGATCGTCTGGGAGAGCCCGCGCCGCCCGTCGGCGCCAGCGCTGCAGCCGATCCCTCGAGGGCAGGTGCGCGTCCCGGACCTGTCGGGGATGACGCTCCGCCAGGCGCTCCTCGCCGTGCGGCGCAAGGGGTTGGGACTGCAGCCCGAAGGAACCGGCGTGGTCGTGCAGCAGGTTCCGGAGGCTACTTCCGGAGTGCCCCCGCGGACACCCGTTCGTGTCCGCCTGGAGACGATTGACTAGCGTGCTGGGAGATCTCGCGGCAAGAAGCGGTGGTTCAGGGTATGCACGAGCCTGCATTGGCCTGGGTGATCGGATGCTGACCTTCGAGTCAATTCTCGCGCCCCTTGGCGTGACGCCCCTTCGAGGCGGGCAGGTAGAGGTCCGTGGCGTTCAGCACGACTCCCGCGCCGTCAGACCCCGAGACGTCTTCGTCGCGCTCGCGGGCGCCCGCGCCGACGGAGCGAGGTTCGTCGAGGACGCAGCCGCGCGCGGAGCGGCGGCCATCGTCGCTGGTCGAGAGCTCGAGACCTCGCTTCCAATCGCCGTCGTGCCGGACCCTCGCGCCCTGCTCGGCCGGCTCGCCGCCGGGGTCTACGGTGACCCGACCGCGCGTCTCGCCGTCGCCGGAATCACCGGGACGAACGGCAAGACCACGACCAGTTACCTCGTGGACGCAGCGCTGGCGGGCGCCGGCAAGTCCGCGTCCGTGATCGGCACCATCGGCTACCGGATCGGTCCCGACAGGCGCGACGCAGCGCACACCACTCCCGAGGCCGACGACCTGCAGCGTCTGGCGCGGGAGGCGCTCGAGACGGGGTCGACGCACCTGGTGATGGAGGTCAGCTCGCACGCCCTCGCGCAGCGGCGCGTCCACGGCTGTCGGTTCGCGGTCGCCGTCTTCACGAACCTCACCCAGGACCACCTCGACTACCACGGCACGATGGAGCACTACGCCGCCGCGAAGAGAGTCCTCTTCACCGATCTCGAGCCGGGCGCCGCCGTCGTGAACGCCGACGACCCCTTCGGCGTCTCTCTGGTCCGCGAGGCTCGCTGCCCGGTGTCGACTTACTCGACGAAGCCCGGGGCACTCGCCGACCTCGTCCCGACGGAGGCGAGTTTTTCGGCCGATGGGCTCCGAGCCCTCGTGTCGACACCGGGCGGTGCGGTCGAGATCCGCTCGCCGCTCCTCGGCCGCCACAACCTGGAGAACGCGCTCGCCGCCCTCGGAGCCGCGCTAGCGCTGGGCTGCGACGCCGCTTCGGCCGCGCGCGGCATCGCGTCCGTCAGGAACGTGCCGGGGCGGCTCGAGCGCGTCGCCGACCCGTCCGGGCGACTCGTCCTGGTGGACTACGCCCACACGCCGGACGCGCTCGCGCGGGCTCTCGCCGCCCTGCGTCCGATCGTGAAGGGCCGCCTGGTCTGCGTCTTCGGCTGCGGTGGAGACCGTGACCGCGAGAAGCGTCCTCTCATGGGCGCCGCCGTTGCGAGGGGTGCCGACCTGGCGATCGTCACGAGCGACAACCCCAGGACCGAGCATCCGGCGGCGATCATCGCCGAGATCCTCCCGGGGCTCGCGGGCGCGCGCGAGACGCTCGTCGAGCAGGATCGGCGCGCCGCGATCGCCCTCGGTGTGAAGGCCACTGGCGCGGGCGACTGCCTCCTCATCGCCGGCAAGGGGCACGAGGACTACCAGATCCTGGGCGAGACCAAGATGCACTTCAGCGACCACGAGGAGGCGGCGAAGGCCCTCGATGGCTAGCTCCGCTTCCCACAACTCCGCGGCGTTCTCGATCGACGAGATCACCCGGGCCACGGGCGGCGACGCCCGGGGATGCGTGGGCCTGCAGGCATCAGGCGTCTTCACGGACACCCGATCGCCGATCGCCGGCGGTGTCTTCGTCGCGCTGAGGGGTGAACGCTTCGACGCCCACGACTTCCTCCCCGCGGCGAAGGCGGGCGGAGCCGCCGTGCTGGTCGTGGAGCGCGGTCGATCGGCTCCGTCCGGGGCGCCGGTCGTGGAGGTCGACGACACGTCGAGGGCGCTCGGCGACCTGGCGGCGGCGCATCGCCGGCGCTCGTCCGCGGCCGCCCTCGCCATCACGGGCTCGGTCGGCAAGACCTCGGTGAAGAACCTCGTGGGGGCGATCTGCCGGCAGGTCGCGCCGACGCTCGTCACCGAAGGGAACCTCAACAACCAGGTCGGCCTGCCGCTGACGATCTTCCAGCTCTCGCCGGAGCATCGCTTCGCCGTCCTCGAGCTCGGTACGAGCTCTCCCGGCGAGATCGCGCGCCTGGCGGGGATCGCCCTTCCCGACGTGGCGATCATCACGTGCATCGGCTCCTCCCACCTCGAGGGGCTCGGGTCGATCGAGGGCGTTCAGGCCGAGAAGGGGGCGCTCTTCGCGGCGCTGGGGACCCGCGGGATCGGCGTCGTGAACGCCCTCGACCCGCGGGTTCTCGCGGAGGCCGCGAGGCTGACCCGCGAGCGGAAGATCACGTACGGGACCGAGGACGCCGACGTGAGGCTCCGGTCCACGCACGACCAAGGCCCCGAAGGGGCCGCGATCGTCCTCGACACCCCGCGCGGCCGGGTCGAGGCGCGGCTTCGTCTCGTCGGAGCGCACCAGGTCTCGAACGCCCTCGGTGCGACCGCGGCAGCTCTGGCGCTGGGGATCGAGCCCGCGGCGATCGCGGCCGGGATCGAGAGCGTCAGGCCGGCCAGCGGCCGGATGGCCCCGGTCGCCGCGAGGTGCGGCGCGCTGGTCCTCGACGACACCTACAACGCCAACCCCGAGTCGATGAGGGCCGCCTTCGAGACCCTGGCGAGCCTTGCGAGCGCGTCGCGGCGCCTCGTCGTGCTCGGCGAGATGCTGGAGCTCGGCTCCGAGAGCCGCGCGGCTCATCGCGCGCTCGGCGAGCTGGTGGCGCGGATCGGTGTCCGCGGGCTCGTGGCCTGCGGTCCGTCGGCCAAGGACGTCGCCGACTCCGCGGTCGCAGGGGGCCTCGACGCACGCTCGGTCTCGACCTTCGAGAGCTCTGGCGCCGCGGCGGGCGAGATCGGGCCCATGGTCCGGCCCGACGACGTCGTGCTCGTCAAGGGATCTCGCGGGATGCGAATGGAGCGGGTCGTGCAGGCCCTCACGGAGGAGGCGGCCTGATGCTCTACGGCCTGCTCTATCCGCTGCGCAACGAGGCTCCGTGGCTGCACTTCCTCAACGTCCTGCGCTACATCCCCTTCCGCGTGATCGCCGCGGTCCTCACGGCGATGGTGATCGCGTTCGCCCTGTCGCCCTGGTTCATCCGGCGGCTGCAGGAGCAGCAGATCGGCCAGACGATCCGCGAGGAGGGCCCCAAGTCCCACTTCTCCAAGGCGGGGACGCCGACCATGGGCGGCTCGCTGATCCTTCTGGCGATGGTCATCCCGACCGTGCTCTGGGCGGACCTCGGCAACGTGTTCGTCTGGATGAGCCTCGCCGTCACGGTCGGCTACGGTCTCATCGGCTTTCTCGACGACTCGCTCAAGATCCGGAAGAAGAGCTCCGCGGGGCTGCCGGCCGTCGCGAAGCTCGCGCTGCAGATCATCATCGCGGGCGTCGTCCTGTACTACCTGTTCGCCCTCGATTCGGTGCCGCGGGACTGGGAGCGCGTGCGCCTGAGGATGGCGCTGCCGTTCGTCGCGTTCGACCGCGTCCGGATCGTCTTGCCGATGCTCGCCTACGTCGCCTTCGCGGTCTTCGTCGTCGTGTCGATGTCCAACGCCGTCAACCTCACCGATGGCCTCGACGGCCTCGCGATCGGTCCCGTGATCATCAACGCGGGGACGTACCTGCTCCTCGCTTACATCACGGGCGCGACCTTCGCCGGTTTCTCCATGCCCAGGTACCTGCACATCCCCGCGTTGCCGTCCGCCGGCGAGCTCGCCGTCTTCGCGGGCGCGCTCGTCGGGTCGGGCATCGGCTTCCTCTGGTACAACACGTATCCCGCACAGGTCTTCATGGGGGACGTCGGCTCGCTCGCGCTCGGCGGCGCGCTGGGCATGATGGCGGTCCTCACCAAGAACGAGCTCCTGTCCGTGCTCCTCGGCGGGATCTTCGTGATCGAGGCCGTCTCGGTGGTCACGCAGGTCGTCTCGTTCAAGCTCACCGGGAAACGGATCTTCCGAATGGCGCCCATCCATCACCACTTCGAGCTGAAGGGTTGGGCGGAGCCGAAGATCATCGTGCGGTTCTGGATCATCTCGATCATGCTGGCGCTCGTCTCGCTGGCGAGCCTGAAGGTTCGGTGAACGATGACACTTTTGAGCTCGTTCGTCTCGACGTCGCAACTGAAGGGTGCCCGTGTGCTCGTGGTGGGGCTGGGCAAGAGCGGGATCTCGGCGGCCGAGCTCTCGGCGCGCGAGGGCGCCGTGGTCACCGCCACCGATCGCCGCGAGCTCGGCGCGCTCGCGGACGAGGCACGCTCCCTCTGCGAGAAGGGCGTCACGCTCGAGGTCGGCGGACACGTAGAGGCGAGCTTCGTCTCGGCGGACCTGATCGTCCTTTCGCCCGGCGTGCCTCCGATCCCCGAGATCGCGGCTGCGGAGAAGCGGGGCGTCCCCATCGTCGGAGAGCTCGAGCTGGCCGCGCGCTTCTGCCGCGGCCGAATCGTCGCGATCACCGGCACCAACGGGAAGTCGACCGTGACGACGCTGCTCGGCCGGATGCTCGAGGCGCAGGGCATCGCGACCTTCTCGGGGGGGAACCTGGGCGCGCCGCTCTGCCTCGCGGTAGGAACGCCCGCGGCCGAGCCCGGCGGCGCGCTCGTCGTCGAGGTGTCGAGCTTCCAGCTCGAGCGCACCGCTCGCTTCCGGCCCGAGGTGGCGCTCCTGCTCAACGTCACCGAGGACCACCTCGATCGCTACCCGTCCTTCGCCGCGTACGCCGCGGCGAAGGCGCGCGTCTTCCTCGCTCAGCGCTCGGACGACCACGCGGTCGTGCCGGCAGGCGACGTCGTGTGCGAGTCGCTCGCCAGGGCGGGCCGCGCACGGGTCGCGACCTACGGCGCGTCCGGAGCCGCCGAGGTGGCCGTCGAGGGCGACGAGATCGTCGACCGGCGAGCAGGCGCCCGCTACCCGCTGTCGGCCCTGCAGCTCCGTGGCGCTCACAACGTCACGAACGCGATGGCGTCCGTCCTCGCGGCGCGCCTGATGGGAGCCGAGCCCGCCGCGATCGGGCAGGTGCTCTCGACCTTCACGGGCCTGCCGCACCGGATGCAGCTCGTCGCCTGCCGCGAGGAGGTCTCCTACTGGGACGACTCCAAGGCCACGAACGTCGGCGCCGCCGTCAAGGCGCTCGAGGGCATCTGCGGCCGTGCGGTTCTGATCGCCGGCGGCCGCGACAAGGGAGGGGACTACGGCCCCCTGCGCGACCAGGTGGAGCGCAAGGCCCGCGCGGTAGTCCTCATCGGCGAGGCCGCGGACAAGATGGCCGAGGTCCTCCGCGGCGCGGCCGAGGTCGTCCGCGCCACGGACATGCGCGACGCGGTCCGACGCGCGAGGAGCCTCGCCATGCCCGGGGACGCGGTCCTGCTCGCGCCCGCCTGCTCCAGCTACGACATGTTCGAGGACTACGTCGAGCGCGGCAACGTCTTCCGCTCGGTGGTCCTGGAGGAAGTTGCGTGAGCGAGGCCCGGGCGACCTCCCAAGGAGTCCACGAGCCCGACCGGCTGCTGGCGGCCTGCGTCGTCGCGCTCGTCGGCTTCGGGATCGTCATGGTCTACAGCGCCTCCGCGGTCTTCGCCGCGAAGGAGTTCGGGGCCTCCACGTACTTCCTCGCGCGCCAGTCGGCGTTCGCCGTCTTCGGGATCGTCGCGATGGCCGCGGCCTCGCGGATCGACTACCACCTCTACCTGAAGCTCACGTACCCGATGCTGTTCGTCGCGGCCGGGGGGCTCGTCCTGTGCGCGACCGGTCTGGGGACGAGGGTCGGAGGGGCGTCGCGCTGGCTGCGCCTGGGACCGATCGGCATCCAGCCCTCCGAGATCGCGAAGCTCGCGGTAATCATGTACCTGTCGTACTCGCTCGCGAAGAAGGCGGAGAAGGTCAAGACCTTCACGGTGGGCTTCCTGCCTCACGTCCTCTGCGCGGCCCTGTTCGTCGCGCTCCTCCTCTTGCAGCCCGACTTCGGCACCGCGATCGTCATCGCGCTGACGACCTTCACGCTCCTGTTCGTCGCCGGTGCCCGGATGGGCTACCTGGTCGGGATCGTCCTCGTCGCGCTGCCCCTCGCGTACAAGGCGGTCGTCGGGTCCGCCTACCGGATGCGGCGGATCATGGCGTTCCTGAACCCGTGGGAGTACCGCTACGATGTCGGCTACCAGATCTCCGAGTCGCTGATGAGCTTCGGCTCGGGCGGGCTCTGGGGCGTGGGCCTAGGGGACGGCAAGCAGAAGCTGTTCTTCCTTCCCGAGGCGCACAATGACTTCATCAGCGCCATCATCGGCGAGGAGCTCGGCTTCGTCGGCATCGCGGCGATGCTCGGGGTGTACGCGATAATCGTCTACCGTGGCATCCGCATCGCGTGGCACGCGGCAGACGCATACGGCACCTACGTCGCCTTCGGCGTCTCGACGCTTCTCGGCATGCAGGTCCTGGTCAACCTCGGGGTCGCGATGGGCTCCTTGCCCACCAAGGGCCTGACCCTCCCCTTCGTGAGCTACGGCGGGTCGTCGCTCGTCCTCATGCTCTACGCGGTGGGGATCCTCATCAACATCTCCCGCACCCGCAGGACGGCGCCGACGTACGGCTGGAGCCTGGGTAGCGGCCCGAACCTCGACGACGGTGTGACCACATGAAGCTCGTCGTGGCAGGCGGCGGGACCGGAGGCCACCTGTTTCCAGGGATGGCAGTGGCCGAGGCCGTGACCAAGCTCCAGCCGGGGTCGGATGTGCTCTTCATCGGCACCGAGCGGGGGCTCGAGGCGCGCGCGGTGCCGGCGCGAGGCCTGAGGCTCCGGCTGATCGGCGTTCACCCCATCAAGGGCATGGGGTGGCGCGGTGCGCTCCGCGGCGTCGCCTCCGTTCCCCGCGCGGTCCTGGAGGTGCGGCGAATCCTGGCCGAGGAGCGGCCCGATCTCGTCCTCGGGGTTGGCGGCTACGCCTCCGGTCCCGCGATCCTCGCCGCGCGGACCTGTGGCATCCCGACCGCCGTCCTCGAGCAGAACGCCGTGCCGGGGCTGACCAACAGGCTCGTCGGCCCGCTCGTGCAGAAGGCCTACGTCACGTTTCCGGAGAGCGTCGCCCGCTTCCCGCGAGGCAAGGCGGTCGTGATGGGAAACCCCGTGCGCCTCGCCTTCGCGGAGCGAGCCGGCGCAGAGGACCCCGGGGACGGCGCCATCCTCGTCTTCGGCGGCAGCCAGGGAGCCAGGGCGCTCAACCGCCTCGTTCCGCGTGCGATGAAGCTCGCGGCGCTGGCCAGGCCCATCGTCCACCAGACGGGCAAGGCCGATCTCGAGGAGGTGGCGGCCCTCTACCGCGAGCTCGGCGTGGACGCGGACGTCCGGCCCTTCATCGACGACATGGCCGGTGCCGTCGCTGCCGCGTCCCTCGTGATCTGTCGGGCGGGCGCGACGACGCTGTCGGAGCTCTGCTCGATCGGCCGGGCGTCGATCCTCGTGCCCTTCCCGTACGCCACCGACGATCACCAGACGCACAACGCCGCCTCGTTGCAGGCGGCCGGCGCGAGCGTGATGCTCCCCGAGAAGGAGCTGACACCGGAGCGGCTGGCCGAGGTCATGAGGCGGCTCCTCGCGGACGACTCGGGACGGCGGCGAATGGCGCGAGCCGCGCTCGATCGCGGGCGTCCCGGGGCCGCCGGGGACATCGCCCGCGATCTCTTGACCCTGCTCTGCGAGCCACAGCCCGAGGCGATGACGGAGGCCGCGAGTGTTTAGAGGACGCGTCCACAGGATCCACTTCGTCGGGATCGGTGGCATCGGCATGAGCGGCATCGCCGAGGTGCTCCTCAACCTCGGCTACTCGGTCAGCGGGAGCGACCTCAAGCAGTCCGACGTGACGCGCCGCCTCGAGGCGGCCGGCGCTCGCATCCACGAGGGGCACCGCCCTGAGAACGTGGCGGGCGCCGACGTCGTCGTGTACTCGAGCGCGGTCGTCGCGACCAACGTGGAGGTCGAGGGCGCCCGCGAGGCGCAGATCCCGGTGATCAGGCGCGCCGAGATGCTCGCGGAGCTGATGCGCCTCAAGTACGGTGTCGCCGTCGCCGGCGCCCACGGCAAGACCACGACCACCTCGCTCATCGCGACGGTGCTCTCGGGCGCCGGGCTGGATCCGACCGTCGTGATCGGCGGCAAGCTCAACGCGATCGGGTCGAACGCGCGCCTGGGGCAGGGCGAGATCCTCGTCGCCGAGGCCGACGAGAGCGACGGTTCGTTCCTGCACCTGACCCCGACCGTCGCGGTCGTGACGAACATCGACCCCGAGCACCTCGACCACTGGTCGAACCTCGAGGCCATCCAGGACGCCTTCGTCTCGTTCCTGGAGAAGGTCCCCTTCTACGGGCTCGCGGTCCTGTGTCTCGACCACCCCAACGTGCAGGCGATCCTCCCGAGGCTCGACCGGCGGTTGTGCACCTATGGCTTCTCCGCGCAGGCGGACTACCGCGCGCGCGCGGCGCGGTTCTCGGGGCTCGAGTCGACCTTCGAGATCGTGCGGCGCGGCAAGTCCATCGGGGACTTCACCGTGAGGATGCCGGGGCCCCACAACGTCCTCAACTGCCTGGCCACGGTCGCCGTCGCCGACGAGCTCGGCGTCCCACCCGAACGCGCACGGGACTCGCTCGCGACCTTCGGCGGAGTGCAGCGAAGGTTCACCGTCGTCGACGAGGTCGGCGGCGTCATGGTCGTGGACGACTACGGCCACCATCCGGCCGAGGTGCGCGCCACGCTGGAGGCAGCGCAGCGAGCTTACAGCCGCCGCGTCGTCGTCCTCTTTCAGCCGCACCGCCATACCCGGACCCGCGATCAGATGCACGAGTTTGCGACCGCGTTCAACCGCGCGGACGTCGTCTTCGTGATGGACATCTACGCCGCCGGTGAGACGCCAATCGCGGGCGTGGACTCGGCCCGGCTCGTCAAGGCGATCCGGAAGCACGGCCACAAGGCAGTCGAGTACCTGCCCGACCGCAACACCGCGGTGGATCGGGTCGTGGACGTGGTTCAGGAAGGAGACATCGTCATCACGCTGGGCGCCGGCGACGTCTCCCAGCTCGCCCCCCGGATCGCCGAGCGGCTGCGCCGGAAGGGGGAGCCGTGAGGTCGACCACCTCCAGCCGTGCGGCGCCCGCGCCGAACCGCAGGCGGCCGGCGAAGCCGGACGGGCGGTCCGCCGGTCCGTCGCGGCTCCTGGGGACTGCCAGGCGGGTGATCGCCCGGACCGTCTTCATCGTGACGAGGGTCCTCATCGCTGGCGGGATCGTCACCGCGCTGGCCGCGCTCGGCTTCTTCGTTCACCACTACGTCACCAACTCCGAGCACTTCGAGATCCGCGAGATCGTCATCAGGGGGATGTCCCGGGTGGGCCGCGACGAGATCCTCGAGGCCGGTGGCATCGCGGCGGGGGCGAACATCTTTCGGCTCGACGTCGACGGGGCCGAGCGGAAGATCGGTCAGATCGCCTGGATCCGCGAGGCCCGTGTCGTCCGCCGTCTGCCCGGCACCGTCCGCGTGCGCGTCCGGGAGCGGACCCCGAGCGCGCTCATCGAGCTCGAGGGGCTGTACCTCGTCGACGCCGAAGGCGAGATCTTCAAGAAGCTGGGCGAGCGCGACCCTGCCGACCTGCCGGTGATCACCGGGCTCGCCCGCCAGACCGTGATCGACCACCCGCGCGCTTCCGGGGACGCGATCCGCGAGGCCCTGGGGCTGGTGGCAGAGTATGACGATGGCGGCCTCGCGAACCGGGCGCCCCTGTCCGAGATCCACCGGGATGGGGCCTCCGGCTTCTCGCTCGTCCTCGCCGACGGCGCCACCCGGGTCCGGCTCGGGCCGGGGCCCTATCGCGTCAAGCTCGCCCGCCTGTCGCGGCTCCTGCAGGAGCTGGGGCGCCGGGGGCTCGGGGCCCAGTACATCTACCTCGACAACCGCGTCCGTCAGGACCGGGCGACGGTCAAGCTCCGGCCGGCTCCGAAGGAAGAGAGCCCGGGGTAGCCGTGCGAGATGTAGGACAAATTCGTCGCCAGAAATTTGCCCCGCCCGATCTCTTCGAGATACGTCAGTGAACATGGCGCGCCGTGAGGAGATTGTCGTCGGCCTCGACATCGGGACGACGAAGGTTTGTTGCGTCGTGGGTCAGGCGACCGACGACGGGATCGACATCATCGGGATCGGATCGCACCCGTCCAAGGGGCTGCGCAAGGGCGTCGTCGTCAACATCGAGCAGACCGTGGCGTCGATCCAGCGCGCCGTCGAGGAAGCCGAGCAGATGGCGGGCGTCGAGATCTCCACGGTGTACGCCGGGATCGCGGGTGGCCACATCAAGGGCTTCAACTCGTCCGGCGTCGTGGCGGTGCGTGACAAGGAGATCGGCGCTCACGACGTGGATCGCGTGCTCGACGCCGCGAAGGCGATCGCGATCCCGGTCGACCGCGAGGTCGTCCACGCGCTGCCCCAAGAGTTCATCGTCGACAACCAGGACGGCATCCACGAGCCCGTGGGCATGAACGGCGTGCGGCTCGAGGCCAAGGTCCACATCGTGACGGGCTCGGTCTCGAGCGCGCAGAACATCGTCAAGTGCGCGCAACGCTGCGACCTCACGGTCGCGGACATCGTCCTCGAGCAGCTCGCGAGCTCGTACGGGGTCCTGTCGGAGGACGAGAAGGAGATCGGCGTCGCGCTCGTGGACATCGGCGGCGGAACGACCGACATCGTGCTCTTCGTCGACGGCTCGGTGATGCACACGGCCGTCATCCCGCTCGGCGGCCTCAACCTGACGCAGGACATCGCGACCGGGCTCAGGACCCCGATCGCCGAGGCCGAGGCGATCAAGCAGAAGCACGGCTGCGCGCTCACCTCGCTCGTCGACCCCGAGGAGGAGATCGAGGTGCCGAGCGTCGGCGGTCGTCCGGCGCGGTCGATCAAGCGGCGGGTTCTCTGCGAGATCGTCGAGCCGCGGGTCGAGGAGATCTTTCAGCTCGTGCGCGCCGAGATCGCGAATACCGGGTATCACGACCTGCTCGCGTCGGGTGCGGTGATCACCGGTGGCGCGACGATCATGGAGGGCATGCCGGAGATGGCCGAGGACGTCCTCGGACTGCCGGTTCGTCGCGCCTCGCCGACCGGGATCGGGGGGCTGGCCGACGTGGTCAAGAACCCGATGTACGCGACCGCCGTGGGCCTGGTGATGTACGGGGCGAACGAGCAGCGTGGAAAACCCTCCGTGCGCGTGACGCGTCCGGGCGGCGAGGACAGGGTCGTGTCGAAGATTGGTCGCCGCGTGAGCGACTGGCTGAGGGAAGTTTTCTGATCTGGTGTCACCGCCCCTCGGGAAGGCAGCCCGGCGGGCGATTGGATAACGGCTTCGAAAGCGTCAGTACCGGGAGGAACGATGGCCTTCTCGATCGAGTTCGCGGAAAACGAGGGCGATTTGGGTGCGCAGATCAAGGTGGTCGGGGTCGGCGGCGCGGGCGGCAACGCCATCAACACGATGATCTCGGCGGGGCTCGACGGCGTGGAGTTCATCTGCGCGAACACGGATCGCCAGGCGCTCGAGGCGAACCTCGCGGGGACGAAGATCCAGCTCGGTCAGAACCTGACCAAGGGCCTGGGCGCTGGCGCGAACCCCGAGGTAGGCCGCAAGGCCGCGCTCGAGGACGTCAACAAGCTCGGCGACATGCTGCAGGGCGCCGACATGGTGTTCGTCACGGCTGGCATGGGCGGCGGAACCGGCACGGGCGCGGCGCCGATCGTGGCGCAGGTGGCTCGTGAGTGCGGCGCCCTGACGGTGGGCGTCGTCTCCAAGCCCTTCCTCTTCGAGGGGCGAAAGCGTGCCAAGCAGGCCGAGGCGGGTCTCGCCGCTCTCTCGGAGGCGGTGGACACGCTCATCACGATTCCCAACCAGAAGCTACTTTGCATCGCCGACCCGACGATGCCGATCGTCGAGACCTTCAAGCGGGCGGACGAGGTGCTGCTCAACGCGGTGCGCGGGATCAGCGACCTCATCCTGACGCCGGGCCTCATCAACGTCGACTTCGCCGACGTCAAGACGATCATGAGCAACATGGGCCGTGCCCTGATGGGCACCGGCTTCGGCAAGGGCGAGCGCCGCGCGGTCGAAGCCGCCGAGCAGGCGATCCACTCGCCGCTGCTCGACGACATCACGGTCGACGGCGCGACGGGCATCCTCATCAACATCACCGGCGGCCCGGATCTGACGCTGCACGAGGTCAACGAGGCGGCGACGCTGGTTCAGGAGGCGGCGCACGAGGAGGCGAACATCATCTTCGGCGCGGTCGTCCAGGCCGACGTGCGCGACATCGTGAAGATCACGGTGATCGCGACCGGCTTCGACCGCGTGGCGATGCAGGACGGCGCGGCCGCGGCGCAGGCGCAGCAGCAGATCTACCAGACACAGGCCGCGCGCCAGAAGCCGGTCTACATGCGCTCCCCCGGCGACGTCAGGGACCTGCCGACGCGCACCCGCCGCATGTCCGATCCGCCTCCGGCCCCGGTCGCAGCCGCCCCCGCTCCGGTCCCCGGCGCCCAGAGGACGATCCCCGAGGTCGACCTCGAGATCCCCGCCTACATCCGCCGCCACCACGCTCAGTAGGTACTTCCGTCGGCGGCTACCGAGCCTCCTGCTTCCCAAGCGACGCCGCCCCCTCCCAGAGTTGCCGCGCTGCCGTCAGAACTCGTTGTCGCCTGGACAGACCATCTGCTGGCAATCCTCGACGTCATCGTCGTAGTCGACGAGTGGGTTGTCGCAGCACCTCCACAACCCGTCGCCCGGGCAGCCTCCGGCTAGCCTTCCGCAGACGCATTGGCCGTCTACGTTCCATCCGTTGCAGCAGAAGCCTCCGACGCAGTGCGCGCCGAACTCGTACCAGTCGTTACAGTCATCCCCTCTCGCGCAGGGATGGCGAACGGGAGCTCCAGCGTCCCCGGGGGAGTCTGCCCGCGCGTCGGCGGCGGCGTCCGCAGGTGCGGAAGCATCGCCGTGCGATGGCTTGGCATCGTAGCCTGCATCACCCGCTGACGAGCCGTCTTGGGCCGGTGGAGCGGCGTCGCGCGGGTTCCCCCGGACAGACGAGTCGTGGGAAAGAAAGCAAGCGGGGCACAGCAGGATCCAGCACGCCCCCAAGGTAGTGCGCGTCATCGCCAGCGCGCTCCGTACACGTGCTGGTGATACGTGTCGGCCAGCACTCCTTGCTGTGCGCAACCAAGCCTCGAGTCCCCCCAGGCCGTGTAAAACCGAAACACGCCTGGGAGAGCCGCCGTGCCGTTATAGTGACCGAAGTACGAGCGGTCGGTCGTTGCGCACGGTTCGAACGGGACCGCGCCGTCCGGAGTGTCCCGTGTCAGACGCCGCCGTTGGAAGATCGCTTCGCGAGTCGCCGTGACGGCGAGGACGTCCACTGCTGTCTGATTCTCCGGATCCCTCTCGGTGCTGTAGAACGTGACCGCCCAGACGCCCGATTCGTCATGAGCGCTGACCGTCGGCTGAAACTCCTCCCAGTCCCCTCCAGGCGACACCTCTCGCGGCTCGGCCCAGATGGCGCCACCCGGATCGGAGTAGGTAATGAAGACGTGGTCCCGGTCCTCAGTGCCGACCACGACCCTGTCGGTGAACGCGACCACCAGCGTCCCGTCCAGGGCGATGTCGAATGCGGTCGTCGCTCCCCAGGTCCTCATGAGCTCACCGTTTGCCGCGTCGTGGGTGCCCTTCGGGTTGACATTGGCCACGACCGCCACGAGCTCCCACGCTGGCGGCCACAGGAGGGCGTTTCCGAGCCAGAGGCAGATGTTGCGGGTCGAATCCTTCTCATTGACGACGGCACCCTCGGAGGTCATGTAGATCGCTCCACCGTAGGCGCCGGGCATTGCTGTCCGGATGATGGGGTTCAAGTCGCAGCCCTCGAACTCGCAGTTCTCCGAGCAGTCCGCGATGCCGTCCGGACCCGTCAATGCGACTGGCTCCGACCATTCTTCACCGGGGCCGAACTCCGTCTTCGAGGCCGTGCACACCGGAGCGCTGACCACCGTGCCCAGGAACGCGACGTGCAGTCCGCCGAGGAGATCCTGCGTGAGCGTCGGCTTGTCCACCGCGGGGCACTGCTCGTTCCCCACCACCGCGATCTCCGGATCGCCGAACGTGTGGTTGGCGAAGTCCCACTCGAAGACCACCAGTTGGAGGTCACCGCCGATGGTCATGCCAATCGACGAGTAGAGCAGTGGCCCGGCTGCCATCGGCCATTCGCCAAGGTCGGCCGAAAGCCACGGATCTCCGCGGAGCCGTGAGAGCCTGTAACCGCTCGCGCTTGACGTCGTAGTCCTGCTCGAGATCGACGTCGCCGGTGGGACAGGCCCCCGCTTGGCGCCGACGCGCTCCGCGGGGACGGCGGGCGGAAAGTCGATCGCGACGAGCCTGGGAGGTAGAAGGGGC